>CALSAF010000017.1:0-44072 GCA_943372805.1 Rhizobium sp. Q54
GGTCGACAATCCCATTCTCCTCAAATCTCACCTGTCGCCATTGACCCTGAAATCGCTTTAGGTCGGTTTCCATAACTATCTCCTCCTTTTGGTGACATGTTGTTGTCGGAACCCTTAGCCGAGATCTACAGCAATCTGGCCCTTATGGCAGGTTTGGTCCGGGAGGCGTCAGTCGCTCAGCACCAACACGGAGATTGTGGCTGCCGCAAAACTCCCTACTCTGCGACGTCGCCAGAGCGAGAAAAACACGTGTCACTTTAATTGGGACTTCGCGACAGATCGGCAGCCAGGTAGACGGTCAGCCGGATTGAAGCTCTTGCATCCAGACATGTCCTGGATGCAGCACCTCCAACCATTGACGAAGGGCGGATTTCTCACTGGATTCCAAGCGAGGTAAGGCATTGCGGAAGTCCCCGTGATCTTTGTCGCGGGCGTGCTTAGCTTTGAAGAGCAAGACGATGTGCGGTGCCAGATATCGGATGCCGCCGACTGTTGCGCGTATGGCTTCGCTTCGCGGCAAGGTGAGAGATGGATCGCGCTTGTAGACCCACATATCCGGCGATCCCCGATCGACCATCATGTCGACGCGCCAGCGCCCGGCGCCAATATCCGCACCCCACTGTTGCCAAACATCCGTGGGCAGTTGTTCTACCAGGGGGAGATGGTCAAGTTTACCATCCTTCGCTGTGAAGAACTCCAGATCCGACAGGGCGCCGCGATAGCGTTGAGCCTGGCAGGCAAGCACCGAGAACTCCAAGTCTTCATGCGCACGGGTCAGCTCGCCGTGCCAAAGGTCCAAGGCCCAGCCGCCTACGATGTACCAGTCGGCGTTAGACCCGCCGAGACGAGCGAACAATTCATCCGGGGACCATGGTTCCCAAGCGTCATCTGGCGGTGGCTGCATGAAGCGTTGCTCCTGAAGGGACAAGAACGCCTGATACGTGAGCTGACCCCTATGTTCAATGACCGCTTCGGTCCGATAGTTGACCTGAGACCGGCTCTGTTCAACTCAGAAGGCTGAGCCTTCCCACCCCACCCATTTCACCCAGCGCCCGTGAAAATCCGCCCGGCCGATCTCGCGGGTTTCGCCTGTCGGCCAAAGCGTGAGCAGGATCGCGGCCCCCTCGGGTTTGCCATCGGCCTCCAGTTGCAGGCGCGCCAGCGGTGCGTCTTGCGTCGTCCGGGCACCGGCTTCGGCGATCAGCGCTTCGCCTTCGGCCTTCAGCGCGGGTGGCAGATATTGCCAGGCGATGGTGTGGTAGATCACGTGGGTCATGCCCGGACGCGGCGTTGTCAGACGCTTGCGCAGCCAGTCGATGGCGTCGGCCTTTTCGACATTCAGGCCGCTTTCGGTTGCCATTTCAAGGGCTGCTGCCGTGCGGTCGAGGCGGTCCTGCTGGTCGGCCCAGATATAGGAGAAGAGGCGGAGGCGGTCGTCTTCGGAGGCAGGGTCGAGCGGGTTCAGGTCGCAGCCTCCACGTTCGGTGATCTCGATTGGGGCTTGCGGTGGCAGCGGACCTTCCCAGCGTGGGGCGAGTTCGACAGCGGAGGCCTGGCCCCAGCGGAAGTCTCCCAGTTGGTAGCTGTAGCGATCCCATTGCAGGTTGAGGCCGGCGCTGGCGCCGACTTCCGAGAGGATCAGCGGTTTGCGGGTCAGCGCAGCTATTGTCAGAAAGCCAGGGAGCAGGGCGGAGGAGCGGCGCACCTCATTGGTCTGCGGGGCGGATTTCAGGCGCTCCAGCATGAAGGCTTCGTCCCGCCGCATCGCGGCCTCGATTGCTGCCCAGAGCGTGTCGTCATCGACGGCCTGGGGTGGATAGACGGCTGCAAGTGCTTGGTCCTGGCCGGAGCGCACAAGGGCATGCAACGTGCCGGCGAGACGCAGCGCGAGCGCATCGCCGGTACCGTCGGGATTGCCGGGCCAGCCGAGGATCATGGCGCCGACCCTCGTCTCATCCGTCAGCCGCTCTGCGGCGAGTGTACAAATGCGGGCGGTGAAGGGGGAGCCGAGATCGGCGCAGGCCTTTGCCTGGCGGCGGAAACTCTGGCGTATCAGTTCGCTGCACTCGTCGCTCATGGTCTGAGGCGCCTTTCGTGTCAGACGCCTTCCGGACGGTCCTTGGGGTCGAACTGGGAAATGGTGATCCAGTCGGCGGTCAGCGCGGCCTTGCGTTCGTCCTCGATCTGGACGGTTACCTCATAGGTGTTCATCAGCATGCCGGCGCCGCGAAAGCGGGCTTCGGCGAGCTTGAAGGAACCGCGAATGCGTTTGCCTGTGCGCACCGGCGACATGAAGCGGACCTTCTCGAAGCCGTAGTTGATGCCCATGGTTTGCTCGCGGATCTTCGGCAGGCAGTCGTAGTTCATGGCCGAGAGCAGCGAGAGCGTCAGGAAGCCGTGGGCAATCGTGCCGCCGAAGGGTGTGTCTGCTGCCGCGCGCACGGGGTCGGTATGGATGAACTGGTGGTCCATGGTGGCGCCAGCAAAGGCATCGATCATCGGCTGGTCGACGGTGATCCAGTCCGATACGCCGACCACGGTTCCAACGAGGCCCGGCACGTCCTTGAGCGAAATCTCTTGCGGCATGAAATGAACCCGATCCTTCAACAATTCCCGCAGGCTATAGCCGCTTGATGTCAGGCGGAATAGGTTTCGATCACAGTTGGAGCATAAAACTAGCTCTCAACCCAGAAATCCACCGTCCGGGCCTTCACAGCCGCCTTTGCGGCGCCGCGACCGCTTTCCAGGCGTCGCCATTTGCGCCCTTCGCGTGAGGCAAGCACAAAGTCACGGGCTTCCGCCGAGCGATTGAAGAGCACGGCAACATGGCAGTCCTTGGCCGTCTCGCGGTCGATGCCGGCGAGGACCATGGCAAAGGCGCCGAGATCGGGCGTTTCCCAGTCGGCGACCGTCATGGGCAGGCCGTCGGTGTTCAGCCAGCTGACATCGCCGTCGCCGGTCAGGACACTGGTGTCCATGAAGCAGGAGAACCGCTGGCGCATGGCGGCGAGGCGGGCGGTCGTTTCGATCAGTTCCTCGTCCGCCCCGGACCAGTCGAGCCAGGTGAGCGCATTGTCCTGGCAATAGGCATTGTTGTTGCCGCGTTGGGTGCGCCCGAACTCGTCGCCGGCTGTCAGCATCACCGCCCCCCGGCTGGCAAACAGTGTCGAGAGCAGAGCTTCGACATCCTGCCGACGCTTCTTCAGGATCGCCTTGTCGGAGCTTTCGCCCTCGACGCCGTTGTTCCAGGAATGGTTCTCGTTGTGGCCGTCGCGGTTTTGCTCGCCATTCGCCTCGTTGTGTTTGTGCTCAAAGGACACAAGGTCATAGAGCGAGAAACCGTCATGGGCGGCGATGAAATTGACGCTTCGGGTCTGGCCGTGGCCGTCATGGGCGAAGAGATCTGCGGACCCGGCCAGTGCCGTTGCGAGATCGCCTGTCGTCCAGGCGTCGCCGCGCCAATGGCGGCGGAAGGTGTCGCGGCCGCGGTCGTTCCATTCGAGGAAGGCGGGCGGGAAGCGGCCGAGCTGATAGCCGCCCGGGCCGATATCCCAGGGTTCGGCAATCAGGATGCGATCCTCCAGCACCTCGTCTTCGAGAATGGCTGCAAGCGTCGGCGCATCCGGATGGAAACCGTCCCAGTGGCGGCCCATGATCGGGGCGAGGTCGAAGCGGAAACCATCGACACCGGCTGAGAGAACGAAGTGGCGCAGCGTATCGACGATGAGTTTGCGCACGAAAGGATGGTCGCAGGCGAGTGTGTTGCCGCAGCCGGTGTCATTGACCAGCGTGCCGGGATCATCCGCCACATGGCGGAAGAGGGAGCGGTTGTCGATGCCGCGCAGGGAGAGCGTCGTCCCGTGCACATCGCTTTCGCCGGTATGGTTGAAGACGAGGTCGAGGATGACGCCGATGCCTTGGCCATGCAGGGCGGCGACCGTGTCGCGCAATTCTTTCACGCCGCCGGGCACGAGGCGCGGGTCGAGCGCCATCATGGCGACAGGGTTGTAGCCCCAGCTGTTGGTGAGGCCGAGGGGGGGCAGATGCCGCTCGTCGATCCAGGCGGTGATCGGCATCAGCTCCACCATGTCCACGCCGATGCGCCTGAGATGCGCGAGGATGGCGGGGTGAGCGAGTGCTGCGAGCGTTCCTCTTTGCGCTTCCGGCACATCCGGATGCAGCATGGTCAGCGCCTTGACGTTGACCTCGTAGATGAAGCCGGTGCGCTCGCCGAGCGGCATCATGGGCTTCAGCGGCTTGTGTGCCTTCGCGATTGCCTTCGGCATCAGATCGGCTGTGTCGACGCCATACTGGCCGAGCCTCACATCATAGACGAAAGGGCGGTCGAGTTCGGTGGCATAGGGGTCGACCAGGAGCTTGGATGGATCGTACCAATGGCCCTCTGCCGGATCATAGGGGCCGTGGATGCGGAAGCCGTAGCGGGCGCCTTCCTTCATCCCCTCGACGAAGACGTGATGCACATCGCCGTCCCCACGTGTCATCGACAGGCGGGCGAGTTCGGTCTCGCCGCTGCCATCGAAGAGGCAAAGCTCCACGTGTTCCGCATGATGCGACCACAGACGGATATCGGCGCCCGTCTTGCCGATGATAGCTCCGAGCATAGGCATGGTCATGGGTCGCCTCGCGGTCCGTGTGATTCGCTCGCCTGATGGAACAATAGCAGGCGGGCTACTCTCGGCCAGAGCGGTTGCGCTTACATCGCCGCGAGGTTCACCGATTTCACCGCCGCTTCCTTGCGTTCGCTGTAGCGATCGGTGAGGTAGTCGGAGATATCACGCGTCAGCAGCGTGAATTTCACCAGCTCTTCGCAGACATCGACCACACGCTCGTAATATGACGAGGGTCTCATCCGCCCGTTGCCGTCGAACTCCTGCCAGGCCATGGCGACCGAGGACTGGTTGGGGATGGTGATCATCCGCATCCAGCGGCCGAGCAGGCGCATGGCGTTGACGGCATTAAAGCTCTGCGATCCGCCGGAGACCTGCATGACGGCGAGCGTCTTGCCCTGGGTCGGGCGGATGGCACCGACGGACAAGGGAATCCAGTCGATCTGCGCCTTCATGATGCCGGTCAGTGTGCCGTGACGCTCGGGGCTCACCCAGACCTGGCCCTCGGACCATTGGGAGAGGTCACGCAGTTCCTGCACCTTCGGATGAGTGATCGGCGCATCGTCCGGCAGGGGCAGGCCTGAGGGATCGAAGACCTTCACCTCTGCGCCGAAATGCTCGAGCAGGCGCTTGGCTTCCATCGCCAGCAGCCGGCTGTAGGAGACCTGCCGCAGCGAGCCGTACAGGATGAGGATCCGCGGCTTGTGGGTGGAGAAGGGGCGTCGCAGCGCCTCCAGATCCGGCAGGCGCAGGTGATCGAGGTCGGCGGCGGGCAGGTCTACATTCACGTCAGACAATGCGCTTGCCCTCCGCATCCAGCACGGCCTCGCCGTCTTCCTTGACGAAGGCGGAGGTAAAGGCGTCTGATGGCAGGATGTCGAGCACCACTTCGGACGGGCGGCAGAGGCGGGTGCCCATGTCGGTGACAACAAGCGGGCGGTTGATCAGGATGGGGGTGGTGATCATGGCGTCGAGCAACTGGTCGTCCGAGAGGGCTGGATCGGCGAGGCCAAGTTCCTCATAGGGCGTGCCCTTTTCGCGGATCGCCTCGCGCACCGAAAGGCCGGCATCGCTGATCATGGTGGCGAGCTCGCGCTTGGAGGGCGGGGTCTTCAGATATTCGATGACAACAGGCTCAATACCGGCGTGGCGGATCAGATCCAGCGTGTTGCGCGAGGTGCCGCAGGCCGGGTTGTGATAGATGGTGACGTTCATGGACGGTCGGTTCCTTCAGGGACGATCGGGGGAATTTCGTTGCGGCTCTCGGCAAAAAGCCAGGCGGCGAGTGCCGCTGCGATCAGGGCGCCTGCTATCTGTGCCAGGATGAAGCCGGTGAGGTCGGCGGGTCTGATGCCGGCAAAGGTGTTGGTCAGGCTGCGGGCAATCGCCACGGCCGGGTTGGCGAAAGAGGTCGATGCCGTAAACCAGTAGGCCGCCGTGATATAGAGCCCGACCAGCATCGGAATGGCGTCAGCCTTGAAGCGCAATCCACCGAGGATTGTGAGGAGCAGGCCAAAGGTGGCCGCCGCTTCTGCTGTCCACTGCGCCGATCCCGTGCGAACCGTCTCCGAGATCTGGAAGATCGAGAGGTCGAACATGGCATGGGCCATGAGCGTGCCGGCGATGCCGCCGAGAATCTGGGCGAGCACGTAGGGCAGAATGGCGGATGCCTCCAGCTCCTTGCGCAGGGCAAAGATGAGGGTCACGACCGGGTTGAAATGAGCACCCGAGATCGGTCCGAGGATCGTGATCAGCACGAAGAGGATCGCGCCGGTCGGGATGGTGTTGCCGAGCAGCGAGACGGCGACATCGTCGGAGAGGCGGTCGGCCATGATGCCGGAGCCGACAACGGTTGCGACGAGCATTGCCGTGCCGAGCGCCTCGGCGATGAGGCGGCGTGAAAGATCGGCCACGGTCTTCAACCGGCCGTCGTTGTGGCGCGACCGATCTCGTCGAGGCGCTTCTGCAGCGAGAGCTTGTCGAGGCTCATCATCGGCAGGCTGACGAAGATCGAGATGCGGTTGTTCAGCATGCGATAGGCTTCGGCAAAGGCGAAGTGCTTCTCTGAGTCCGTGCCTTCAGCTGCGGCCGGATCCGGCACGCCCCAATGGGCGGTCATCGGCTGGCCGGGCCAGACGGGGCAGGCTTCGGCGGCGGCGTTGTCGCAGACGGTGAAGACGAAATCGAGCTGCGGGGCACCCGGCACTGCGAACTCGTCCCAGTTCTTCGAACGCGCGAAGCTGGTGTCGTAGTTCATGCCCTTCAGCAGCTGCAGCGTATAGGGGTGAACCTCACCCTTCGGCTGGGAGCCGGCGGAATAGGCCTTGAACTTGCCCTGGCCGAGCCGGTTGAGCAGCGCTTCGGCAATGATCGAGCGGGCGGAATTGCCGGTGCAGAGGAAAAGCACGTTGTAGATCTTGTCGGACATGGCCGGTCTCTCAGTTCGGGCGGGTTGCTTGTGGTTTCGGGCTGCAGCAGGCGAGATCGTCGATCAGCGGCTGGCAGAGGCTGGCATTGCCGCCGCAGCAATCCTTGAACAGGTAAAGTGCGACCGCGCGGAAGCGATCTAGATCGGCGCGGTAGATGATCGAGCGGCTCTGACGCTCGCCTGTGACCAGCCCGGCCTGCGAGAGTGTCGACAGATGCGCCGACATGGTGTTCTGCGGCACGCCGATCAGGCGGGCGAGCTCGCCGGCGGGAACGCCATCGGGTTCATGCGCCACCAGCAGGCGGAATGTCTGCAGCCGGGTCGGCTGAGCCAGGGCGGCAAGCGCCGCTATCGTCGATTTCTCATCCATATATCCAGAATAGTGGATATGAATAGGGAGTCAAGTGTGGCTGCTTGGGACAAGGAAAAACCCCGGAGCCGAGGGCGCCGGGGCTGAGATTGTTCCAGGAGGCTGTGAGTCAGGTCAGGTAATGACCGTCGGCTCGTTCATCCCCGTATAGCGCTTGATCTCGGCCACTTCCTCCGCTGCCGCGATCAGGTCGGCGAGTGCTGCCTGCGTCTCGATTGCATGGCGGCTGGCGTCGGGCTCGTAGCGCTCGACATAGAGGCGCAGCGTCGCGCCAGAGGTGCCGGTGCCGGAGAGGCGGAAGACGATGCGGCTGCCGCCTTCGAAGAGGATGCGGATGCCCTGGTTCTTCGAGACGGAGTGGTCGATCGGGTCATGATAGGCGAAGTCGTCGGCAGCCGTCACGGTCAGGCCGTTGATTGTGGTGCCGGGCAGGCTGTCGAGTTTGGCGCGGAGGGCTGTGACGAGGGCGTTGGCACTGTCCGTTTCCACGCCTTCATAGTCGTGGCGCGAATAGTAGTTGCGGCCGTATTCGGCCCAATGGGCCTCGACGATCTGCTTGACGCTCTGTTTGCGGGCGGCAACGATGTTAAGCCAGAAGAGCACCGCCCAGAGGCCGTCCTTTTCGCGCACATGGTCGGAGCCGGTGCCGAAGCTTTCCTCGCCGCAGACGGTGACCTTGCCGGCATCCATCAGGTTGCCGAAGAATTTCCAGCCGGTCGGGGTCTCATACATGCCGATGCCGAGCTTTTCCGCGACGCGGTCGGCTGCGGCACTTGTCGGCATCGAGCGGGCGATGCCGGCGATGCCTTGTCTGTAGCCGGGGGCGCAGGTGGCGTTGGCGGCGATCATCGCAAGACTGTCGGAGGGCGTGACGAACATGCCCTTGCCGACCACCATGTTGCGGTCGCCATCGCCGTCGGAGGCCGCGCCAAAGTCCGGGCCGTCAGGGCTCATGACGTCGTCATAGAGGGTCTTGGCGTGGACGAGGTTCGGGTCCGGATGGTGGTGGCCGAAATCGGGCAGGGGGATTTCGTTGCGGACGGAACCGGCCGGTGCGCCGAGGCGCTTTTCGAGGATCTCGACGGCATAGGGGCCGGTGACGGCGCTCATGCTATCGATCACCACGCGGAATCCGCCCGAGATCAACGAGCGGATGGCAGGGAAGTCGAAGAGGGTTTCCATCAGGTCGGCATAGTCGGTGACCGGGTCGATCACCTCGACGGTCATGCCTGCCAGATCGAAGCTGCCCATCGTGTCGAGGTCGATGTCGGCGACGTCAACCGTCTTGTAGCTGTCGATGACCTTGGTGCGGGCGAAGATCGCATCGGTGATCTTTTCGGGTGCCGGGCCGCCATTGCCGATATTGTATTTGATGCCGAAATCTTCGGTCGGGCCGCCTGGATTGTGGCTGGCCGAAAGCACGATGCCGCCAAAGGCCTTGTATTTGCGGATGACATGCGAGGCGGCCGGCGTCGACAGGATGCCGCCCTGGCCGACCATGACCTTGCCGAAACCATTGGCGGCGGCCATTTTCAGCGCCACCTGGATGACTTCGCGGTTATAGTAGCGGCCGTCGCCGCCAATCACCAGCGTCTCGCCAGCAAAACCTTCCAGGCTGTCGAAGATCGCCTGGATGAAGTTCTCCGCATAGTTTTCCTGCTGGAAGACCGGAACCTTCTTGCGCAGGCCGGACGTGCCAGGCTTCTGGTCCGCATAGGGCTTCGTGGAGACAGTCGAAATCATCGATTACTGGCCTTTCGAGACGAGGCGTTGATAAAGTTCGGCATAGGCGGTGCCACTCCTGTTCCAGGAGACGTCCGATTTCATGCCCTGCTTCTGCATCTGTAACCAGAGACGCTGGTCACTGTGGAGACGGATGGTTCGGCGGATGGCGCGGCGGAAGGCATCGGCCGTTACTGGTGTGAACTGCACGCCCGTTGCGACACCGGCCGCGAGTGCTGCCTCATTGGCATCGACGATGGTGTCGGCCAGGCCCCCGGTGCGGGCAACGAGCGGTACGCAGCCATAGCGCAGCGCATACAGCTGGGTGAGGCCGCAGGGCTCGAAACGGGACGGTACCAGAATGATGTCAGAGCCCGCCTGCATCAGGTGAGAGAGTTTCTCGTCGTAGCCCAGGACCATGCTGACATGTCCGCGGTGACGGGCTGCCGCGCCCTCCAGCGCTGCCTCGATGCCGCTTTCGCCGGAACCGAGGATCACCAGCTTTCCGCCGGCCTGGATGATCTCGTCAATCACATCAGGGACCAGATCGAGGCCCTTCTGCCAGGTGAGCCGTGAAATCACGCTGAAGATCGGGCCGTCGCCGCTTTCCAGCCCGAAGCGGTCGATCAGCGCTGCCCGGTTCCCGGCGCGCTTCTTCAGGGCGGTGGCCGAGAAATGGCTCGACAGCAGCGGGTCCGTGGCCGGATTCCAGACCTCGGCGTCAATGCCGTTGACAATGCCATAAAGGTCGGCGGTGCGGCTGGCGATCACCCCATCAAGGCCCATGCCGAATTCGGGTGTGAGAATCTCTTCCGCATAAGAGGGGCTCACCGTCGAGAGCGCGTGTGCAGTGACGAGACCGCTCTTCAGATAGCTGATGGTGCCATAGTATTCGAGCGCCTCGTGCCAGGCGTGGGCGGGCAGGCCGAGATAAGGGAAAAGCGCGGCGCCGAACTGGCCTTGGAAGGCGATGTTGTGGATCGTGATCAGGCTCGGCACTTCCGGCGTCTCTGCATAGCGCATGTAGACGGGTACCAGCGCCGCCTGCCAGTCATGCACATGAACGAGATCGGGTTTGAACCCGGGCAGCACCCCGGCCGCAATTTCTGCCCCGACCTTGGAGAGCAAAGCGAAGCGTTTCCAGTTGTCGGGATAGTCGCGGCCCTGGGTGTCGAGATAGGGGCCGCCCGACCGTTCGTAGAGTGGCGGGCAGTCGAGGATGAGAAGATCGAGGCCCTCATGGCGGGCCTCGAATACCGTCGCCCGTTCATCGAGAATATCTTCGAACTCGTACAGCTTCTTCGGCTTGTTAACGGCCTTCATCACCGCGGGATAACCGGGAATGAGCGTCTTCGTCTCGACGCCATGGGCGGCGAGCGCGATCGGCAGCGCGCCCGCGACGTCGGCGAGGCCTCCGGTCTTGATGAGCGGATAGAGTTCGGAGGCGACCGAAAGGACCTTCATCGAATTGGCTAACCCAGTTTGTCGATCATCGACTGTGTGATGAGGCAGATCCCGTTTTCGCTGCGGCGGAAGCGCTTGGCATCCATTTCCGGATCCTCGCCGACGATCAGCCCTTCAGGGATCACCACGCCATGGTCTATCACGACGTTTGTGAGGCGCGCATGACGGCCGATCTGCACCTTGGGCAGGACGACGGCGCCTTCGAGGCGGGAATAGGAGTTGGCACGGACGCCGGTGAACAACAGGCTCTTGTAGAGCGAGGAACCGGAGATGATGCAATCGCCAGACACGAGCGAGGAAATCGCCGAGCCGCGACGGCCTTCGTCGTCATGGACGAACTTGGCGGGCGGTGTGATTTCGGAATAGGTCCAGATCGGCCAGGTCTTGTCGTAGAGGTCGAGTTCCGGAACGATGTCGGTCAGGTCGATATTGGCCTGCCAATAGGCGTCGATCGTGCCGACGTCGCGCCAGTAGGGGGTGCGCTCGAAATCGGAGCGAACGCAGGACTGGGCGAAGCGGTGGGCGACGGCCTTGCCGCTCTTCACCACGTAGGGAATGATGTCCTTGCCGAAATCGCGGCTGGAATCCGGATCGGCGGCGTCCCGGCGCAGCAGTTCCATCAGGAACTTGGTGTGGAAGACATAAATGCCCATTGAGGCGAGGGCGAAGTCCTCATTGCCGGGAATGCCCGGCGGATCGGCGGGCTTTTCGACGAAATCGATGATCCGGTCGGTCGCGTCGACATGCATGACACCGAAGCCGGTTGCCTCCATGCGCGGCACTTCCAGGCAGCCGATGGTCACGTCGGCACCCGAGGTGACATGCTGCTGCAGCATCAGCTCGTAGTCCATCTTGTAGATGTGGTCGCCGGCCAGGATGACCATGTATTCCGGTGCGTAGGATTCGATGATGTCGGCATTCTGGTACACGGCGTCGGCCGTGCCTTCATACCACTGGGTTTCAGACACACGCTGCGATGCCGGCAGGATGTCGAAGCTCTCGTTACGCTCGGGCCTAAAGAAGTTCCAGCCGAGCTGCAGATGGCGGATGAGCGAATGGGCCTTGTACTGGGTTGCGACGCCGATGCGTCGGATACCGGAATTGAGCGCATTCGACAGGGCGAAATCGATGATGCGCGCCTTGCCGCCGAAATAGACGGCGGGCTTTGCGCGGCGGTCCGTCAGTTCCTTGAGGCGGCTTCCGCGACCACCAGCCAGCACATAGGCCATGGCATCGCGCGACAGGCTTTTTGTTTTCTTTTCCGTCATGTGTTTCCTCCCCTTACTGTTCCAATTCCAGCATTATGACGGCCAGTGGCGGGAGCGTCAGCCCCGCCTTTGCCCAGCCGCTTTCCGTGGCATGCGCCTCCACGCGACCACCATTGCCCTTGCCGCTGCCACCATAGATTTCAGCATCGGTGTTCAATATCTCACGCCAACGTCCTGCCGCAGGCAAGCTCAATTCATATCGTTCGTGATAGGCCGGCGTGATATTGCAGATGACGGCGATCGGTTTTTCGCCCGGCGCTTTTCGCAGCCAGGCGAATACCGAATTGTCCTGATCATCGCCGACGATCCATTCGAAACCATCGCCTTCGCAGTCGCGCGCATGCAGCGCGGCCTTGGAGCGATAGGTGAAGTTCAGGTCGCGCACCAACCTGCGCACACCCTCATGGGGGGCGTAATCGAGCAGGTTCCAGTCGAGCGATCGCTCCTCCGACCATTCGCTCCACTGCGCAAATTCCTGGCCCATGAACAAGAGCTTCTTGCCGGGATGCCCCCACATCAATCCGTAATAGGCCCGGAGATTGGCGAATTTCTGCCAGTCGTCGCCTGGCATCTTGGCGATCATCGAGCCCTTGCCGTGCACGACTTCGTCATGGGAAATCGGCAGGACGAAGTTCTCCGAGAAGGCGTAGAGCAGGCCGAAGGTCAGCTCCTGGTGATGGTATTTGCGGTAGATCGGATCGCGGGCAAAATAGCTCAGCGTGTCATGCATGAAGCCCATGTTCCACTTGAAGCCGAAGCCGAGGCCGCCTTCGTGGACCGGCTGCGACACCTTGGGCCAGGACGTGCTCTCCTCGGCAATGGTCATGATGCCGGGATGGCTGCCATAGACATGGGCGTTCATCTGCTGAAGGAAGCGTACCGATTCCAGGTTCTCGCGCCCGCCATATTCGTTTGCCACCCACTCGCCTTCCTTGCGGGAATAATCGAGGTAAAGCATCGAGGCGACGGCATCGACGCGCAGACCGTCGAGGTGGAACTTTTCGGCCCAGTAGAGCGCGTTGTTGATCAGGTAGGACAAAACTTCGAGGCGACCGAAATTGTAGATCGCCGTGTTCCAGTCGGGATGGAAGCCCTGACGCGGGTCGGCGTGTTCGTAGAGCGCCGTCCCATCGAAGTTGCGAAGCCCATGGGCATCGGTCGGGAAATGCGCCGGCACCCAGTCGAGGATAACGCCAAGGCCGACCTTGTGGCAGCCGTTGACGAAGCGGGCAAAACCCTCCGGCTCGCCGAAGCGGGCGCTCGGGGCGTAAAGGCCCGTCGTCTGGTAGCCCCAGGACGGGTCATAGGGATGTTCGGTGACGGGTAAGAATTCGATATGGGTGAAGCCCATGTCGACGCAGTAGGGGATCAGCCTCGCTGCCATTTCATCCCAGGAGAGCATGGAGCCATCGTCACGGCGCTGCCAGGAGCCGGCATGAACCTCGTAGATCGAGATCGGCTGGCGGCGTTGGTCGATGCTGGCCCAGTGCTTGCGATGCGCCTCGTCTTCCCAGACCTGTTCCAGCTCAGGCGTTGTGATTGAGGCGTTCTTCGGCCGCAGTTCTGCACGCCGTGCGTAAGGGTCGGCCTTCAAGGGCAGGAGTTCGCCATGCGGTCCAACGATCTCGAACTTGTAGGTGGCGCCGGCGCGGACATCGGGCGCAAAGATTTCCCAGATGCCGGTGTCACGGCGCAGCCGCATGACATGCCGGCGGCCATCCCAGTCGTTGAAGTCACCCACGACAGAGACACGGCGGGCGTTTGGCGCCCAGACGGCAAAGTGAAAGCCATCCACGCCCTGATGCTTGATCGGATGGGCACCCATCTTGTCGAAGAGCCGCAGGTGCGATCCTTCCTTGATGAAGTAATCGTCCATCGGCCCGAGGATCGGCCAGAAGCTGTAGGGATCCGTCACCGTCCATTCGGCGTCGCCACGGGTCGCTCGATAGCGCACGGGCAGGACGGCGGAGAGGCTGACGGTGCCGGAGAAGAAGCCCGCGTCATGATGTCGTGTCAGCTCACCGACCGGCTCGCCAGCCAGGTTATGGGCCACGACTGTTTCTGCGCCAGGGATGAAGCAGCGGGCGACATGGCCCTTGCCTGATTCATGGACGCCCAGAAAGGCGAAGGGGTCGCCATGGGTCCCGTGGATGATGGCTTCAATTTCTGCTGCCGACGGTGTGTCCGGCTTCGCTTCGTCACCGCTCCTCTTCGGTGATTTTGCCATCAAGCTCTCCAGATGTCCGCGTTGTACTGCCTGATTGTGCGATCCGACGAGAACCAGCCCATGCGCGCGGTGTTGCGGATGGTCTTGGAGTACCAGCCCGACGTATCGGTCCAGATATCGTCCACCTGACGCTGCGCCTGGGCATAGGCGTCGAAATCGGCGGCAACCATGAACCAGTCGTGCTGGTAGATGCCCTGCATGAGCTGGGCATAGCGATCACGATCATCAGGCGAGAAGACGCCTGAGGCGATCGAAGACAATGCCTGCTGCAATTCGCGCGAGGCCTCGATCGTGGCGCGGGGGTTATGTCCCTCCGCGCGCACGCGTCCAACCTCGTCTGCGGTCATGCCAAAGATCACGATGTTCTCCTCGCCCACATGATCGCGCATTTCGACATTGGCACCGTCGAGCGTTCCTATGGTCAATGCACCGTTCAACGCGAACTTCATGTTTCCGGTTCCGGAGGCTTCCATGCCGGCGGTCGAGATCTGTTCGGAGAGGTCGGCGGCCGGCACCATGACTTCGGCCAGCGAGACGTTGTAGTTGGGGATGAAGACGACCTTGAGCAGGCCACGGACAGAGGGATCCGTATTGATGACGCGGGCGACGTCATTGGCCAGTTTGATGATCAGCTTGGCATTGTGATAGCTCGGCGCCGCCTTGCCGGCAAAGAGCTTGACGCGCGGCACCCAATCACGCTCGGGATGCGAGCGGATCTGGTCGAAGAGGGCGACTGTCTCGATGATGTTCAGGAGCTGGCGCTTGTATTCGTGGATGCGCTTGATCTGGATGTCGAACATCGCATGCGGATCGAGCTTGATGCCCATGCGGCTTGCAACCAGGCCCGCCAGCTTCTGCTTGTTGGCGAACTTCACCGCGGCGAATTTCTGCTGGAAGGCGGCATCGTCGGCGAAGGCGTCGAGGCCCTTGAGCTTGGTCGCGTCGTCGAGGAATTCAGGGCCGATCGCTTCCTTGATCAGGTTGGTGAGATCAGGGTTGCACTGCATCAGCCAGCGGCGCGGCGTGATGCCGTTGGTCTTGTTGTTGATGCGGTTGGGATAGAGCTTGTGGAGATCGGAGAAGACCGTCTCTTTCATCAGCTCGGTATGGAGCGCCGAGACGCCGTTGATCGAGTGGGAACCCATGAAGGCGAGATTGCCCATGCGCACGCGACGGTCGCCGCTTTCGTCGATCAGCGAGATCTGGCGGATTTCGTGATCGTTGAAGCCGCGTATCTTGCGTGCATCGAGCAGGACCTTGGCGTTGATCGCGTAGAGGAGCTGCATGTGGCGTGGCAGCAGGCGCTCGAACAACGGCACCGGCCAGCTTTCCAGCGCTTCCGGGAGCAGGGTGTGATTGGTGTAGGAGAAGGTCTTGGAGGAAATCTCCCAGGCCTCGTCGAAGGCGACGCCATGCACATCGACGAGAAGGCGCATCAGCTCCACGACGGAGACAGCGGGGTGTGTGTCGTTCAGCTGGATCGCCACCTTTTCCGGCATCTGGGCAAGCGTGTTGCCCTGCTGCAGATGTCGGCGAACGATGTCCTGCAGGGAGGCCGAACAGAAGAAGAATTCCTGGCGCAGACGCAGTTCCTGGCCGGCAGGCGTGGCATCCGCCGGATAGAGGACGCGGGTCAGGGATTCCGCCTTGTTGCTTTCGCGCAGGGCGCCGATGTGGTCACCGGCGTTGAAGGCATCCAGCAGGATCGGGTCGATCGGCTGGGCCGACCAGAGGCGGAGCGTGTTGACGCGTTCACCGCGCCAGCCCACGGCCGGGGTGTCATAGGCGGTCGCGATGACACGCTCGCCCTGCTTCCAGACGTAACGCGGCTCGCCATCAGGGCCTTCGATCGTCTCGACCGTGCCACCATAACCGACCTCGTAGGAGCTTTCGCGGCGCTCGAATTCCCAGGGATTGCCGTGCGCGAGCCAGCTTTCCGGCAGTTCGACCTGCCAGCCATCGGCCATCTGCTGACGGAAAAGGCCATGCACATAGCGAATGCCGTAACCATAGGCCGGGATGTTGACGGTGGCCATCGATTCCATGAAGCAGGCAGCGAGGCGTCCCAAGCCGCCATTGCCCAGCGCCGCGTCGGGTTCCAGACCCGCAATCACGTCAAACTCGACCGAAAGCGAGGACAGCGCCTGGCGGATGTCGTCGATCAGGCCGAGGTTCGACATGGCGTCGCGCAGCAGGCGACCGATGAGAAACTCGAGCGAGAGATAATAAACCCGCTTGCCGTTGTTCATGTAGGTGGCGCGGGTCGATTCCATCCACTTGTCGATGATGCGGTCGCGCACCACGAGGATCGTCGCCGTCAGCCAGTCATGCGGAGTGGCGACCTTGGCGTCCTTGCCGATGCTGTAGGTCAGCTTCTCCATGATTTCTGCCGCCAGAGAGTCCGGATCGGACACTTCGCGCTTGGGAAGGGGAAGGTCGACTTTGTGGGGAGTCTTGATCATCGGTCCGCCTGGCGTTGTTCGTGTCTCCGGGCGGCTCCGATGCGATTGCCGGCGCCGGCCCCTGTGACGGCAGTTTACGCATCGAAATGAGACAGTTGCAACAGGCGTGGCGACGCGCGGGAAAATTTGTTCAGAAGGCGTACGAACGGGCGCAAATAGCTGATGTAATTATTTTATTTGTAAAACATGAATGCGTGATGCGACCGCGGTCCCTGTGGACCACGGTCGATTTTGCCGGAAAAACTAAAACGCTTTGGATAACGTCAGTTGGTGAGGCGGGTTGAGGCCTCCACAGCCTTGTCGCCGATCTCCTTGAAGGCCGCGACCAGTTCCGCAGCATTCTGCGCATCGTAATAGTGTGAGGTACTGGTCGCGCAGTATTCGAGAAGTGCCCGGCCCTTGCTCGGCGCCATGAAGGCGACGGTGAAGATTTCCACGCCGGCCGCCTTGGCGGTCTCGCAAGTGGCTTCAGTTTCGGTGTCTGCGCTGTCGTAGTTGTTGTCGCCGTCGGTCATGAAGACGATGAACCTGCTCGGTTGCTGGCCGTTCTTGTTCTTGTGCGCTGTGTCTTCGCTTGACTTCATGATGTCCGAATAGGCGCGTTCCATCGCGTCCGACGAATCGGTGCCGCCATTGGCGATCAGGGCCTGGACGTAACTTAGGGTATGGGTCGTGCCCCAGTCGAACGCGACGGGTGTGTGCATCTGCGCCTCGTATGAGACAGCAGCCGTGCGTACATATTTGGTTTCTGGATCAGCGCTATTCAGCTGTGTGGTGAGGCTCGCCACCGCAAGCTTCAACGATTCCATCTTCGTGTAGTACTTGGTGCATGTCTTGCTGACCCACTTGCCTCTCCTGTTGTAGGATCCGCAGTCGTAGGTGGGCTGTGCCTCGTTGACCGTCGTCGTGTCCCAGGCCATCGAGCCTGAGCGGTCGAGAACGAGATACATCGAGAGGGCGTTCTTGCTTTCGGTCGTGGCCATTGCCGTGGCTGTCACGCCGACGGTCACCTGTTTCCACCCCAGCAGCGCCGTGAGACCATTGGTCGGCATGGTGTAAGAGGGGCTCAGGGTGACTTCGAATGTCTTCCCGGAGGTGCCGGTCGTTCTTTCCACATTGCCCACGGCGCCTGCGAGCGGATCCTCCGCTGGCGGCAGATTGGCGCTGTCACCGGCAGCCTTGGAAGCCTCGGGGACCACATTGAAGAACTGAGACTTCATGAACTTTCGCGCCAGAGCCAATGCCGCTTCGTCCGACATCGCATTGTTCTTGGCGAGTGCATTGGCGGCGGACAGGACTGCCGAATCGGCGGATTCCTGCAACGCAGAGCGCACCTGCACCATGTTGTTCAGGTCTAGGGCGACACCGACCGTAGCTGCTGCCACGGGCAGAATAATCGCCGTCAACAGACCGAAATTGCCGGCGCGATCATGCAAGAGGCGCGAGAACAGGGATTTTTGGGTGCTGTCAGGCTTAGTCATCATGTCCATCCAAATGCAGCTTTTGCACGGTTGTAGAATGAACAGATTGCAATCGCCTTAAGGCAACCGTTAGAATTTGAGCGAAACGCCCCGGTTCACGACTTTACGGGGATGACATCGACCGCCTGGGCCGTCTGGTGAGAGCCGTAGCTCTTCAGCACGCCGATCACCGGCGCCACGTCCGCATAGTCGCGCCCGTAGCCGACCACGATATGATCCGTGCCTGCCGCGATGTCATTGGTCGGGTCTAGCTCCAGCCAGCCGCTCAGCTTGCCGCACCATATGCGAACCCAGGCATGCATGGCATCCGCGCCTTCCAGCCTCTCCTTGCCCGGTGGCGGAATGGTGCGCAGGAAGCCGCTGACATAGCCGGCGGGAATGCCGAGGCTGCGCAGCGCCACGATCATGACATGGGAAAAATCCTGGCAGACGCCGCGTTTCTTGGCGAAGGCCTCCGCTGGCGTCGTGTCGACGGTCGTTGCTTCGGCGTCGTACTTGAAATCCTTGTGGATGCGGCGGCACAGCGTCTCAGCTATCTGGCGCACCGTCATGCTGGGCTTGAGCATGCTGCGCACGTAGGCGGCGATTGCCTTGTCGCGGGGCAGGCGCGGGCTGATGCCGAGGAAATGATGTGGCGATTCGGCGTCCAGCGACCAGGTCTCGGCGATCTCCTGAGGAAGGCGGTCGAGGAGCGGAGAAAAGTCCGCCGCCATCGGCTGGGCCTGCACCATGACGCGGGCCTGCATGCGAATGTCGAGCTTCTCGTGCGGTCCGCGCAGGATCGCATGGCTTGCGGGGTGGTGGAAGAAATCGCTGAAGGTCGAGATCTCGTCCGGCTCCGGTGTCACAGTGATTGCACCGGCGACGAGGCGCTGGCGATCGGGCAGGGAGAGCGGCAGAAGGCGCAGCATATGATGAGCCCCCGATGCCGGGACCTCGTAGCGATAGCCGATGTGGAGCGAGAGGTCGTAGAGCATCACGTCAGCTCAGATAGGTTTGGGCGAGGATGTCGGAGAGCTTCTCCAGTTCCCGCTCGAGATTGGTGTAGACGTCGGCCGACATGGCTTCCGGCGTCATCACGGCAAGGCCCGAATGCAGACGCATGGCCTCGCGAAAGAGGCTCGACATCTGGCCGTTGACCATGGCGTTCGGAAGCTGCTCGACCTCGATGCGGATCTCGTTCAGCTGGAAGAGGATCGAACGCGGGTTGAGCGGGTCGAGCGCCAGAAGGTCGGTGACGGTCAGGCGTGCCGTCGATACGTTGTAGCGGCGGCGATGGGTCATGACGTTGTCGCCGATCTCCAGCAGCATATCGAGCGCGCCGTCGGGGGCGTCGGGACCGGTCATGTGGCCGAGCAGGCGGGTCATGTGAAGGCCGCGTTCCAGAAGGCGACCGATTGTCAGAAATCGCCAGCCGGTGAAGCGGTACATGTTTTCATGCACGAGACCGGCAAAGCCCGCGAGCTTGCGCAAGAGAATGGTCATGGCATGGGCCGCATCGTCGCCGGGCTTGACCTTCTCGTGGAAGCGCTTGGCGGTTTTCGACAGGTCGTTCAGTGCCAGCCAGCCGTCGGGCGAGAAGCGATCGCGAATGTTGCTTGCCGAATAGACGGCGCTGTCGATGTTGCGCAGCAGGCTCTCCGGCACGCCCGATTTCGTATCGACGTCGATATCCGAGAGGTATTCGCTGACGAAGGCGAGCAGCGGCTGGTCCGGATTGGCGCTTTCGGCATAGCGTGCATGCCAGGCGCGCAGGATGCGCAACACGCCTTCGGCGCGCTCGATGTAGCGGCCAAGCCAGAAGAGATTGTCGGCGGCGCGGCTCGGCAGGCTGCCCGGCATGTTGCGGGTGAAGGTCTCCTCGGCCGGAAGCAGTGAGGTGCGGTCGACCGGCTTGTCGGAGACGATCCAGACATCTGCGGCGCTGCCACCGGATTGCATGGCGATCGCCGAGACATCCGAGCCGCTGCCGATCCGGGCAAAGCCGCCCGGCATGATCTGCCAGCCATTTTTCGTGCGGGCGGCAAAGACGCGCAGCGACATCGGGCGCGGCGTCAGCTTGCCATCGACGATGGCCGGTGTGGTCGAGAGCGTGACGACCTCCTGGCCGACCAGGTTCCCGGCTTCTGCCTCCAGCCACTCGGCGGTGGTTCGGCCCTGCGGGTCCTTGTAGCGGGATCCCATCACGGAACGTCCGCCGTCGTCGAAAAAGGGAAGGCGGGAGAAGGCCGAGCCGATCACCATGCGCTCGAGATGGTTCGCCACGTGCTCGCGCTCGGCCTTCTGGCCGCACCACCAGGTGGCGATGGAAGGGAGCTTCAGCTCTTCGCCGAGCAGGTGCCGCGAGAGTGTGGGCATGAAGGCAAGCAGGGCACGTGTCTCCAGAATGCCGGAGCCGAGCGCATTGACGAAGGTGACGGCGCCGTTGCGCAGGGCCTGAACCATTCCCGGCGTACCGATATAGGAGTTCTGGTCGAGTTCCAGTGGATCGGCAAAGGCGGCATCCAGACGGCGCCAGAGTACGCTGACGGGCTTCAGGCCGGCGACGGTGCGCACCATGACCTTACCGTTTACGACGGTCAGATCCTCGCCCTCCAGCAGCATGATGCCGAGATAGCGGGCGATATAGGCATGCTCGAAATAGGTCTCGTTGGCTGGACCCGGCGAGAGGACGGCAATGCGCTCGTCGCTGTTACGGGTGCGGGCCTGCAATGCCTTGCGGAAGGCGCCGAAGAAGGAGGCGAGCCGATGGACATGGCTCTCGGCATAGACGTCGGAGAAGGCGCGGGCGGTGGCGACCCGGTTTTCGAGCGCAAAGCCTGCACCCGACGGCGCCTGAGTCCGGTCGGCCAGTACCCACCAATTGCCGTCAGGCCCACGGCCGATTTCGAAGGAACAGAAGTGCAGGTAATGGCCGCCGGCCGGCTTGATGCCGACGAGGGGACGCAAAAACTCAGGATTGGAGGCGATCAGCTGTGGCGGCAGGAAGCCTTCCTGCACCAGCCTGTTTTCGGAGTAGATATCCGCGACAACCGCTTCCAGCAGGTTGGCGCGCTGCACCAGGCCTTCGGCCAGCACCTGCCATTCCGCATCCGAAATCATCACCGGAATGTGGGAGAAAGGCCAGGCCCGTTCGCTCGATCCGCCGCTGCCATATGCGCGGTAGAAGACCCCGGCGTCACGCAGATAGCGATCGGCCCGGGCGAAGCGCTCGTGCAGATCCTGCTCCGGCATCGTGTCGATGGCGGAGACGAGGGCCTGCCAGACGGGACGGACATTGCCGTTGTTGTCGATCATCTCGTCGGCGGCGCCCGCCAGCGCACGATAGCCGGCCGTGCGGGCCTTGCTTTTCGGCGCGTCTGGCGGGGAGAGCTCCGCTGCCGTCTTCTGTGCCATCAGATCAGATACCTTGCGGTCGTCTCAGGTCCAAAGTGTGCGGGAATTCCGGCGACACGGTTTCGGGCCATAGGGGATAGGAGCCGGCTGTATGGCCCCAAGGCTCGAAACGTGCAAGCCGACGAGCTTCCGCTTCGTTCCCATTCACAGGGAAAGTGTCATAGGTCCGGCCCCCGGGATGCGCGACGTGATAAACGCAGCCCCCGATCGACCGGGAAGACCATGTATCATAGATGTCGAATGTTAGCGGTGTGTTGACGGGCAGGACCGGATGCAGGCCCGAGGCCGGCTGCCAGGCCTTGTAGCGCACTCCGCCCACCGCGACACCATTGACGTCTGACTTGCGCAGCGGCACCTGGCGCCCGTTGCAGGCCACGACGAAGCGCTCGGGATTGGCGGTCTCCAACTGGACCTGGAGACGTTCGACGGATGAGTCGACATAACGGACCGTGCCGCCAATCGCACCTTCTTCACCCATGACATGCCAGGGTTCCAGCGCCTGTCGCAGCTCCAGCTTTGATCCTTCGTAGGTGACTTCGCCGACGAAGGGGAAGCGGAATTCGAGCTGGGCTGCAAACCATTCCGGCTTGAAGTCGAAGCCGTTTTCGCGGAGATCCGCCAGAACTTCGAGGAAGTCCAGCCAGAGGTAATGCGGCAGCATGAAGCGATCGTGCAGGCTCGTGCCCCAGCGGACGAAGCGGCCGCCGATCGGGTTCTTCCAGAAGCGGGCAATCAGTGCGCGGACCAACAATTGCTGGGCAAGCGACATGCGCGCGTTCGGCGGCATCTCGAAACCGCGGAACTCGACGAGTCCGAGGCGACCTGTGGGTCCGTCCGGCGAAAACAGCTTGTCGATGCAGATTTCCGAGCGGTGGGTGTTGCCGGTGACGTCGATCAAGAGATTGCGGAACAGGCGGTCGACGAGCCAGGGCAGGGGGGCTGCCGCGCCGCTGGCCGGCATCGGCACCTGGGCCATGGCGATTTCCAGCTCATAGAGGCTGTCGTGGCGGGCTTCGTCGAAACGCGGCGCCTGACTGGTGGGGCCAATGAACATGCCGGAGAACATGTAGGAGAGCGACGGATGACGCTGCCAGTGCAGGATCAGGCTCTTCAACAGATCCGGACGGCGCAGGAAGGGGCTGTCGGCGGGATTGGCGCCGCCGACCACGACATGGTTGCCACCACCGGTGCCGGTGTGGCGCCCGTCTATCATGAACTTGTCGGCGCCGAGGCGGGTCTGGCGCGCTTCCTCGTAGATGGCATTCGTCGTCGCGACGCAGTCATCCCAGCTCGAGGCCGGGTGGATGTTGACCTCGATGACGCCAGGGTCCGGGGCGACGCGGATGACGTTGATGCGCTCGTCCTGGGGCGGTGCGTAGCCTTCGATATGGACCGGCAGGCCAAGCCCACGGGCGGCTGTCTCGGCGGCGGCCACCAGTTCGAGATAGTCCTCGACAGCCTCGACCGGTGGCATGAAGACGCAGAGGCGGCCATCGCGGGGCTCGACGCTCATGGCGGTGCGCACGGCACCCCTGATGTCGCCGGCAGAGCCTGTGATGTTCTGCTCGTTGCGATCCTGATGGGCTTCACCGCTCTTGCGGGAGGCCTCGGGCATGGCGCGTCCTTCGCGGACCTGCGGGCCAAAATCAGGCAGGGGTGCGCGCTTGATCGAGGGATCTGTGGTGTGGATATAGGGATATTGCGACGGCGGCACGTAGGGCAGGGTGCCGAGCGGCATGCGAAAACCGATCGGGCTGTCGCCGGGGATGAGGAAGATCTTGCCACGCCGTGTGCGCCATTTCTCGCTGACCCAGCGGCGGCCGCCGGCCCTGGCGTTCCAGGCTTGAACCGGCAGGATATAGCCGGTGGGTGTCGTCAGGCCGCGTTCGAAGACCTTGGCGATGCGGGCCCGCTCTTCCGCGCTTTCGAGCTTGGAATTCGAGGGGTCGACGTTTTCCGGCAGGCTGCCTTCCTTGATGATCCACTCGGCCGGATCCTCGAAGGCCGGGATGATCATATCCGGCTCGATCTCGAGCTCGGCCGCGATCCCGGCCATCAGCGCTTCCGCCTGTTGGTGGGTGACGCCGGTATCCTTGTGTTCGGCCGCAATCAGCGCCGGATCATGCCAGATCGGCTTGCCGTCTTTCCGCCAGTAGAGCGAGAAGGTCCAGCGCGGCAGGCTTTCGCCCGGATACCACTTGCCTTGGCCGTAGTGCAGGAAACCGCCGGGGGCGAAGCGCTCGCGCAGACGCCGGATCAGTTTGTCGGCGAGATCGCGTTTGGTCGGGCCGACGGCATCGGTATTCCATTCGGCGGACTGGAAGTCGTCGATCGAGACGAAGGTCGGTTCGCCACCCATGGTGAGGCGTACGTCATGGGCTTTCAGGTCGGCATCGACTTTCTGGCCGAGCGCGTTCAGGGCATCCCAGCTGTCGTCCGAGAAAGGCTTGGTGATGCGCGGGTGCTCGGCGACGCGTTTCACCTGCATGTCGAAGGCGAATTCGGTATTGGCCTGACCGACATAGCCGCCGGAAATCGGGGCGGCATTCTTGTAATGCGGCGTGGCCGCCAGCGGTATATGGCTTTCGCCGGTCAAGAGACCCGAGGTCGGGTCAAGACCGATCCAACCGGCGCCTGGGATGTAAACTTCCGTCCAGGCATGCAGGTCGGTGAAATCGACCTCGGTGCCGGAGGGACCGTCGAGCGCCTTCAGGTCCGGTGCGAGCTGGATGAGATAGCCGGAGACGAAACGGGCGGCAAAACCGAGGCGGCGCAGGATCTGTACGAGCAGCCAGCTCGAATCGCGGCAGGAGCCGCGCGCCGAGGTCAGCGTCTCCTCCGGCGTCTGGACGCCCGGCTCCATGCGGATCACATAACCCACGTCGTGCTGCAGGCGGGCGTTCAAGCCCACCACCATGTCGATGGTACCCTGGCCTGGCGTCGTATCGACGGTTGCCATGAAGGCATCGAGCGCCGGGGACGAGGGTTCCGGCGTCATGTAGATCTTGAGGTCGTCCGCCAAATCCTCCGGATAGTCGAAGGGCCATTTGACCGCGACTTCCTCGGTGAAGAAGTCGAAGGGATTGTAGACCGTCATGTCGGCAACGAGATCGACCTCGATCTTGAGCTCGGTCACCGGGTCGGGGAAGACGAAGCGGGCGAGGTAGTTGCCGTAGGGGTCCTGCTGCAGATTGACGAAGTGGTTTTCCGGCGTGACCTTCAGCGAATGGGAGAGAACCTTGGTGCGGGAATGGGCGGCAGGCTTGAGCCGGATGATCTGCGGCCCAAGCTGGACCGGGTTGTCATACTTGTAGTGGGTGAGATGATAGATGCTTGCCTTGATCGCCATTCTTTACCGCTTCGCTGTTCGCCCTGCCGTTTTTTCCGGCTTGCAGCGATCTTGTGCAATGCAGCGCCATAAAGCAAGCGGCCCGGACGGTGGAAGCCGCCGGGCCGCACGTGTGCAGTGGATGATGCTGTCTCAGCTGCGGCCGAATTCGTCGACCAGGCGGATGATGTCGTCTTCGCCGAGATAGGAACCGGTCTGGACCTCGATCACCTCAAGCCGGATCTTGCCGGGATTGGCGAGCCGATGGACAGACCCCTGCGGGATGTAAATCGACTGGTTTTCGTGCAAGACGGTGACCTTGTCGTCGATCGTCACTTCCGCCGTGCCGCGCACGCAGACCCAGTGTTCGGCGCGGTGGTGATGCTTCTGCAGAGAGAGCTTCTTTTCCGGATGGACGAAGAGGCGCTTCACCTGGAAGCGGTCGCCGTTGAGGATCGAGGTGTAACCACCCCAGGGTCGCAATGCCGTCGGGTGATTCTCGGTCAGGTGGGCCGTTTCCTTGTTTGCGGCGAGCAGCTTGACGAGGTTGCCGACGTCCTGACTACGGTCGAGGCGGCCGACATATACGGCGTCTTCGGAAGCGATGACAGCGACGCCCTCCATGCCCTGGACGGCGAGATGCGCGTTACGCGACATGATCAGCGAATTGGTGGTGTCGGAGACGGTGGCGTTGCCATTGACCACGTTACCATGCTCATCGCCTTCGGCAAGTTTCCAGATCGCATCCCAGCTGCCGAGATCGGACCAGACGATCGGGGCCGGGACAACGGCGGCATTCGGGGTCTTTTCCATGACGGCGTAGTCGATCGAGATGCTCGGGCTTGCGGCGAAACTTGCGGCGTCGAGACGGGTGAAATCGAGGTCGCCCTTGGCCTGCGCGACCGATTTTTCGACGGCTGCGAGGACCTCGGGCGCGAGTGCCTCGAGTTCTGATATCATCTGGCCGGCGGAGAAAACGAACATGCCGGAATTCCAGGCATAGTTGCCGCTCGCCAGCATCTGTTCGGCAATCTCGGCCTTGGGCTTTTCGACGAAGCGCGAGACCTTGTTCACGCCACCCCCGAGATCCTCGCCGATCTCGATATAGCCGTAGCCTGTGGCGGGCTCCGTGGGGGTGATGCCGAAGGTGACGATCTTGCCGGCGCGCGCAGCCTGAGCCGCCTTTTCGACACAGGTGCGATAGGTCTCGTCCACGGTGATCTCGTGGTCGGAGGGGAGAATCTGGATGATCGCGTCGCGGCCATGGCGCTGGCTGACGATGACAGCGGCGGCGGCGACTGCGGCGGCCGTGTTGCGGGCCTCCGGCTCAAGCACGATGGCATCGAGTTTCATGCCGAGTTCGCGGGCCTGTTCGGCCACGAGAAAGCGGAAGTCCTCGTTGGTGACCACGATCGGGGCGTCGTAGATCTTCTGGTCCGAAACCCGCGCCAGCGTCTTCTGCAGCAAGGTTTCGTCGCCGAGGAAACGGATGAACTGCTTCGCGGCTGCGGCGCGCGACAGGGGCCAGAGCCGGGTTCCCTTGCCGCCGGCCATGATGACCGGCACGATCTTGATGCTCATATGTTCTTGCCTTTCGATGTCTTGCCGGGGCGTGGGCATCCCGGCTTCAGTCGGCGCGACGACTGCGCCGCATACGCAGTTGAACGCAGATGCGGCGGTTTTGTTACATGTTTGGGCTGATGTTCCAAGCCCGACCGGCAATGCGGCGTCATGATCATGGCGGATGCATTGCTGCGCAGGGATCGTTATGCTGGCGGTGGCGCCGCGATCTGAGGTCGTGGCCTAACATCCAGCCAGAGAGAATATCCTTGTCCGAGACCCGCCCGCTGTTTTCCGTCCCCACCGCCCCGCTGGTTCCGATCCTCGGCCGGCAAGAGGGCTTTCCGATCCACCGCATCTTCTGTGTCGGCCGGAACTTCGCCGCGCATGCCGCAGAGCTCGGCAATACGGTTGACCGCGTCGCACCCTTCTACTTCACCAAACCGCCGACCGGTCTCGTCATCGAGGGGGGCGCAATCGCGTATCCGCCGGGCACGGAGGATTATCATCATGAAATCGAGCTGGTGATCGCGATCGGCGCGCCGGCCTTCCGGGTTTCCTCCGAGGACGCCATGAAGGCCGTGTTCGGTTATGCCGTTGGTCTCGACATGACCCGGCGCGACCTTCAGAACGCCATGAAGGAAAAGCAGCGGCCCTGGGATATCGCGAAGGCTTTTGAGGACTCGGCTGTCATCGGCGCGATTACCCCGGCTTCAGGCTTTACGCCGCAAGCGCAGCGGATATCGCTTCTGGTCAATGACGGGCTGCGTCAGGAGGGACATCTGGACGAGATGATCTGGTCGGTGCCCGAGATTATCAGCCATCTCTCGCGCTACTACCACCTGACGCCTGGTGACCTGATTTTTACTGGGACGCCCTCTGGCGTCGGCGCGCTCCAGCCGGGTGACCGGCTTGAAGGCGCCGTCGAAGGGCTCTCACCGATCACAGTCACGATTGGCCCGGCAGCCTGATATGGATCTTTCGGGCAAAGGGCAGGGCCTGGCGCTGGTGCCGGGTCGCGACTGCGGCAGCTGTTCGCTTTGCTGCATACTTCCCGATATCGCGGAATTCAACAAACCGGCGAACCAGCCCTGTCGTCACTGTATGCCCGGCGGCGGCTGCGACGCCTATGAAGCGCGGCCGGCGACCTGTCGCGACTTCTATTGCCTGTGGCGTACGGATCCGATGCTCGGGGATGAATGGGATCCGAGGCTGAGCCGGATGATGATGTATGGCCAGGGACCGCAATTGACCGTGTTGGTGGAGCCGGAGGCGGCCGCGATCTGGCGGGAGGCGCCTTATCTGGGCTGGCTTGAGACGTGGGCGCGGGCGGTGAAGGCTCGGGGCGGCTATGTGGTGGTTTATGCGGGCGACGAGGTTTCGGTGGTGAAGGGGTGAGGCCGTCTGATTCGCTGTCTCGTGCAGATCGAAATTCGAAAACCAAAAAGGGCTCGCCGTTTCCGGCAAGCCCTTGAAAGAATTCGAATGGTGGGCGTGACAGGGATTGAACCTGTGACCCCTACGATGTCAACGTAGTGCTCTCCCGCTGAGCTACACGCCCATCCGATGAGCGGCTTAAGACCACAAAACCTGTTCGCCCGTCAATAGGCATTTTGCAGTTTTGTGAAGAGATTTTTTCAACCCCTTCGGCAGGCCTTACGCAGCAAGGAGTTTGTTCACTTCGTCGACGAGATCGCGGAGGTGGAAAGGCTTGGACAAGACCTTTGCATCCTTCGGCGCCTTCGAATCGGCGTTCAGCGCGACGGCGGCAAAGCCGGTGATGAACATCACCTTCAGGTCCGGATCGAGCTCGGTGGCGCGACGCGCCAGCTCGATGCCGTCCATTTCCGGCATGACGATGTCGGTCAGGAGAAGGGAGAAGGGCTCTTCCCGCAGGCGGTCATAGGCTGAGGCGCCGTTGTCGAAGGAGGAGACTTTATACCCCGCCTTTTCCAGCGCCTTTACCAGGAACCGGCGCATGTCGTTGTCGTCTTCGGCGAGAAGGATTTTCTGAGTCATTTATGGACCGCTGTACTCGATTGCATTGGGAAGCTCGCAGTCGCCCACTTTAGGTTCGGCTCAGTAAAGAACCGGTGAACAACGAAAAAGTGAGCCTGCTCCGCCATTTCCGGGAGTATGGACTTTGCGACAGCCGACTGGCAACATGGCGAACACAACAAGTTTGTGACTTGGTAAAGAAGAGGGCCTGGAAAGCGGATGACCAACGAATTCGAGCTGTTTGAGGTTCGAGAGCCCGCGATCCAGACCATTCCCTTCGTCTATAATTCCCCGCATAGCGGTCGGCGCTACCCCTCCACCTTCCTGGATGAGTCGCGACTTGACGAGCTGTCGATTCGGCGTTCGGAAGATCATTACGTCGACGAACTGTTCGCCGCAGCACCCGGTTTCGGTGCGCCTCTGCTCGTTGCGCATTTCCCGCGTGCGTATGTCGATGTCAATCGGGAGCCCTATGAGCTCGATCCGCGGATGTTCTGTGATCCGCTGCCGCCCTTTGCCAACAGCAATTCGGCGCGCGTGGTCGGCGGGCTTGGCACCATTCCACGCATCGTTGCGGAAAACATGGAGATCTACGAGCGGCGCATGCCGCTCTCGGTGGCCATGGAGCGGATCGAGAACTGCTACAAGCCGTATCACGCCTGCCTGAGGAAGCTGATTGCGCGGACGCATGCGATGTTCGGCTTCGGCGTGTTGATCGACTGCCATTCGATGCCCGGCAATATCCGGGTTGCGGGCAGCGGGTTGAAGCCTGACTTCATCGTCGGCGATCGTTATGGCACCAGTGCCTCGGGCGAACTCAGCCAGGCTGCCCTACAGTTTCTCGAGGATCTCGGCTATACGGCGGTGCGCAACAAGCCCTATGCCGGTGGCTTCATCACGGAGCATTACGGGCGGCCAGCCCGGGGGCTTCACGCGCTGCAGATCGAGGTCAACCGGTCCATCTATATCGATGAGGTGACGCTGGAGAAGCGTCCGGACTTCGATGTTCTCGCCGGCTCGCTTGCCGTATTCATGGAACAGATGGCCGAATTCGTCGCAGACTATGCCGGCGATCGGGCGCTCGCGGCGGAATAACCTCCACAATCCCTCTGTTGCCTCTGCCCGTGACGATGCCTCGGGCAAAAAAAACCGCGCCCATGGCGCGGCTAAGTCTAGGGAGGAAACACCCAAGGAGGGTATTTACAGTCAGAAGACTGTAAGTGACACGTTAGATGTTGCGTTGCACCATTGTCAAGTTGATTTTTGGTGCTTTTTTGAGCAGGGCCAAAAAATGCGCAGTTTTGATCGGCTTGTCGGCTGTCCAGCGGTTCTGGCGTCGGTCAGTCCGGCCGGAGGTTTTCTTTCGTTGCGACTGGCATTAAGACGGACGCTCCCTCCAGACGACGGATCCTTCCATGCGCCCAGACCGTGATTTCTTCTTCCGCCTTGCCGATGCCGCGAAGGCCGAGACCCTTCCCCGCTTTCGCTCCGGTCTTTCTGTCGTCAACAAGGAGAAGGCCGGATTCGATCCGGTCACCGAGGGCGATCAGGCTGCCGAGATCGCGATCCGGAAGCTGATCGAAGCCGAGTTTCCGACCCATGGCATTCTCGGTGAGGAGCATGAGAACATCCGCGTCGACAGCGATCAGCTCTGGGTCATCGATCCGATCGACGGCACCCGCGCATTCATCTCCGGCGTGCCTGTCTGGGGCACGCTGATCGGTTTTCAGGAGCACGGGCGCTCGGTCATGGGGCTGATGGAGCAGCCCTTCACCGGCGAGCGCTATTATGCCGATGGCGAGCGCTCCTGGTATTTCGGGCCCGATGGCGAGGGACAAAATCAGGTGCGCGATTGCGGAGGGCTGGAAAACGCGATCCTCTTCACCACCTCGCCGCATCTCTTCAAGGACTGGGAAGTCGAGCGCTTCCAGGCCGTTCAGGACAAGGTCAAGCTCTTCCGCTATGGCGTCGATTGCTACGCCTATTGCCTGCTGGCTGCCGGCCATGTCGATCTCGTTATCGAGACGGTTCTGAAGCCTTATGACGTCGGGGCTTTGATTCCGATCATCGAGCAGGCTGGCGGGATCATCACCACGTGGGATGGAGGGCGTCCGGAAGCCGGTGGCTCCATTATCGCGGCCGGCTCAAAGGCCGTTCATGCCCAGGCTATGGACATGCTGAAGCGTCGTTGACCGCTTCGCTCAGGCTTCGAGTGCGGAATCTGTGAGTTCACCGACCGGGTCCGCCTCATCCGGCTCGCCGCCTGGGATAAAGGCAAAGAGCGCCGCCAGCGCCTGGGTGCGATAGCGGTCCTGTTCCTGAAGGATTTCGTGGCGGGCGCCGGGTACGGGTACCAGCTGTCCGGCACGAAAATACTGTGCCAGCGATTCCTGGTAGTGGTAGGGCACGATCGGGTCGTTGCCTGGAGCGACGATCACGGTCGGAACGGTGATCGAGGCGAGGTGACCGGGGCGCCTTACGTCATCGATTGCCTTCTGGCTTTCGTAAATCCAGCGCGCCGTCGGCGGGCCAAGCGCCAGTTCCGGATGCTCGACGAGGATCTTCTGATTGCGCGCGAAACGGAATTCGTCCGTCGTCAGCGGATTGCCTTCGAAGGGTTTTATCGGTTCGTCCTTGTTGAGCGTGATGCCGCCAAATCCCGTGAAGGAGGCGAGCATCGCCAGCCGCCGGATGTTCTCCGGCGAGGTCTTCTGTCCGCCGAGGCCGACAAAGGGCGCCATCAGCACCATGCGCTCGATCCGGTTGGAAAGCCGGGGCGCTGCCTTGAGCGCGATCAGGCCGCCGGTGGAATGGGCGAGCAGGAAGAAGGGCAGGCGGGTATCCGGCAGGACAATCTGCTCCAGGAATATCTCGAGATCGCGGACATAGTGGGCGAAACGGCCGACATGGCCCTTGCGTGGATCCTTGAGCAGTCGTTCCGAGCCGCCCTGGCCGCGGAAATCGTAGGTCGCGACCCAAAAGCCGCGCGCGTTCAAATCCCGGATCGTCTCGAAGTATTTCTCGATGGTCTCGTTGCGCCCATGCACCAGGACGATCGTGCCCTTGGTCTTTTCGACCGTAGAACGGAAGACCGCATAGCGCAGCTTCACGCCACGATGTCCCTCGACGAAGCCGACGAGCGGCGTACCTGGAATGGGATTGCCGGGGGTCGCGTGAAGAATGGCATCCATGCCTGCAACTGCCTGTCGGTTGAAGCGCTTCTCGTCTCTCCGGGATAGGCTGTGGTGTGCGCCGAAGTCAAAGAAAAAAGCCGGAACCGCAACGGAGAGATGCGGTTCCGGCGAAGCCCGGCCGAAGTGGAAGGGACGATATCTCCGGCCTGGTCGGTCGAGACAACCGATGGAGAGACACTAGGGTCGACCGCTTGAATGCGGCTTGAACTTGATGTTCACGGACTATTCATCGCGGTACTCGGGCAGGGAAACGGACGATCTTGAATTCGCATCGGGCATTTCCCACATCGGGATTGCGGACGCCAGAAGGGTCCGCGAACCGCCGCCAGCATCGCCCCAAGCGGGATGCCCGCAGCTTCAAAACGCCAACGTCGCTTCAAGGAGGACATCATGCGTCACGTCGATTTTTCCCCGCTCTACCGTTCTACCGTTGGTTTCGACCGCCTGTTCACCATGCTGGACAGCCTTGGTCAGCCGGAACAGGCCCAGAGCTATCCGCCCTACAACATCGAACGCACTGGTGAGAACCTTTATCGGATCACCATGGCTGTTGCCGGCTTTGACGAAAGCGAGCTTTCGATCGAGGCGCATGCCCATGTGCTGACCGTCAAGGGTGAAAAGGCCGAAGACGAAAAGGCCGAGCAGAGCGAATTCCTCTATCGCGGCATTGCCAAGCGCGCCTTCGAGCGCCGCTTCCAGTTGGCCGACCATGTGGAAGTCACCGCCGCTTCGCTGAAGAACGGGTTGCTGCACATCGATCTTCTGCGCAACATTCCGGAAGCCATGAAGCCGCGCCGGATCTCGATCGCCGCCGAGCCTGCGGGCACGGCACCGAAGGCGATCGAGGCGCATGTGAACTGATTGCAGTCACACACATCTGGCTCCCAGTCAGGCGGTCGGCGAAAGCTGACCGCCTTTTTCGTGCGCGGCCATGCGTCTGGTCCAGATCGTGCAAAGCACCTTGTCGAGTGACAGCCATCCTGCACCCTTCACGACGAGATACAGCAGAGGGAAGAGCCACAGCATGCGCTGGTCCAGAATGACGCTGTCCGGAAAGCGGTCGAAGAGCGCGCCGATTGTGGTTGCATCGACCTGGTGCACGAGGATGTCGGTGAGCGTCTGCACCACGATGAAGCCGATCATGCCAAGGGCGGCAATGCGCGTGAAGAGCCCGGCGACCACGAGAAGCGGCAGGATGATCTCGCCATAGGAGCCGGCGAAGACCATCAGGCCCCAGGGGAAGAAGGAGACAGCCGAAACGTCGCCACCGGCGGCATCCACCGCTGGCAGGGCGATTTGATAATAGGCGCTGTCGGCGATCGAAAAGGGACCGTCGAACTTGGTGAGCGCGGAATTCAGGTAGTAGGGCACGAGCACCGCGAGGAAGACGATGCGCGCGAGGAGCCCGAGGAACCAGCGGTCGATCGCCGTTTCCAGTCCACGGACGGCCTGACGATAGAATTCGATGAGCGAGACGGCTGATGTCATGGGATCGTGCTTTCTAGATATGTGTCGATGGCGCTGAAGGCGCCGGTGGTCAAGGCGAGGCCGAGCAGTCCGGGGATATCCGCTGCTTCCCCGCTTGCGGCGACAAACGCCTCGCCGAGCGTTTGCCCTGCGGCGAGTGCCTCGAAGAAGGTCGCGCCGCCGGATGGCAGGAGCTCGATCGCGACATCGCAATCCGGCCGGGTGATGAGCACTGCTTCCGGGAGCATCGGGTCGACGCCTTCGAGCGAGACGCAGGCCCTATCCTTGAGGGTTATTGTGCCTCCCGCGTGTTCCAGGCGTGTGATGCGCATGGCGGGATGCGGGCGAAAGCGGATGCCGGCCAGATCCTCGGCCGGGACTTGCGCGAGGGCTGCCGGATCGAGGGGTATTGCATCGGCTGAATGAAAGGCGTCCAGCCACAATCGTTCGACCCTTGCGACGTCTGCGAGGAAGGGCAGGTCTGCGGCTGGTGGAAAGCTTTCCACGAATGTCGGAAAACTCTCCCCATAGGTGAAAATCAGCGGCGAGGTCGGCGGATGCGCGGTCACGTAGAGCCGCGCCATGGCGCGGAAGAAGTCTTCGCCAACGAGGTTCTGCACGGTTGGGAAGATCGAAGCGAGCGCATCGACCAGCGAGACGGTGACATTGTTGCGGTAGACGGCAAAGCGGCGTTGCGGTCGGGCTTGCTCCCGCCCGGTCAGGCCTTCCGGCGGCGGTAGATCCGGTGCAAACAGCGCCCGGGCGAAGGCACCGCTCAGGACGGAATCAGGATGCATGACGGAGCCCCAGGTCGCCGACGGCATAGCGATCGAGGATCGTCTCGGCCAGCATGGCCTCTCGCTTCAGCACGAGCCATTCCGGGACCTCGTTGTCCCACTCTATCAGCGTTGGCAAGGGGCCGAGCCTGGCGATGACATGCTCGTAGAGATCCCAGACAAGATCGTCGACCGGGCGATCATGGCTGTCGATGAGCAGCGGCAGGCCGGCATCATCGATATCCTCGGCGTGGCCGGCCAGGTGGATCTCCTCGACGCAAAGCAGTGGGAATTCGGCAAGATAGTCGCGTGCGCCGTAGCCATGATTGGTCGCAGAGACGTGGACATTGTTGATGTCGAGCAAAAGGCCGCAGCCGGTGCGGCGTGCAATCTCCCGGATGAAGTCCGTTTCGCTCATGGTCGATGATGCAAAGCCCAGATACGTGGACGGGTTTTCCAGCAGGATACGGCGAGCGAGGGCTTCCTGTACCTGGTCGATGTGGTCGCAGACCCGGTCCAGCGTCACCTCGTCATAGGGCACCGGCAAAAGATCGTTGAGAAAATGACTGTCGTGGGTCGACCAGGCGAGATGCTCGGAAACCTGTTCCGGCTGATAGCGGTCGACCACCGTCTTGAGGCGGGAGAGGTGCACTGGATCAAGGCCGCTCGGGCTGCCGATCGACAGGCCGACACCATGGATCGAGAGCGGAAAATCCTGACGCATCCGCGTCAGTATCCGATGCGGATGGCCGCCGGCACCCATATAGTTTTCGGCATGGACTTCGAGGAAGCCGATGCGGAAGGGGTCGGCAAGGATGGAATCGGCGTGCTGCGCCTTAAAGCCGGCGCCCGCGCGGCTCGGCAAACGGTGGTTGCCGCGATCCCGATTGGTCTCGGGGTTTTTGGCCTGGACTTCGACACGAGCGGGCATGGCCAGCACCTCCAGAAGCGATATGGAACTGAGAATAGGGGACGGCACCTGCGGACGTGCCGCAGATGCCGTATCGGTTCAGGCCTTGGGGAGGTCGCGGTCGAGTGCTTCGAGCGAGCCCATGCGGCCATCCGGCAGTGCCATGGTCGTGCAGGTGCCCTTGGCGACATATTTCCAGGCATTGCCCTGGAAGTCGACCTTGGAGGTGCCGGCGCAGGTGGTGCCGGGGCCTGCGGCGCAGTCGTTCTTGCCGGCCATGGAAACGCCGAAGCACTTTTCCTTTTCCTGGGCAACGGCAGGGCCCGACAGGAATGCTGCGCTGCCGATCGCCATGGTGACGGCGGCGGCGAGGGCGGCGGTGTTGATGGTGGCCTTGGTCATGAAAATTCTCCTCGGTGTTTGCTGCGTGATGTTGCCAAAGGCCTCGTTCGGGCTGGCAAATACATCATGGCGAGGAGTTTCGGCTTTGAAAAGTCAATGTTTTTTGTAGAAAACGTGTGCGTTTCGGCTGTAAGAAACGGCGCCGTCAAACGACTTCTATGAATTGATCGACCTCATCTTCGGTCGTCGCGAAGCTTGTTACGAGACGAATTAGTGTCTCATTTTCCTTCGGCAAGGGGTTCCAGCCCTGAGGCGGTTGCCAGGGGTGGAAATACGCGCCGTTTTCTCGGGCGCGATTGGCTGACGACTTCTCAAGTACGACAAAGACCTCGTTGGCCGTCGTGTCCCAGGCGAGGCGGGCCGTGTTCTTGGCGGCAAGGCCCTTGCGCAGGCGATCGGCCATGGCATTCGAGTGGCGTGCGAGATCGAGCCAGAGATCGCTGTCGAGATAAGCTTCGAGCTGGGCGGAGATGAAACGGCTTTTGGAGAAGAGCTGGGCCGAGCGCTTGCGGATAAAGGGCATGTCGGCTGCCATGTCCGGATCGAAAAAGACGATCGCCTCGGCGCACCAGCAGCCGTTCTTCGTGCCGCCGAAGGACAGCATGTCGATGCCGCGCTTCCAGGTCATTTCGGCCGGGCTAGCACCCAGCGCCACGAGGGCGTTGGCGAAACGGGCGCCGTCCATGTGGAGCGGCAGGTTGCGGGCCTTGGCGACGGCGGCGATCGCGTCGAGTTCATCGAGCGAATAGACGGTGCCGACTTCGGTCGCCTGAGTGACCGTCACGGCCTGGGCGCGACCGTGATGAGGCGAGACGGGTTCGAAGCGCGAGATGGCGGTTTCCAGGGCCCTGGGGTCGATCCTGCCCTCGGCTCCCTCGACGCCGAAGAGCCTTGTCCCGCCGGTCAGGAATTCCGGCGCGCCGCCTTCATCCGCGTTGACGTGGGCATCTGCGTGACAGAAACTCACGCCACCGGCCTTTGCGACGCTCGCCAGTGCCAGTGAATTGGCGGCCGTGCCGGTTGCAACGAAGAAGACCGATACCTGGCGCTCGAAGATCTCGCAGAACCGCTCTTCGACCGCCTTGTCCAGGTCGCTTGTGCCATAGGCAGGAGCAAAGCCTTGGGCATGGCGAGTGAGGTTCTCGGCGATCCTCGGATGGGCGCCGGACCAGTTGTCTGAAGCAAAGTGCATGGGATCATTCCTGAGGCAGAGGTGGGTGCGAGGACTTTAGCTCTTTCCGCCTCGCTATCAATCCGGACCGGTGTCGCGGCGGCTCCTGGAAGGCAAGTCCGCAAGAAGCCGAAAGAAAGAAACAGTACTGCGCAATAAAATTTCGCCCATGCAAATGTTGCCGTAATTTCGCGTCCTTTGGTCCGTTAATTTTCTAATGCAACGCTTGCATGCGTGTTTACTTTCTGTCATATGAAAAACAGAAATTAGGTCAGATTAGTTGACCTAATTCGGGTTTCGAAGGCGACAAGTTTTCGGGCGTCATGAGGTGGTCAAGCGATCCGTGCAGGATGGTGTGGCGGCCGCTGGCGCCTGTCGGCGCCGGAGGCGTGTCCAATCAGTCCGGCCAGTCCGGCTTCAATGGAGGTGAAGGTCATGACGAAAGTTCCGTCATCCGAAGAGATCATGCGGTCCGCCAATGCGGAAGCGGTTGCCGAGACGGCGATCGCGCGCACCGGTCTGCCTCCGAAACAGGGTCTCTACGATCCCCGCAACGAACATGATGCCTGCGGCGTCGGCTTCATTGCCCATATGAAGGGGCAAAAGTCGCACCAGATCGTCAAGGATGGCCTGTTCATCCTGGAGAACCTGACGCATCGTGGTGCCGTAGGTGCCGATCCGCTGATGGGTGATGGCGCCGGTATCCTGGTGCAGATCCCCGATCGTTTCTTCCGCGAAGAGATGGCGGCTCAGGGTGTGACCCTGCCGAAGGCTGGCGAATATGCCGTCGGTCACTTCTTCTTTCCGCAGGACGAACAGCAGATCGCCCATTTCAAGCAGGTCATCGCAGAAGTCTGTCAGTCCGAAGGCCAGACGCTGATCGGCTATCGTGATGTGCCGGTCGATAACTCCTCGCTGTCCAAGGCTCCCGAAATCGCAGCGACCGAGCCGCGCCAGATCCAGGTCTTCATCGGTGCGGGCCGCGATGCTGCGACCCAGGACCAGTTCGAGCGTCGCCTGTTCCTGCTGCGCAAGGTGATCTCCAACCGCATCTACGACCAGTATGGCGGCCAGGAAACCGGCTTCTATCCCGTTTCGCTGTCCTCCTCGACGATCGTCTACAAGGGCATGTTCCTCGCCTATCAGGTCGGCGCCTATTACAAGGACCTCGCCGATCCGCGCTTCGAATCGGCCGTTGCCCTCGTGCATCAGCGTTTCTCGACCAACACCTTCCCGTCTTGGAAGCTGGCGCACCCCTACCGCATGGTCGCCCATAACGGCGAAATCAACACGCTGCGCGGAAACGTCAACTGGATGGCGGCGCGTCAGGCGTCGGTGTCCTCGCCGCTGTTCGGCGACGACATCTCCAAGCTCTGGCCGATCTCCTATGAGGGCCAGTCTGACACCGCGTGCTTCGACAACGCGCTCGAATTCCTGCAGCGTGGCGGCTATTCGCTGGCGCATGCCGTGATGATGCTGATCCCCGAGGCATGGTCTGGCAACCAGCTGATGTCGCCTGAGCGCAAGGCGTTCTACGAATATCATGCTGCGATGATGGAGCCGTGGGATGGCCCGGCCGCCGTCTGCTTCACCGATGGCAAGCAGATTGGTGCCACGCTTGACCGCAACGGCCTGCGTCCGGCCCGTTATCTGGTCACTGACGACGACCGCGTCATTCTGGCATCCGAAGCCGGCACGCTGCCGGTACCGGAAGAGCGCATCGTCAAGAAGTGGCGCCTGCAGCCGGGCAAGATGCTGCTCATCGACATGGCCGAAGGCCGGATCATTTCCGACGAGGAAGTGAAGTCGTCGCTTGCCGGCAGCCATCCGTATCGCGAATGGCTCGATCGCACCCAGCTGATCCTCGAAGACCTGAAGCCGGTAGAACCCCGCGCGCTGCGTCGTGACGTGTCGCTGCTCGATCGCCAGCAGGCCTTTGGTTACACCACCGAAGACACCAAGATCCTGATGTCGCCGATGGCGACGACGGGCCAGGAGGCCATTGGTTCGATGGGCACCGACACGCCGATCTCGGCGATGTCGGAAAAGTCGAAGCTTCTCTACACCTATTTCAAGCAGAACTTCGCCCAGGTCACCAACCCGCCGATCGACCCGATCCGCGAAGAGCTCGTGATGAGCCTCGTCTCCTTCATCGGTCCGCGTCCGAACATCCTCGACCATGAAGGCATGGCGAATGCCAAGCGCATGGAAGTGCGCCAGCCGATCCTGACCAATGGCGATCTGGAAAAGATCCGCTCCATCGGTCACATGGAAGACCGCTTCGACACGAAGACGCTCGACTTCACCTATGACGTCGAGCGTGGCGCCGAAGGCATGCCGGAAATGCTCGACCGTCTCTGCGAGCGGGCGGAAGCGGCCGTGCGCGGCGGCTACAACATCATCGTGCTCTCCGACCGCCAAATCGGCCCGGATCGTATCGCGATCCCGGCACTGCTCGCGACCGCTGCCGTGCACCATCATCTGATCCGCAAGGGCCTTCGCACTTCGGTCGGTCTCGTCGTTGAATCGGGCGAACCGCGCGAAGTGCATCACTTCTGCTGTCTCGCAGGCTTCGGCGCCGAGGCGATCAACCCCTATCTCGCCTTCGACACGCTTCTCGACATGCACAAGCATGGCGAATTCCCGAAGGAAGTGTCGGAAGACGAAGTCGTCTATCGCTACATCAAGGCTGTCGGTAAGGGCATCCTCAAGGTCATGTCGAAGATGGGCATCTCGACATATCAGTCCTATTGCGGCGCGCAGATCTTCGACGCGATTGGCCTGTCGTCCGAGCTGGTCGACAAGTATTTCTTCGGCACAGCGACGACGATCGAAGGCATCGGCCTGACCGAGCTTGCCGAGGAAACGGTTGCCCGCCACAGTTCAGCCTTCGGCAAGGATCCGGTTCTTGCCAACACGCTCGATATCGGCGGCGAATATGCCTATCGCATGCGTGGCGAAAACCACGCCTGGAGCCCTGACTCGATCGCCTCGCTGCAGCATGCCGTGCGTGGCAACAGCCAGGAGCGCTACCGCGAATTCGCCGAGATGGTGAACGAGAGCAATCTGCGGATGAACACCATTCGCGGTCTGTTTAAGATCAAGTCGGCGGATGCGCTTGGCCGCAAGCCTGTGTCCATCGATGAGGTCGAGCCGGCGGTCGATATCGTCAAGCGCTTCTCGACCGGTGCCATGTCCTTCGGTTCGATTTCCCGCGAGGCGCATACGACGCTGGCGATTGCCATGAACCGGATCGGTGGCAAGTCGAACACCGGCGAGGGCGGTGAAGAGAGCGATCGTTATCTGCCGCTGGCGGACGGGTCTTCGAACCCCGAGCGTTCGGCGATCAAGCAGATTGCATCGGGTCGCTTCGGTGTGACGACGGAATATCTCGTCAATGCCGACATGCTGCAGATCAAGGTCGCCCAGGGTGCCAAGCCCGGCGAAGGCGGTCAGCTGCCCGGTCACAAGGTCGATGCAACCGTTGCAAAGACCCGTCACTCGACCCCGGGTGTCGGCCTGATCTCGCCGCCGCCGCATCACGACATCTATTCGATCGAAGATCTGGCGCAGCTGATCTACGACCTGAAGAACGTCAATCCGGTGGCCGACATCTCGGTCAAGCTTGTCTCGGAAGTCGGCGTCGGAACGGTTGCAGCCGGTGTCGCCAAGGCGCGTGCTGACCATATCACGGTTGCCGGCTTCGACGGTGGCACGGGCGCGTCGCCGCTCACCTCGCTGAAGCATGCGGGTTCCCCCTGGGAAATCGGCCTTGCCGAGACACAGCAGACGCTGGTGCTGAACGGTCTGCGTTCGCGCATCGCGCTGCAGGTCGATGGTGGTCTGAAGACCGGCCGTGACGTCATCATCGGTGCACTGCTCGGCGCTGACGAGTTCGGCTTTGCCACCGCTCCGCTGATTGCGGCCGGCTGCATCATGATGCGCAAGTGCCATCTGAACACGTGTCCCGTGGGCGTTGCGACCCAGGATCCTGTTCTGCGCAAGCGCTTCAAGGGTACGCCTGAGCACGTCATCAACTACTTCTTCTTCGTTGCCGAAGAAGTGCGCGAAATGCTCGCCTCGCTCGGTGTTCGCAAGCTCGATGAGATTATCGGCGCTTCCGAACTGCTCGAAAAGGACGAGATGCTCGCCCACTGGAAGGCCAAGGGGCTCGACTTCTCGAAGATCTTCCACAAGGTCGATGCGCCGAAGTCCGCCACCTACTGGACCGAGCGCCAGAACCACCCGATCATCGATATTCTCGACCGCAAGCTGATCGAGAAGGCGATGCCGTCGCTGGAAGCGAAGCAGCCCGTCGTCTTCGACGTCGACATCAAGAACGTCGACCGTTCGGCTGGCGCCATGCTGTCGGGCGAAGTCGCCAAGCGCTACGGCCACAAGGGCCTGAAGGATGATACGATCCATGTCACGCTGAACGGCACAGCCGGTCAGTCCTTCGGTGCGTTCCTCGCGCGTGGCATCACATTCGACCTCGTGGGCGATGGCAACGACTATGTCGGCAAGGGGCTCTCGGGTGGCCGCATTATCGTGCGTCCGCCGGAAAACGCCCGCATCATCGCGGAAAACTCGATCATCGTCGGCAACACTGTGCTTTACGGCGCAATCTCCGGTGAATGCTATTTCCGCGGCGTGGCCGGCGAGCGTTTCGCCGTGCGCAACTCGGGTGCGATCGCCGTCGTCGAGGGCGTGGGTGACCACGGCTGCGAATATATGACGGGCGGCGTCGTCGTCGTGCTGGGCGAAACAGGCCGCAACTTCGCAGCCGGTATGTCGGGCGGTGTGGCTTACGTGCTCGACGAGAGCGGCGATTTTGCCAAGCGCTGCAACATGGCCATGGTCGAACTCGAGCCGGTTCCGGAAGAGGACGACATGCTGGAGAAGCTGCACCACCACGGCGGCGACCTCATGCACAAGGGCCTCGTCGACGTGTCCGGTGACATGACCCGCCACGACGAGGAGCGCCTTTATCAGCTGATCTCGAACCATCTGCATTACACAGGCTCGAACCGCGCCAAGCAGATCCTCGACAGCTGGGCCGAGTATCGCCCGAAGTTCCGCAAGGTCATGCCGGTGGAATACCGCCGTGCGCTTGAGGAAATGGAACGCATGCGCATGGGCGTTGCCGCCGAATGATTGCCACCTCGACATCCCGGATGGGCCGGGATGTCGCCGCCCACGGCTCGGCCGTGCAGTTGAAGCTCAGATTAGCAGGACTTTAAAATGGGCAAGGTTACAGGTTTCATGGAAATCGACCGGCAGGTGGCGAAGTATCAGCCGGCCTCCGATCGCATCCGCCATTTCCGCGAATTCACCATTCCCATGTCGGATGCCGAGGTGACCAAGCAGGCGGCGCGCTGCATGGATTGCGGCATTCCCTATTGCCATGGTCCGACCGGCTGTCCGGTGCATAACCAGATCCCTGATTGGAACGACCTAGTTTATAACAACAAGTGGGAGGAGGCGATCCGCAACCTCCACTCGACGAACAACTTCCCGGAATTCACCGGTCGCGTCTGCCCGGCGCCTTGCGAGGAAGCCTGCACGCTGAACCTTGAAGACATGCCGGTCGCGATCAAGACGGTCGAGCAGGCGATTGCCGACAAGGCCTATGAGCTCGGCTTCATCGTGCCGCAGCCGGCCACCATCCATACCGGCAAGAAGGTCGCGATCATCGGATCCGGTCCGTCGGGTCTGGCGGCTGCCCAGCAGCTCGGCCGCGCCGGCCATGAGGTGCATGTCTATGAGCGTGAATCCAAGCCCGGTGGCCTGCTCCGCTATGGCATTCCTGATTTCAAGATGGAGAAGAACTTCATCGATCGCCGTGTCGAGCAGATGAAGGGTGAAAACGTCACCTTCCATTGTGGCGTCAATGTCGGCGTCGACGTGACCGTCGAGAAGCTACGCGCAGACTATGATGCTGTTCTCTATTGCGGAGGTTCGGAAACCCCGCGCGAGGCCGGCATTCCCGGCGTGGAGCTGCATGGCGTGCATGATGCCATGCCCTATCTCGTGCAGCAGAACCGTCGCGTCGGTCGCGAAAACATCGACAGCGTCGGCTGGCCGGCCGATCCGATCCTCGCCGGCGGCAAGCATGTCGTCGTCGTCGGTGGTGGTGATACGGCATCCGACTGCGTCGGCACGGCCTTCCGCCAGGGTGCCGTCAAGGTCACCCAGCTCGACATTCGTCCGCGTCCGCCGCAGACGGAAGACAAACTAGCCATCTGGCCCTTCTGGGCGACCAAGATGCGCACTTCGTCCAGCCAGGCTGAAGGTGCCAACCGTGAGTTCCAGGTAGCAACGCTCGAATTCGTCGGCGAAGATGGTGTTCTGACCGGCGTCAAGTGCTGCCAGGTCGATGAGCGCCGCAAGCCGATCCCCGGCACCGAGTTCATCATCAAGGCCGATCTCGCCTTCATCGCCATCGGCTTCTCCGGCCCGTTCACCGACAGCGTGCTGAAGGATCTCGACGGCAAGCTGGAGCTCAACACTGACCGTCGCGGCTCGACGAACGTCGTTGCCAATGACAAGGATTATCGCTCTTCGGTCGACAAGGTCTGGGTTGCCGGTGATGCCCGTCGCGGCCAGTCGCTGGTCGTCTGGGCGATCCGCGAAGGCCGCCAGGCCGCCCGCGCCATCGACGAAGCCCTGATGGGCGAGAGTGTCTTGCCGCGCTGACCTCGCTTTGGCTCGTTCAACGATCAAGGGGCCGCTTTCGAGCGGCCCCTTTCGTTTGGCTCAAGACGTCTGACGGTCAGGGCGTCGCGGATGCCGGGGGCGCGGCTGCCTGCGGTATGCGCTTGACGTAGTCCACCCTACCGACCGGCGGATCCGGCAGGCGACCATTTTGCACCAACTGGTCGCGTGGTGTGGGGAAGTTCGAGGACGGCGGCAGGATGCCGCCCAGCAGTTCGTCCGCGCCATCGAGTTCCGGATCGAAGAGGTCGATCGGCGGTGTGCTGATGATGGCCTTGCTTTCCGAGGGGGGCAGGCTCAAGAGTTCCGGCAGGTTGCTGCCATCAAGGCGCACGAGGTCGGGGTTCGTCATGTCGCCGAGATAGCGGCGTACCGATTTCTCGACATAGAAGGCGAGCTTGCGCTTGCCGGGGCCGGTGAAATTGATCCCGTCATTGCCGCGCAGGCGCACCGGCTGGCCGTTGATGTCCGAGCCGGTGACGATGAAGCGGCCTTCCTGGTCGACGAAGCCTTCCCATATGTCGACGAATTCACCACTCACCTTCTCAATGCTGGAGCGGTAGATGGTGTTCAGGCGCAGCGCATCGGCCGTCATGTTCTGCGGTCGGAAGGCCGGGAGACCGACCCAGATCACCGGCACCCTGGCTTCCGTCGCGACTGTTGCGAGGCGGGAGACGCGTTCGCCATAGGCACTGAACCATTCATCCGTGCGGAAGTCGAAGCGGCCGCCGGTGGTAACAAGTTGCTGTCGGTCATTCGCACCGATCTGGATCACCACGACACTCGGCTGCACCTCGGTGATGAGGGTCGGCAATTGTGTTGGCCAGTCATAGAAGTCGTCGCGCACGAGGCCGGAGGAGCCGTTGGCGCGGGTCTCGACCTGTACGCCCGGCGCATCCTCGAAGGCGGTTTTCAGGCCGTCGCCGAGGGCTCCGGCGACGAAATCGCCGATGACCAGAACCTTCTTGGCATTGTCGAGCTTTGGGGGCGGGGGTGGCGTCGCTGCGGCGCGCGGCGAGGGGGCGCGGGTGTTGATAGTGGTGACGCTGCCGTTGTTCTTCTTGCGGGTCTTGCCGTCGCGGGGGGGCTGTGCGTCCTGCGGGGGG
>CALSAF010000018.1:0-43257 GCA_943372805.1 Rhizobium sp. Q54
AGCGCGAAGAGGGCAAGGGCGGCGGTGGCCGCATGTCGATGATGTATGGCCGCGTCTTCGAGAAGGTCGGGGTACATACCTCAACCGTGCATGGTGAATTCTCCCCCGAATTCCGCAAGCAGATGCCGGGCGCGGAGGAGGATCCACGCTTCTGGGCGTCGGGAATTTCGCTCATCGCGCACCCGGTCAATCCCCATGTTCCGACAGTGCACATGAACACCCGCATGGTCGTCACGTCCAGCCAGTGGTTCGGCGGCGGTGCCGACCTCACGCCGGTTCTCGACCGGCGCCGCACCCAGGAGGATCCGGACACCCGCCTTTTCCACCGGGCAATGGAGGTCACCTGCCAGCGGCATCCGGATATCGCCGATTATCCCGCCTACAAGACGTGGTGCGACGAATACTTCTTCCTGCCCCATCGCAACGAGGCACGTGGCATCGGCGGGATTTTCTTCGACTGGCTGACTGCCGACCCGGCGAAAGGCGGCTGGGACGCAAACTTCGCCTTCGTCCAGGATGTCGGCCGGGCCTTCAATCTCGTCTATCCGAAGATCGTCAGGGCCAATTTCAACACGCCCTGGACCGACGAGGATCGGGAAGAGCAGCTGGTTCGCCGTGGCCGCTACGTCGAGTTCAACCTGCTCTATGACCGGGGCACGATCTTCGGCCTGAAGACTGGCGGCAATGTCGAATCAATCCTCTCTTCGTTGCCGCCGCTCGTTCGCTATCCCTGAACCCACGGGTTACCGCTGACATCGCTGGAGCCCCGTCCGATCACGAAAAAGAATGGCCGGGGATTTCCGCCGCTTACGGCAAAGTGTGTCTGGAACTTGACAGTTTGCATTGCGCACGCATGCGCCACACTCCATTCTGCCGCCTCACGCAGTATCGAGGAGGAGATTGCGATGAACCCGTCCAGCACAGCTTCCATGCCCCGAGTGAGTGCCACCGCAGAACGTGCGATCGAAGCGCCTGAACTGATCGATCGCCTGGCGGAACAGTTGCGTGCGTCGAGCGATGTTGACCTGCCACATTCCTATTTCGTCGAACAAGTCCGCCTCGGTCTCGCCGGCAAGGACCTGGCCGACCGTGTTGCCGCAAACGACATCGAGTCGGGTGCCCACCGCGGCAAGCGCACCCAGCCGCGCTCTGTCTTTCATGCCTGGGCAATGCCCGACTGAGAATTCCTATCCACCGCGTCGGTTGTCCTGCCTCGCCCGCACCTTGGTGCGGGCTTCTTTTTTGGCTGCCCGTCGAACAAAAACCCCAAGGCCGGCGTTTGGTCGGATGGTCATGACATGGAGGAGACGATCATGAAGCGCTTCGAATGTGGAACCCTTGTTCCCGGCTGCCCCTGGCACACCCGCGCTGACGAAGAGGCGGAAGTTGTCCGTCGCGCGGTGGAGCATCTGCGTGTGACCCATGGCGAGGAGGTCATTCGACCTTCCATGGTCGACCACATCAAGGAACGGATCCGCGAGGATCAGCCAACGACGGCCTGACCGCCATTCGCGTCATCCGACCGGGTGCAGGACGCGGAGCCCGAACACCGGGCTCCGCATTGGCAATGTCTGGCTCAGCTGCTCGGCAGCATCACCTTGTCGATCACATGGATCACGCCGTTGTCGGTGCGGATATCGGCCGAGACCACATTGGCGCCATCGACGGTCACGCCCGAACCCGACTTGCTGACAGCCAGCGTCCGGTCACCGCCACTCTTGATGGTACGAACATGGATGGTGCGCCCCGGCAGCATGGTCGAGGTCAGCTCGCGGCCAACGACATGGTAGCTGAGGATTGCCGCGAGCTGGTCCTTGTTCTCCGGCTTGAGGAGGTTCTCGACGGTGCCCGCCGGGAGGGCAGCGAAGGCCTCATCCGTCGGCGCAAACACGGTGAGCGGCCCGCCCGATGAAAGCGCCTCGACAAGTCCTGCAGCCTGAGCGGCGGCAAGCAGCGTCTTGAAGCTGCCGGCCTGCTGCGCGGTCTCGACGATGTTGGCAGAATGTGCCGAGGAAGCGGCAAAGCTCATGCCGACGGCGAAAAATGCGAATGCGATGCGGTTCATGGAAGTCCCTCCTCTGAAAGGCTGACCGACATCATGTCGATCGTGTGAAGCCGGATGGGATACGTTCCAGGGATCGCCGCCGGATTGCGCGGCGGCGGACACTCTTTGTTGAGCATTTGACGGAAATCCAATTCGCGCGGCAACCGTATTTACGGCTTCGCTGATCGCCTTCAGGAACCCGCCAGCGTCTCGATCCGCGCCAGGAGGTCTTCGCGGCTGAGGTTGAACTGTGATGCGATCCAGCCCTCTTCGAGTTTGCCGAGGATCTCACCCACCCTCGGCCCAGCCGCGATGCCGGCGGCGAGCACGTCGCTGCCCTTGATCGGCAGCACCGGCCGCACGAAAGCCTCGGCCCGCGCAAGCAGCGAAAAGAGCCTTGCGCTGCGCGCCATCGCCTTCTGGTCTTCGCCAGCCCGTGCCCGGGCGGAAGCAAGTTCCAGCTTCAGCATCGCAATCATCCCGTCCTTGCCGAACCGATAGAGATCTCGGTCGAAGGCGACATCCGTCACAGTCTCCTGCGGCTTCGGGGCGCGGGCGAAGCGGTCGAGCGCAAGCGCTTCGGCATTCGACAGACGCAGCCGCTCGGAAAGCGTCACCAGCCGCGCCGCATCCTTCGGCACGATAGCGCATAGCCGCAGGAGCGGATCCGGCTCCCAGCCGAGCGCCTGTTCGGCGGCGATCAGGCCAGGGATCGCATCGATCCCCCATTTCTCCGTTTCCGGCAGGATTTCGGTCAGCACACCCGATTGGCGCATCCACAGAAGAGCCCGTCCTGGATCACGAGCGGAAAGCAGCTTCTTGATTTCGCTCCAAACCCGCTCCGCCGACAGGGTCTTGAGCTGTGTCCGCGCCCGCGCACATGCTTTCAAGCCATCGGCATCAGGGCGGCCACTGCCATAATGGGCAAAGAAGCGGAAGAAGCGCAGCACCCTGAGATAGTCCTCCGCGATCCGCTGCTCGGCCTCACCGATGAAGCGCACGGTCTTCGTCTCGATATCCTTCAGGCCGCCGACGAGATCGACCACCTCGCCATCCGCCCTGGCATAAAGTGCATTGATCGTCAGATCCCGCCGATCGGCATCCTCCTGCCATGTCGCGCCAAAGGAAACCTGGGCATGGCGCCCATTCGTCTCGACATCCTTGCGCAGCGTCGTTACCTCGTAACCCTTGCCGTCGACGACAAGCGTCACCGTGCCGTGCTCGATGCCGGTCGGGACCGCCTTGATGCCCTTGGCCGCGGCCCGGCCACTCACCTCTTCGGGAAGAAGCGTCGTCGCAAGATCGATGTCGGCAACGGGAAGTCCCATCAGGCTGTTGCGCACCGCGCCGCCGACCACCCGCGTTTCCGCACCGCCGCTGTTGAGGAGCGTCATGACCCGTTGCAAGGCAGGCGCCTGGAACCAGTCGCGATCGGCAAGATTGGTCATGCATAGAGCCTTTCATAAAGCGTCCGGATGATCCCGGCCGTAATGCCCCAGATATGCCGTTCGCGGTAGGGCATGACGTAGAAGTGCCGGACGGAGCCCTGCCACATGCGGCTGTCCTGCCGGTGATTGGCCGGGTCCATCAGGAAGGAGAGCGGCACCTCGAAGACGCTGTCCACCTCGTCGGGATTGAGCGTCAGCGAGAAACCGGGCTGCACCACCGCAAGCACCGGCTGGATGCGGAAACCGGTTCCCGCCAGATATTGCGGCAGCCGCCCGACCGTCTCGACGAAACGGCGATCGAGACCGATCTCCTCTTCCGCCTCGCGCAGCGCCGCCTCTTCGGGCGAGGCATCCGTGGCATCGATTCCGCCGCCGGGAAAGGCGATCTGGCCCGCATGTTTGCGCAGCTTGTCGGTCCGCTGGGTCAGAATGATCCGCGCATCCTCGCAATCGTCGATGACGCCGATCAGGACGGCCGCATCCTTCAGCGTCAGCTCTTCGTATTTCAGGATGGTTTCGGGATTGAGCACATGGTCGCCGTGGTCGCGCCAGGCATGTTCCAGCGGCGCGCCCAGCTGTTCGAGCGCCCGGCGGCGAAAATCATCGGCGGTAAAGGTCATGGATCTCATCGCGACAGTTGATCGAGTTCGTCGGCAGGCATCACTGGGAAGATCACACCGCGCGACCGAACGGCAAACATCGCCTTGCCCTCGACCTCGACATTCTCCCCGCGCTCGATGAGATCATACATCACGGCGCGCGACACGAGAGCCTCCAGCCGCCCGCGAACGACGAGATAGGGCTTGAGTTCGTGGTTGTCCCCGACAATCTCGAAGCGCAGCTTATGCTCCGGCCCGGCCTCGACGACATCGCCGACATTGGTGCGAAATGTCAGCACCGACTCACCCGCCTCTTCGGTCGCGCTCATCTCGACGGCGACGAAATGCGCGTCCTCGACCCGGATGCCAACCTTTTCCACAGGTGTGACGAGATAGGTTTTGCCGTCCTCATCCTTGCGCAAGACGGTCGAAAACAGCCTCACCAGAGGCTCTCGACCAATCGGAGTGCCCATATAGAACCAGGTGCCGTCGCCCCTAATTTCCATGTCGAGATCGCCGCAGAACGGCGGTTCCCACCGTTCCACCGGGGGGAGCGTCGCCTTTCCGCCTGATGTTTGCGCTGACGCACGCGAAATCAGCGCGGCAAGCCCTGCCGCATCCGTCGTCGCCTTCAGCGTGTCGCCTGCCATCTTTGCGTCCCGGTTTTGTCTTTAGTCCATAACAGTCACGAGATAGTCATTCGAAACGTCCTTGTCAGCCGTCCTCTCGCCAATAAGTTAGTTTCAGTAACATGCACCTCGCGCGTCCGTTCGATTCGCCGGACCAGGCCAACACCAATTGGAGCAGACCATGGGCATGATGCCAAATCCCGATGTCGCACTGGATGAGAAGGCGATCGTTGAGCAGGCCGAAAAGGCGCTCGCCGATATCGCTACGATCCGCCAGGAAGTGGCCAAGGTGATCTTCGGCCAGGAAAAAGTCGTCGAAAACACCCTGCTCGCGATCCTCTCCGGCGGCCATGCCCTGCTCGTCGGCGTCCCCGGTCTCGCCAAGACCAAGCTGGTGACGACGCTCGGCACGGTGCTTGGCCTCGACGCCAACCGCATCCAGTTCACGCCGGACCTCATGCCCTCCGACATCCTCGGCACCGAAGTCATGGACCAGGACGACACCGGCCGCCGCTCCTTCCGCTTCGTCAAGGGTCCGGTCTTCGCCCAGCTCCTGATGGCCGACGAGATCAACCGCGCCAGCCCCCGCACCCAGTCGGCCCTCCTCCAGTCGATGCAGGAATATCACGTCACCATCGCCGGTCAGCCCTACCAGCTGCCCGCCCCCTTCCACGTGCTCGCGACGCAGAACCCGCTGGAGCAGGAAGGCACCTACCCACTGCCCGAAGCCCAGCTCGACCGCTTCCTGCTGCAGGTTGACGTTCTCTATCCCGAACTCGCCGCCGAGCGGCAGATCCTGCTGGAAACAACCGGGGTCAGCGACCGCCGCGCCAGCGCCGTCATCTCCAGCGAGCGGCTGATGGAAATTCAGAAGCTGATCCGCCAGATGCCGGTCTCCGACACCGTCGTCGATGCGATCCTTTCGCTCGTCCGCTCGGCCCGCCCCGGCCATGGCAATGCATCGACAGACAAGAACGTCGCCTGGGGTCCCGGCCCCCGCGCCGGCCAGGCCCTGATGCTCTGCGCCCGTGCCCGCGCGCTCTACGAAGGCCGACTGGCTCCATCCATCGATGACGTGCATGCCCTCGCCGAACCGGTGCTGGAACACCGCATGGCGCTGACCTTCCCGGCCCGCGCCGAGGGCATGACCGTCCGCGACGTCATCGCGGGCCTCGTTTCTGACCTGCGCAAGTAAGGGAGGCCTTAACCGCGTGGCATTGATCGGCCAGATCGTCGAGCAGACAGCCGGAAGCGAAGTGCTCAAACGCGCCCGCCAGCGCGCCGTGCTGGTGCCCGACTGCATGGTCGAGGCAAAACGCATCGCCAACACCGTGATTGCCGGCTGGCATGGCCGCCGCAAGCGCGGCATCGGCGAGAACTTCTGGCAGTTCCGCCCCTATGCCGATGGCGAGAGCTTCGCGCGCATCGACTGGCGCCGCTCGGCCCGCGACGACCATATGTATATCCGTGACCGCGAATGGGAGGCCGCTCACACCGTCTGGCTCTGGGCCGACATGTCGCCGTCGATGATGTACAAATCGACGTTCGCCTCTGTCTCCAAGGAAAGCCGCGCGCTCGTGCTGATGCTGGCCCTTGCCGAAATCCTCGCCCGCTCCGGCGAACGCATCGGCTGCCCCGGCATCATGGAGCCGATCTCCGCCCGCAACGCCGCCGAACGTCTCGCGACGGCCATCATGCACGCCCCCATCACCGAAGGCCTGCCCGACACCCGCATGATCCGGGGATCGAGCGACATTGTGCTGATCGGCGATTTCCTCGACGACGCAGACAGGGTGATGGAACGCATCACGCCGCTCGCCCGCCGCGGCCTTCGCGGCCATGTGGTCGAGGTTGCCGATCCCGCCGAAGAAACCTTCCCCTATACAGGCCGCACCGAATTCACCGATCCCGAGACCGGTGAGAAGCTTACCTCCGGCCGCGCCGAGACTCTGCGCGACGACTACCAGCAGGCCTATCTCGCCCGCCGGGACTCGATGTCGGATCAGCTGCGCCGCATGGGCTGGAGCTTCACCCATAACCGCACCGATCGCCTCGCCTCGGAAGCCCTCGTCGCCGTCCACATGCACCTGTCGGGCATGCCGCCCGCCGTCAACAGGAGTGCGGGCTGATGTTCGGTATCCCCTTGGCCTTCGGCGCTCCCGCCATTCTCGGCGCTCTGCTTGCGCTGCCGCTGATCTGGTGGTTGCTGAAGCTCACGCCGCCGCGCCCGAAGCCAGAAATCTTCCCGCCGCTGAAGATCCTTGCCGGCGTTTTGAAGCGCGAGGAAACGCCCTCGAAAAGCCCCTGGTGGCTGACGCTGCTGCGCATGCTGATGGCTGCGATCGTCATCTTCGCGCTGGCCGATCCGGTACTCAACCCGCGCAACGCCACCCTCTCCGGCGACGGCCCGCTGCTGCTCGTCGTCGACAACGGCTGGGCAACCGTCGGCGACTGGGATCGCCGCGTCGAAACCGCGACCGCGCTGATCGGCGATGCCGCCGACCGCAGCCTGCCCGTCGCAATCGTCTTCACCGCGGACTCAACCCATGACGCGATCCCGGGCACACCGGCTGTCGCCCTGGAAAAGCTCGCCGCGGCCACGCCCCATCCGCTCCGCCCTGATCGGGTGAGAACCATCGAGGCCCTGCGGACCACCTTCTCATCGGAACGCCCCGGCACGCTCGCCTATGTCTCCGACGGCATCGCTCGCGATGCGGAAGATCCGTTTCTTTCGGATCTCGCGACCCTCTCGCCCGCCGAATTCCGCATCATCGAGGGCGATGGCGCAGCGAGCGTCGCGATCACCGGCGCCACCAACGGCTCCGATGCGCTGACCGTCACTCTTTCGCGCCTGAACGCCTTGGATGCGCGCAGCCTGATCGTTGATGCCCAGGACCGCCAGGGCCGTATCATCGCCTCCGGCCAGGTGGATTTTGCGCCCGGCAGCACCGAAGCCTCCGGCGAGATCGCCGCCCCCTTCGAACTGCGCAATGATTTCGCCCGCCTGTCGATCGCAGGCGTCGCCTCCGCTGGCGCCACCCACCTCCTCGACGACGGCTTCCGCCGCCGCAAGGTCGCGCTCGTCTCCGGCGACAGCGGCGATGGCTTCCAGCCGCTCCTCTCGCCGCTTTACTATATCGAGCGCGCCCTCGGCCCCTATGCCGACGTCGTCAAGCCCGGCCAGACTGACCTCGCCGTCGCGATCCCGGAAATCCTCGCGCAGAACCCGTCGGCCCTGGTGCTTGCCGACGTCGGACGGCTGCCCGCCGACGTCTATGATCCGCTGCAGGCCTGGATCGCCAGGGGCGGCACCCTGATCCGCTTTGCCGGCCCCCGCCTCGCCGCCGCCCCCTCGGATGACCCGCTGGTACCGGTCATCCTGCGTCAGGGCGAACGCGCGCTCGGCGGCGCCCTCTCCTGGGCCGAGCCGCAGCCACTCGCCGATTTCCCGACCTTTGGCCCCTTTGCCGGCATGCCGCGCCCCGAGGGCATCCTCGTCAAGCGCCAGGTGCTTGCCGAACCGACGCCCGATCTTGCGGCCCGTACCTGGGCGAGCCTTGCCGATGGCACGCCCCTGGTCACCGTGGAGGAAACCGGCGCCGGTCGCATCGTGCTGTTCCATGTCAGCGCCGAGGCCACCTGGTCGGACCTGCCGATCTCCGGCACCTTTGTCGAGATGTTGCGCCGCGTCGTCCAGCTCACCCGCGTCGGCGCCGCCGAGGCCCAAGCCGGCCAGGCGACCGCGCCGTCTCTTCCGCCCTTCCGCCTATTGACCGAACGTGGTGCGCTCACCGCCGAAGCCGGCGCGGCCAAGCCGCTCTCGCTCGGGCCAGACCGCCCGGAGGCCGCGACCTTCGACAACCCGCCCGGCCTCTACGGCACCGAAGACGGCTTTACCGCACTCAATCTCCTGCCGGCAGAGGCGACGCTCCGCCCGCTCCCATCGCCGGCGGGTCTTACCGTCACCCGCGACCCGATGGCCGGCACCGCAGCCACACCGATGAAGCCCGGCCTGCTGACGCTCGCCTTCATGCTGCTTGTGGTCGACAGCCTGATCGTACTCTTCATGGGCGGCGCCTTCTCCCGCCTGCCAAAGCGGGCCCCGGCAGCCGCAGCATCCATTCTTACCCTTGCCGTGGCGCTCGCTGCCGTCGCACCGCCAGGCCAGGCGCTCGCCCAGTCGACTGATGCCAAGCCCGGCGACGAGCAGATCCTCGAACGGCTCGACAACACCCATCTCGCCTATGTGATCACCGGCGAGGCCGACGTCGATCGCCTCTCGGAACAGGGGCTGGCCGGCCTTACCGACTTCCTCACCTACCGCACGACGCTCGAACCCGCACCGCCTGTCGGCGTCGACATATCCAAGGACGAACTCTCCTTCTACCCCATCATCTTCTGGCCGATTTCAGCGACGGCGCCCATGCCATCAGCCGCCGCGATCAGCCGCATCGACGCCTATATGCGATCAGGCGGCACCGTGCTCTTCGACACCCGCGACCAGGGCTCGATGCTGGGCAGCGACACAAGCTCCTCGCCCAATGGCGAACGCCTGCAGGCGATCCTCGCCAATATCGACATCCCGCCGCTCGAGCCCGTCCCCTCCGACCATGTGCTCACCCGCGCCTTCTACCTGCTGCAGGGTTTCCCCGGTCGCTTCAGCGGCAGCCCGCTCTGGGTGGAATCCCGCCAGGAAGCCCAATCGAGCAACAGTGCCGTTGCCTCCTCAGGCGATGGCGTGACCCCGATCATGATCACCGGCAACGACCTGATGGGTGCCTGGGCGATCGATGCCAATGGCGCAAGCGTGTTGCCCGTCGTGCCCGCCGACGAAATGCAGCGCGAAATGTCCTTCCGCTCCGGCGTCAACATCATGATGTACATGCTGACCGGCAACTACAAGGCAGACCAGGTCCACGTGCCGGCCCTGCTCGAAAGACTGGGGCAGTGAGACCATGACGCTCGAATTCGCCCCCTTCATTCCCTGGATCGTGATCGCAGCCCTCGCCGCACTCGCCGTCGGTCTTTCCACCCTCGGCTTCCTGCGCGGCGTGCGCGGCACGTCCATCCGTCTCACCGCCTCGATTGCCGTGCTGGCGGCGCTGGCCAACCCCCTCCTCCTGCAGGAAGAGCGCGACCCGCTGACCACCGTCGTGCCCGTCATCGTCGACCGCAGCCAGAGCCAGCAGATCGCCGGTCGCGCCGAGCAGACCGACCAGGTGCTGCAGGGCATTCGCGACCGCCTTGGTCGTTTCGCCAATATCGAGCCGCGCATCGTCGAGGTCACCGACCCCGGCGACAGCGACGCACCGTCCACCAAGCTCTTCGAAGCTCTGGCCGCCGCAACGACGGACGTTCCCCCGGCCCGTGTCGGCGGTGCAATCTTCGTGACCGACGGTCAGGTGCATGACATCCCCGGCGAAAATCAGCCCCTGCCCTTCAATGCACCCGTGCATTCCCTGATCACCGGTAAGGCCGAAGAATTCGACCGTCGCATCGAGATCCTCCGCGCCCCGCGCTTCGGCATTGTCGACGAGGAACAGGAACTCACCTTCCGCGTCTTCGATGACGGCGAAGCTTCAAACCAGCCCGCCGACGTCTCGGTCAAGATGAACGGCGAAGACCTCGGTATCGTCCCGGCCGTCCCCGGCGCCGAGACCTCCTTTGCCTTCCGCGTGCCCCGTGGCGGCAACAATGTGCTCGAATTCTCGGTCGCCGCAACGCCCGGCGAAGTCACCGACGTCAACAACCGCGCCATCCACCTGATCGAAGGCATCCGCCAGAACCTGCGCGTGCTGCTCGTCTCGGGCGAACCCCATGCCGGCGAGCGCGCCTGGCGCAACCTGCTGAAGTCGGACGCCTCTGTTGACCTCGTCCACTTCACCATCCTGCGTCCGCCGGAAAAGCAGGACGGCACGCCGATCAACGAGCTGTCGCTCATCGCCTTCCCGACCCGCGAGCTCTTCGTCGAAAAGATCAATGATTTCGACCTGATCATCTTCGACCGCTACCAGCATCGCGGCGTGCTGCCGATCCTCTATTACGACTACATCGCCGAATATGTCAGGAACGGCGGCGCCCTGCTGATCGCAGCCGGTCCCGAACATGCCGGCCAGGATTCGATCGCGCTCACCCCTCTATCGTCGGTCCTGCCCGCCACGCCGACCGGCGATGTGCACCAGGCAGGCTTCTATCCGCGCCTCTCCGATCAGGGAAAACGCCACCCGGTCACGCGCGGCCTTGATGGCTCGGCGGTCGAGCCGCCGCAATGGGGCCGCTGGTTCCGCAGCGTAGATGTGGGCCGCACCGACGGCGAAACCGTGATGACCGCCGATGGCGACCGCCCGCTGCTCGTGCTGAACCGCGCCAATGAAGGCCGCGTTGCCATGCTGCTCTCCGACCAGGGCTGGCTCTGGGCGCGCGGCTTTGAAGGCGGTGGCCCGCATGTCTCGCTCTATCGCCGCATCGCCCATTGGCTGATGAAGGAGCCGGAGCTCGAGGAAGAGGCGCTGAAGGCCCGCGCCACAGGCCGCACGCTGGAAGTGACCCGCCAGACCATCGGCGACGCCCCCGGCCCCGCCACGATCACCACGCCCTCGGGCGAAACGATTGCGCTTGATCTCTCGGAAATCCAGCCCGGCCTCTATCGCGGCGAGCGCCGCATGACCGAGACCGGCCTCTTCACCGTCACCAACGGCGACTTCTCCACCCTCGTCCATGTCGGCGCCGTCGATGCCCCCGAATTCCGCGCGATGATCTCCAGCACGGATATGCTGGCGCCGATCAGCGAGCAAACCCGAGGTCTCGCCGCCCGCCTCGACGACGGCGACGCCTCCGTTCGCATACCCGACATCCTGCCGGTGCGCGGCGAAGTCCGCGTCGCTGACGACCGCCGCATGCTGATCAAGCTGACGGACGAAACGGTGCTCAAGGGCGTCAACACGATGCCGCTGTTTGCCGGTTTTGCCGGCTTGGGGATCTTGCTGCTCGCGGTCTCGGCCATGTGGTGGCGCGAGGGGCGGTAAGGCTTGGCAGCGGAAGATCTGGATTCTCCAGCGCTCTCGCGCTATGGTAGCGACATGACGAAAGCCGATCTGAAGCAAGCACCGACAGGCAAGTGGCTGGTACGCGATCCGCGCACCGGACAGTATATCGAACTGCGCGGGGCAAACTCGATGAAGGCTTCGGACCTGCCGTTGAAAAAAGGTATTGATCTCACCAAGCCAATTGCCGCTCAGGCGCTAAACGGCCCCGCTGCAACAACGAAGTCTCGCTAGGTAGGCGAGATGGTCGGTGCATTGCTCGACACCCACGCACTGTACTGGTTGATCACTGCCGCGCATACGATATCAGAAGAAGCATTGCTGGCGATTGCAGAGAGCCAGAGCGATGCGAAGTTATTGGTGTCTCCGATCAGCGCTTGGGAACTTTCTCTTGCTTCCCTGAAGCCCAGCCACAAAGACCCCGTTGTTCTTGGCAACAAGTCCCCTTCGCACTGGTTCACATTGGCGACTGCGGCAACAGGCGCAAGATTAGCCCCAATACAGCAAAAGATTGCGTGTGAAGCGGCTACAGTGGTTGTCGAAACTGGGCACAAGGATCCGGGAGATTGCTATCTGATCGCAACAGCCCGCGTCAAAAAGGCTCCACTTATCACGCGGGACCGCATACTAATCGCGCTCGCCGGCCAAGGTCATCTGGATGTCGTCAAATGTTGACCTGCGATGATGTCGAGAAATCTGCGATTGGGATCGAGTTCCGGGGCGACAAATGAAACAGTCAAACATCGATACCCGGGATAGCCTCATCACTGCAAAGAGGCCGCCCCCTTGAAGCTTCTTTCTCTGAATTGCTGGGCTGGACGCCTCTTTCCCTCGATCCGTGACTATATCCTGTCGGAAAATGCCGACGTGATCTGCCTTCAGGAAGTCCTCCGATCGGACACCACCGAAGCGGAATGGGTGACCTATCGGGATGGTCACATGGAATACCAGCAGCGGGCCAACCTCTTTGAAGATATGCGCGCCGTTCTCCCTGATCACGACGCCTTCTTCTGCACCTCCATGCGGGGTGAACTCCGCGCAGACACCGGGCCCATATGGGCGGAATTCGGCCTGGCGACCTTCGTCCACCGACGTCTTCCCGTCCTCGGTCACGCCATGGACTTTATCCATGGCCAATACCGCCACGACGGCTGGGGACCGCATCCCCGCCCCCGCAACGCTCATGTCATACGGACTTACGACCCGCAAACCGCAGAACCGGTCACCATCGCCCACCTACACGGCCTGCGTGGCGAGGACGGCAAGCACGACACGCCAGAACGTCTGGCACAGGCCCATGCGCTGGTCGCCTTGATCAATCGCCTCCGGCGTCCGGATGAGAAACTCATCGTCTGTGGCGACTTCAACCTCCTGCCCGGCAGCGCCACCTTCGAGATGCTGCAATCACTCGGACTGACGGACCTGGTGACGGCGGGCGCCTTCGCGGGGACACGAACGTCCTACTATACAAAGCCGGAACGGTTTGCGGATTACATTCTGGTGAGCCGACAGATCGATGTCTCCCGCTTCGAGGTCATCCGCGAACCCGAGGTTTCCGATCATTGTCCGCTCCTCGTGGAGTTCACCTGATCTCTCAGGGCAGTTTTGGCAACCGATCCAACACCTCGACACACCATTCACCCTGGCCTAGTCTTAGCCCCATGACCCCGCCGCTCTCCCTATCCGACACCGTCCCAGAAGCCGCCCGCGATGCCATCCTTGCCGGCATCAGGGCCCATAACGACACCCTGCTCGGCCCGACCGACCGCAGGGACGTCTTCATCCCGATCACTGCCAAAGACGGCAGCGTCGACGGTGGCCTCGTCGGCTATACCGGTCGCGGCTGGCTTTACGTGGAATTGCTCTTCGTCCCCGACCGCCTGCGCGGTCAGGGCATGGCGGCAAGCCTGTTGGCGAGGGCCGAAGAGGAAGCCCGGGCGCGCGGTTGCGTCGGCGCCTATATCGACACAATCAATCCGGTCGCCTGCCGCACTTACGAGCGGGCCGGCTACCGTGTCTTCGGTCGCATCGAAAATTTCTCCAGAGGCCTCGATATATGCTGGCTGATCAAGCGCTTCGGGGAAGCGCCTGACTCCAAATCTCAGGCAGAGGCATAGGCCCGGACAGGTGCCTCTTCCGTTGCGGAAACGGGCTCGGCAATGACCGCCTTGCAATCCCGCCAGGCGATCACGCCCTTCAGCCGCGCATGCACGTCGTCGGCGAGCGGCACGATCAGCACCCGGTTCGGATCGACGGGACCGGGGAAGTCGAGCGCCTTGTAGGCCACCTTCTCGAAGCCGAGCGGCATGTAATAGGGCGGGTCGCCGATCAGGATCACGCCTTCCGACCCCTTGCGCCGCGCCGCCTCGATGGCGATCCGCACGAGTTCGCGGCCAATGCCCCGGTTCTTGTGGGAAGGACGCACGGCAAGCGGGCCCAGCAGATGCCCCTTCACATCCCCGGCCAGAACCGGCGTCATGCGCACCGAGGCGATCGTTTCGCCATTGTCGGCGCAGATGAAGGAGAGCGAGCGGTCATGCGGCCCCTGCTCGCGAATGCGCGCGGCAGCACGCGTGTGCCGACCGGGACCAAAGGCTTCTTCATTGATGAGTTCGATGACAGCGTCGTGCGACGCATCCTCGGTGAGGTAGACAAGGCCAGAGTGAAACATGGATGACCGAAACCAGAAGACAGACAGCAATAGGGTTCACGCGCACAGGCTATGTGCGTTCGAGAGCTTCAGCGTCGTCGTGGGTTCCGTGCGATGGTCATCGGGGCCTTCAAATCTTCAGTTTTGTTCCGATAGCAGCAAAATTTCCGCGCGTCCAACGGAAAACGCACTGTTCAATCGTCAGCCTCTCGCAATCCCAGCCAACAACCGTATTTTCCGGATCAAGTTCAAACGAGAAGGAAGCGACCATGGGCAGACTGGTGGATGGCGTCTGGCAGGACGTCTGGTACGATACGAAATCGACCTCCGGGCATTTCAAGCGCGCCGATTCAAGCTTCCGCAACTGGGTGACGGCAGATGGCTCCGCCGGTCCTTCGGGCAAGGGCGGCTTCAGGGCCGAGGCCGGTCGATACCACCTGTACGTCTCCTATGCCTGTCCCTGGGCGCATCGCACCCTGATCTTCCGCGCCTTGAAGGGCCTGGAAGACCTGATCTCGGTCTCGGTGGTCGATCCGCTGATGCTGTCGAACGGCTGGGAATTTCATGACCGCGATGGCGCGACAGCCGACCATCTCTTCGGCTCCGATTATCTCTGGCAGGTCTATGTAAAGGCCGACCCGACGTTTTCGGGCCGTGTCACGGTCCCCGTCCTCTGGGACAAGCAGAGGGGCACGATCGTCTCGAACGAAAGCTCCGAGATCATCCGCATGTTCAACTCGGCCTTCGACCACCTGACCGGCTCGACGCTCGACATGCACCCGGAGGATCTGCACGCCGAAATCGACGAGATCAACAGGCGCATCTACGACACCGTCAACAACGGCGTCTACAAGGCCGGATTCGCCACCACCCAGGAAGCCTATGAGAGCGCCGTCTACCCGCTTTTCGAGACGCTCGACTGGCTAGAAGAGCGCCTGACGAAGCAGCGTTACCTCTTCGGCGCCCGCATGACCGAAGCCGACTGGCGCCTCTTCACCACGCTGGTGCGCTTCGACCCCGTCTATGTCGGCCATTTCAAGTGCAACATCCGCCGCATCGCGGATTACCCTGCATTGTCAGCCTATCTGCGCGATCTCTTCCAAACGCCTGATATCGCCGGGACAGTCGAGATGCGTCACATCAAGCATCACTATTATCGCAGCCATACCATGATCAATCCGACGGGTGTCGTACCATCAGGCCCGGAAGAAGACCTGATGGTGCCGCATCGCCGCGAAACGCTCGGCGGCTGAGTGTCACCAGTGATGCGCGGGGGCACTCTCCCCGCGCAGCTCCGCGATCCGCCGCAACGTCGCCTGGGTCGCGCCGTCGGGAAGCCTGTCCAGATCGAAGAAGCCGGCCTCGGCAATCTCCCGATCGGCTGGCCGCTCCGCCGTCTGCCGCACCGTGGCGCGGTAGAGCAGCACATGATCGCGCCGGCTGATCCGCGCATTGAAATAGACATGGAAGAGGTTCGGCGGGCTGACTGGCTCCAGATTGCCCTCTTCCCGCATCTCCTTGATCAGCGCCTCGATCGCTGTCTCGCCGCGCTCCACGCCCCCGCCCGGCAGATGCCAGCCGGGCACATAGGTGTGACGCACGAGAAAGATCCGCCCGGCCTCGTCGAAACAGGCGGCCCGCACCCCCAGCGTCATGCCACGGCTGACGGCGAAATAGACATGAAGAACTCGGACAAGGAACCTCTTCGACCATCCGAGCCTTTCGCTACCGATGCCGGGTCCGACACCATCCGCTGGCTTCATTTTCCTTGCCCCTCGGTTTCAGCGCCGCTATGAGAAGCGCCATGTTCAAGCTCGCCCACATCTCCGACGTGCATCTCGGCCCGCTGCCGAACCTGACGATCCGGGAACTGGCCTCGAAACGGATTACGGGCTATGTGAACTGGCATCGCAACCGCCGCAAGCACCTTTTCCCCAATGCGCTGGACATGGTCCTGGAGGCGCTGCGCGCCGAAAACCCGGATCACCTTGCCATAACGGGCGACCTCGTGAACCTCGCCTCAAAGCTTGAAGTCAAGCTCGTCTCGGAATGGCTGAAGGAAGCAGGCGCGCCGCTCGACACCTCGGTCGTGCCCGGCAATCACGACGCCTATGTGCCGGGCGCCCATGAACGCGTGGTCCAGGCCTGGTATGACTATATGCGCGGCGACGACGATCCGCTGATCTTCCAGGACGACCACAAGCTCTTCCCCTATATCCGCCGCCGTGGACCGGTGGCCCTGATCGGCTGCTCCACCTCGATCGCCACCCCGCCCTTCTCCGCACAGGGTTATTTCAGCGGCCGCCAGGCCCGCGAAACTGCCGCCCTGCTTAAGGCTGCGGGCGAGGAAGGCCTGTTCCGTGTGGTGATGATCCACCATCCGCCGATCCGGGGGGCAGCTCCCCAGCACAAGCGCATGCTCGGCATCCGCCGTTTCGCCGCCGCCATCCGCACCGGTGGCGCCGAACTCGTGCTACACGGCCATACGCATCTGAACACGCTCTACTGGCTCGCCGATCGCGAGAAGAAGGTCCCGGTCGTCGGCATAGCCTCGGCAAGCCAGGGGCCGGGCGCCAAGAAACCAGCCGCCGGCTACAACCTGTTCTCGGTGGATGGCGAAGCGGGAAACTGGCAGCTCGACTGGCAGCGCTACAAGATCGAAAGCGAAGACGCACCTCTGAAGCTCGACCACAGCGAACGTCTGCTCGGTTAAGCCTTAGCCTTCCGCGACCGCCGCCCGGATCACCATCGCCACCGGCTCCGGCGCCTCGTCGATCAGCATATGGCCGGCACCTTCCACCAGCGTAACCTCCACACCCTCCCAGATGTTTCCGGCCTGCGCGACCGGCAGGATAGGGTCCTCGGTTCCCCAGAGCAGACGCGTCGGGACAGCGAAGCCGGCAAATGCGGAAAGTGGTAATGTCCCCTGCCCCATCAGGCCATCTCGCTCGATGAGAAATGATTTGAGGATCGCCATCAGGCGATCAACGGCTCCAGGCAGACGCCGCGCATGGACGAGGCCGGAGAGACCAGATCGTTCCGGCACATGGCCCGGTGCCACCATTGCCGCAATCGCCGCCGAGAGGGCATCGAGGTCAGCAGCCGCCCCATAACGCCGCAGCGCCTCATGATTGATCTTTGCCCCGAAACCACCCGGCGCGACCAGCGTCAGCGAGCGCAGGCGCTCTGAAACTTTGAGGGCCATCAGGCTGGCAATCGCCCCGCCCATAGAATGACCGCAAAGATGAAAGCTCGAAATGCCACGCCGGCCGAGATCAGCAAGTATGGCCTTGGCCATCACGCCGGCATGACCGACGCCATCGGCATCGAGCGAGCCTCCATGCCCCGGAAGATCATAGATGACAAGTGGCTGATCAGCATCGAGCCGGTCGATGACCGGCGCCCAGAGCGCGCCGATCCCGCCGAAACCATGCAGCAGCACGAGCGGGACCTTCGCCGAGAAGGACTGTCGAACCTCGGCGAAGACCATCCCGGCCTCAGGCTTTCTTTTTCTCGTCGAGCACGCGGTTGGCCGCAGACACGATGGCTTCCAGCGAAGCCGTCACGATGTTGGTGTTGATGCCCGCACCGAACAGCTTGCCGCCGGCATGCGCCATCTCGACATAGGCGATGGCCGCTGCGTTCGAACCATGCTGCAGCGAGTGCTCGGAATAGTCCTGAACCGAGAGGTCGATGCCGAGATAGGTCGAGAGCGCATTGACGAAGCCGTCGATCGGCCCGGTACCCTTGCCCTCGATACGCTTCACTTCACCATTGTCGGTGATCTCGGCGGCCACCACGCGGATGCCCTTCTGATCCGTCCCCGCCGGATAGGTGTGGTGGTCGACGAATTTCAGGCGCGAACCGGTCTGGTCGACATAACGCTCGATGAAGCGCTCATAGATCTTCTTCGACGGCAGTTCCTTGCCTTCCTCGTCGGTGATCCGCTGGATGTCCTCGCGGAACTCGATCTGCAGGTTGCGCGGCAGGTTGATGCCGTAGTCTTCCTGCAGGATATAGGCGATGCCGCCCTTGCCCGACTGCGAGTTGATCCGGATGATCGCCTCGTAGGTCCGACCGACATCCTGCGGATCGATCGGCAGATAGGGCACTTCCCAGACCGGGTGATTGGCGGTCTTGATCGCCTTCATGCCCTTGTTGATCGCATCCTGGTGCGAGCCGGAAAAGGCCGTATAGACCAGCTCGCCGACATAAGGGTGGCGCTCGGGAATGACCATCTCGTTGGAATATTCGTAGACCGCCTTGATCCGCTCGATGTCGGAGCAGTCGAGTTCGGGATCGACGCCTTGCGTGAACATGTTGAGCGCCAGCGTCACGATATCGACATTGCCGGTGCGCTCGCCATTGCCGAACAGCGTGCCCTCGACGCGGTCTGCGCCGGCCATCAAGCCGAGTTCGGTCGCCGCAATCCCGGTGCCGCGGTCATTATGCGGATGCAGCGAAATCAGCACATTCTCGCGATTGTCGATGTTGCGGCACATCCATTCGATCTGGTCGGCATAGATGTTCGGCGTCGCCATCTCCACGGTCGACGGCAGGTTGAGGATCAGTTTGTTGTCGGCGGTCGGCTTCACTTCGGCGATGACGGCGTTGCAGATCTCCAGCGCCACTTCCAGCTCGGTGCCGGTAAAGCTCTCCGGCGAGTATTCGAAGCGGTAACCGCCGCCGGCCTTGGCTGCCATGTCCATGATCATCTTGGCGGCATCAACGGCAATCTGCTTGATGCCGGCGACATCCTTGCCGAACACCACGCGGCGCTGCAGTTCGGAGGTCGAGTTGTAGAAATGGATGATCGGCTTGGTGGCCCCTTCCAGCGCCTCGAAGGTGCGCGTGATCAACTCCGGCCGGCACTGCACCAGCACCTGCAGCGACACGTCGGCGGGCACACCGCCCTCTTCCACGCACCAGCGGGCAAAATCGAAATCGGTCTGCGACGCGGACGGAAAGCCGATCTCGATTTCCTTGAAGCCCATGTCGAGCAAGAGCTGGAACATCCGGGCCTTGCGATCATGGCCCATCGGGTTGACCAGCGACTGGTTGCCGTCGCGCAGGTCGACCGAGCACCAGATCGGCGCCTTGTCGATCACCTTCGACGGCCAGGTCCGGTCGGCAATGGCGACCTGCGGATAGGGGCGGTACTTCTGCGAAGCGTCCGGCATGCCCTGCTTTACGGTATGGCTCTTCAAAATCATCGTCTTCGTCTCTTCTCGTCCTCGGGCGGCTGCCATGGCTGATAACAAATCAGCGAAGCTTTGGCACGCGCGCACAGACCCTTTTCAAGGGATGGATAACATCAATTGGGGAGTTTTCGAGGAGCAATCGCCAAACGGCTGACCCGGCCGCCGGGCGCTCCTCAATGGACCCGGCAACCGCGGATAAGGCCGAGAAGAAGAAGCGAGTTTGGCACCGACGCAACGAAGCGGTCCGCAGCGCGGGCCGTCATCTCAGTCGCAGCAATGGTCGTGCCGATGGTCTTCATACATTGAGGAATAACGCGATGAATTGAATCGCGCAAGGGTGTTATTCGGCGGCGGATTTCGGCGACTGTTTGAGACGTTCGCGTATCCATAGTGAAACCAGCTTGTGTCGCGAGGTATTCAAACGCGCGGCCTCGGCGTCGAGCGCGGAAAGCTCCTCCTTCAGCAACTCGAGTTCGATGACCTCGTGCTCCCAATTGATACGTCGTGCATTGGCCCAATCGAAATACTCGCTGACGTCCTCACCGTCATCGAATTTCTGGTCGAGCTCGGCTGCTGTTATGGACTTCATAATACTGAATCTCCGCTTTTCTGGCCCTGCGAACAGAAATGATCCGGATCTTGGCGCGCCGGAGCGTGAAGTATCCCACCCAGATTTATCTTCAATGACGGCCACAATACCATATCGAACCTCGTCCTGCGAGCGAGCGTCGACGGTCAACCCATTTCCTGGACGCCATAACTCCTGCGCCGCTACGAAATCGATTCCGTGCTTCGCCTCGCTTTTCACCAGATCGAATTTGAACTCCATGCCGCATCAAAGCATGGAGAACAGCGATCACTCAACCCCGCCGTGCAGCCTTCACCAGCCCCAGCATCGCCACCCCGGCAATCAGCCCCCAGAAGGCTCCCGATATCCCGAGAATGGAAATTCCGGACGCCGTCACCAGGAACGTCACCGCCGCCGCCTCCCGCGTCTCCGGCACCTGAAAGGCCGCCACGGCCGAGCCGGAAAACGCCCCGATCAGCGCCAGCCCCGCGACCGACTGGATGAGGATCGGTGGCGCAAGCGAGACGAAGCCGGTCACGGCACCGGCGGCCAACCCGAGCAGCACATAGCCGATGCCGGCGATGATCGCCGCCCAATACCGCCGCTTCGGATCCGCATGCGCATCCTCCCCCGCACACATCGCCGCCGTGATCGCCGCGAGGTTCACCGCATGGCCGCCAAACGGTGCGGAGAGCGCAGAAAATACACCGGTCACCGCAAACATCGTCCCAGGTTGCGGCTCGTATTTGTTGACCTTGAGGATCGCAATGCCCGGAATGTTCTGCGAGGCCATGGTGACGATGAAGAGCGGCAGCGCGATGGAAACCAGCGTCGGCAGCGTAAAGGCGGGGACCACGAACTCGACCGGTGGCGCGAGCGACGCGGCCCAGCTCGCCATCGCCCCCTCGGGCAGATCCACCCCGAAGACGATGACGACCACAAAGGTCAAAAGCGCCGCCGGCACCGCATAAAGCCGCTTGAAGGCCGCCACCACCGCCCAGACCACGAGGATCGGCAGGCCGAGAGCCGCATCGAAAGCCACCGCCTTGAACGGCGCAAAACACAGATTGAGGATGACGCCCGCCAGCATGGCATTGGCAATCGGCGCCGGGATCGCCGCCACCGCCCGCCCGAAGGGCCGGATGAGGCCGGCAAGCACGATCAGCGCCGCGCAAACGAAAAACGCCCCGACGGCTGCCGGAAAGCCGCCGACCGGAATGCCCGCCGTCGCCATCAGTGCTGCCCCCGGCGTCGACCAGGCAACCGAGACCGGCAGCTTCGTCCACACGCTCAACACGATCCCGCAAATGCCCATGGCAACCGATAGCGCCATCAGCCCGGAGGCTGCCTCGTAATCGGTGGCGCCCACCCCCTTCAGCCCCTGCAGGACGACGGCAAAGGAACTGGCAAAACCGACAAAGGCAACGAGCACGCCCATGAAGGCGGCCTGGGGAGAAAAGTCTTTCAGCATGGTGGGACTCACAACATCGGCCAGGGGATATGCAAGGCGAAACAAATTTCGGCCGCCCTGACAAGGCAGCACACCCCGCTGAAAGACCTGCGCAGACCGCTTATGCGCCGACGGGAACGGCGCTGGACGCCCCCTTCGGCGCGCTCGCGATCATTGCGTCTTCCTCATGCAGCCGCACGCGGTTTCGGCCGGCACGTTTTGCAACATAGAGCGCCTCGTCGGCCCGCCCGGCAAGGCGCTTGGTCGACATGTCCTCGCGGGCCACCGCAATGCCGGCACTGAGCGTCACCGGGATTTTGATGCCGTCATGGACAATCGACAGGGCTTCGACTGTCTGCCGCAGCATCTCGGCGATCGCGATCGCCTCGATTTCCGACGTCTTCGGCAGAAACAGCCCGAACTCCTCGCCGCCCACGCGAGCGAAGATCGCGTCCTCGCCGAGGCGGCCCGCCATGGCCTGGGCGACCATCGTCAACACCATATCGCCGGCTGCATGCCCGTGAACGTCGTTGACCCGCTTGAAATGGTCGATATCGATGACGACGGACGCGCTTCCGGGCGGCGCCCGGCGCGGCAGCCGGTCCATCATCCAGTGTCGATTGTGAATCCGGGTCAGGCTGTCGGTTTCGGTGAGTTCGATCAGCCGCCGTTCCGCGCGCTCCTGGACCAGGATCAGCACGAACATGGCGATGACGAATTGACAGAGGATGAGGATCAGGAAGGTCGCCGCCGGCGTCAGCCGAACGATCTCCGGATTGAACACGCCGCCGAGGGTCGCGAAAGCGAGCAGTGCCTTGAAGGCGAAGGTGATCGCCAGGCCATAACGGCTTTCCAGCCTCTCCTTTTGTGGGTCCCACAGGGCCAGAACTGCGCTGGCAGCGGAAAACCCGCCCATGGCGGTAAGAAAGACGATCGAGCGGCAAAGCTTGACCATGGGAAACTGCGTGAAGACCGCGATCAAGGTGATGCAAGCCGGTATCGCCATCACCCACCAGACTCGCCCGGCCCGCCGCTCGGTCATGAGATGAGTCAGCCCGACAAACAGCAGCGCATAGGCGAGCGGCGCCGCGACCGTCGTGCCGAAGGTCCAGGTCGCGTAATCGATCACGCCCTGTTCGCCGGCCCCTGCTGCCAGCGCCGCAACCGCCAGCACCAGGAAGGACACCGCCATGGTTCCGAGCCCGCGGCTGCGGCGAGATCGGTAGCGCAGATAGAGAAAACACAGCGCCCCGACCGTCAGCGACAGCGGATGCAGAATCAGAATCGTGGCGAGGTCGAGATGCATGAGGCGTCCAGGACAATACCGTTGCAACTGCAATTACCAAGGCAAAGCTTGCCGATTGCTGAACAAAGCCAGCCGCCCCGTGCATGGCTGCAGTGGCGCCAGTGCAAGGCAGACATCTCGCGCGGCAGCGCTCCGTCATCGGGCTTTCACGAAACACGGTCAAACAGCCCTGAAAACACGAAACCCCAGCTTCCGCTTGCCTTTTTACCCCCTTTTGCCTATGGACCCCCTCCGACGCATTCGGGGCGTCCCGTTCACTTCCGCCTGATATGGCTGGGTTCACGAAGGATAGAGCCTTGATCCAGACTCCCTATTACCTGATCGACAAATCGAAGCTCCTCCAGAACATGGAGAAGATCGCGACCTTGCGCGAACTCTCCGGCGCAAAGGCGCTTCTGGCACTCAAATGTTTCGCCACCTGGTCGGTCTTCGACTTCATGCGCGATTACATGGACGGCACGACCTCCTCTTCGCTCAATGAAGTCCGCCTCGGCCATGAGCGTTTCGGCAAGGAAACCCATGCCTATTCCGTGGCCTACGCCGATTACGAGATCGACGAAGTCGTCTCCCATGCCGACAAGATCATCTTCAACTCGATCGGCCAGCTGACCCGCTTCGAGAAGCAATCCCAGGGCATCATCCGCGGCCTGCGGCTGAATCCCGGCATCTCATCCTCGAGCTTCGATCTTGCCGATCCCGCCCGCCCCTTCTCGCGGCTGGGCGAATGGGACTTGAAAAAGGTCGAGCCGGTGATGGAGCTGATCTCCGGCTTCATGATCCACAACAACTGCGAAAACGGCGATTTCGACCTCTTCGACCGCATGCTTGGCGACATCGAACAGAAATTCGGTCCCCTGTTGAAGAAGGCCGACTGGGTCTCTCTCGGCGGCGGCATCCATTTCACCGGCGAGATGTATCCGCTGACAAAATTCGCCGAGCGCCTCAAGCGCTTTTCCGGCGAGTTCGGCGTCCAGATCTACCTGGAGCCCGGCGAAGCCTCGATCACCAAGTCGACCACGCTCGAAGTCACCGTGCTCGACAAGCTTTACAACGGCAAGGATCTTGTCGTGGTGGATTCGTCCATCGAAGCGCATCTCCTCGATCTCCTGATCTACCGGGAAAGCGCGAAGGTCCACCCCAACCAGGGACCGCACCGGTACCAGGTCTGCGGCAAGTCCTGCCTCGCGGGCGATATCTTCGGCGAGTTCAATTTCGAACAGGAACTGAACATCGGCGACCGCATCTCGCTGCAGGACACCGCCGGCTACACGATGGTCAAGAAAAACTGGTTTAACGGCGTGCAAATGCCGGCAATCGCCATCCGCGAACTGGATGGCAGCCTCAGGACGGTCCGTGAGTTCGACTACACGGACTACGAAACAAGCCTGTCCTGAACTCCCTCAGGAACAGGTTCTGACGATTGGACATAGGAGTTGGTCCCATTATGAAGAAGAACGTGCTCATCATCGGCGCCGGCGGCGTCGCGCAGGTGGTTGCCCACAAGTGTGCGCAGAACAACGACGTGCTCGGCGACATCCATATCGCTTCGCGCACCAAGGCAAAGTGCGACGCGATCATCGCTTCGGTTCATGAAAAGAAGGCGATGAAGCAGGAGGGCGTTCTCGAAGCCCATGCGCTCGACGCCCTCGACATCGAAGCCACCAAGGCGCTCATCAAGAAGCTCGGCACCGAGATCGTCATCAATGTCGGCACCGCCTTCCTCAACATGTCGGTGCTGCGCGCCTGCATGGACACCGGCGTCGCCTATATCGACACCGCGATCCATGAAGAGCCGAACAAGATCTGCGAGACCCCGCCGTGGTACGGAAACTACGAGTGGAAGCGTGCGGCCGAATGCGAGGAGAAGGGCATCACCGCCATCCTCGGCGCCGGCTTCGATCCGGGCGTGGTCAACGCCTATGCGCGTCTCGCCAAGGACGAATATCTCGACAAGGTGACCGACGTCGACATCGTCGACATCAATGCCGGCAGCCATGGCAAATACTTCGCCACCAACTTCGACCCGGAAATCAACTTCCGCGAGTTCACCGGCGTCGTCTATTCCTGGCAGGGCGGGGAATGGAAGGTCAACAAGATGTTCGAGATCGGCAAGGATTATGACCTGCCGGTCGTCGGCACCCGCCGCGCCTATCTCTGCGGCCATGACGAAGTGCATTCGCTGGCCAAGAACATGGACGGCGCCGACGTGCGCTTCTGGATGGGCTTTGGCGATCACTACATCAACGTCTTCACCGTGCTGAAGTCGATCGGCCTCCTCTCCGAACAGCCGGTCAAGCTCGCCGACGGTTCCGAAGTGGTGCCGCTGAAGGTCGTCAAGGCCTGCCTGCCCGACCCGGCCTCGCTTGCCCCCAACTACGAAGGCAAGACCTGCATCGGCGACTACGTGAAGGGCTTCAAGGACGGCAAGGAAAAGACCGTCTTCCTCTACAACGTCGCCGACCACAAGGAAGCCTATAACGAAGTGGGCAGCCAGGGCATCTCCTACACCGCCGGCGTCCCCCCGGTCGCAGCCGCCATGCTGGTCGCAACCGGCGAATGGGACGTGAAGAAGATGGCCAACGTCGAAGAACTGCCGCCCAAGCCCTTCATCAACCTCCTGAACAAGATCGGCCTGCCGACCCGCATTCAGGACGAGGATGGCGATCGGGCCGTGGAGTTCTAAGAGCGCGGGTAAGCGTTTGAGGATTGAGGGAATGCGGACCCCGCCGGAGACATTCGGCGGGGTTTTTGTTTGCGCAAAAGCTTTGGCGGTCGTCATCCTCGGGGTCAAGTACCGAGGAACTAGGGCCATTGCGGTTTATCGGTAGCTCTCAATCTTCGACCGCGTTACTTGGACATGCTCTAGCCCTGAGGAAGCCAGGAAGGCCTTGAGCCAGTTGATATCTGATCGGTGTTTAGGCCCAACAACAACTTCTCTGATAACCTCTTTTGCTGGATCGGCGATCAGACAAGATACAAATGGGCGCAGCATGGTTGGATCAGCGTGATATTCGACATCCGCTAACGCAACTCTGTGTCGATGGCGAAGCAGTCGCCATTCTCTTTCCTCATGAAACACCTCGGGTTTAGTGGCGTAAATCTGGAAGTGAAGGGGAGCTAGTATCTTTAGCAAATTGGCAAGAAGTTCGGGCGCTCTGTCGCCTGGCCCTTCAAAAAGGCTCCCTGCATCGTGCTGCCGGACCGCGAGGCGATTCAGAGCAGCTTCCCTGGTTACACCGTCACGTAGCTTTACGAATTCGCCTTGACCCGAAAACACACTCTGAAGCTCTTTTACAACTGGAGACAGTGTGTCAATCAGAGCATCTTCACCGTAACCAATTTTAGTTACTTCAAAAAACTGTGCGCCGAAGTTAACCGGTCCAAAGTCTTTGGCGAGCAACTTGGAATCAAATCCAATAGCGAGACCTGCACCGTCGGCCCCATATGCCCTCCATTGGCTCAGTAGATCGCCTTTCTCCGAAAGGCATAACGCGAACCCCTCTGTCGAATCAGCATATCCCTCTACAATGACTGCTGCGACATCGATGACACCTGCAGCTAGACCCGTTGACGAAAGAAGCCGAGAAAACACACGCGCCAATACGCGGCCTTCAAGACTGTCATTGGCAGCAGACAACGCAGACAGGCGAAATGTTCTAGATTTCAGAATTGCTGCACCAGTTTGTGTGGAACAATAATGATATAGAACCTGACTCATTTCTTTCTCCAACCATTCTAACAGCCACAGCGTTGAAGATGGGATAGTCTTACTTAACTAGCGCATTGGAAATCCAAGACCAAAGGTCGCGACCTAGGGCCTGCAATTGCCCGCCTGGGTCAGACGACCAAGGGTTGGGAATTGTCCAGCGTTCATCCCAGTTCATCCTCCAAATAGGAGGAAAATTGTGTCGATTGTCGCCTGTGTCAGTTGTTAGAATGACCGAGACTGCGACCGCATCGAAGCCTGCGGAATGTGCCACGTCAATCATATGTTGAATGTCAGTTTGATCGTTCTTGCCGACATGGCTTGGCATAATAATCAGTTCTCGCGTCCGCCACTGAGGGTCGTTCCCGTCAAGTGCCGCCTCTACCGATTCATAAGTGCTTTTTTCGGTCTCTTGGAACGATCGACCGAAGATGTAAGCATCTACAGGGCGCCCAAACGGCGTTTCTAGTTGGCGGACACCCTTCGCATACTTCTTGAAATCCATTCCCATTCCTTGAGAGGCTAAAGCGCGAATGATGGTTGTTTTCCCGTAGTTATTGTTCGCGAGCGGAACCACAAATAGCCGACGACAAATTCTCATTTCGCCCCCTCATCAGTTGAATCGAAAGCACACAACAACACTACATGGTTGCTGGAGTCTATACTGCCTAGAACGTGGAGGGGCACATGCAGCTCAACGCTGTTGGAATTTGGGGCTTTGGCGACGGAGTTTGCTGTCTCGTCGACTAAATCAGCACTGTTTCAAGCCGTCAAAAAGTAGCGGCTAATGCTGCCTGGAACACAGTGCGTTCAACGAATTGTTTTGGTCAATAGGGTCGATTTGCGGCGTCAACATACCCGCCTCCATCTTATGGGGCGACACCGTTGACAGATGAAGCACCCCACCCACTTCTGGCCTAGCTCCCTAGGCACTCAGCCGCATCACGGCGACAAAAGCGACAGCACATCCGTATTGAGCAGATAGCTGCTCACAACTCGATCTCGCGCGACGGCTGACGGTTCCGCGCAAAGACCTCGTCATAGAGATCCACATCGGCGGGAAACAGTTTGAGATGTGCCACAAGGCTGGGCCGGTCCTTGGCGAGCGCCCGCTTGGCCGCCTCCGCCGCCTCGACACTGACCAGCACCGCCGCCGGCTTGCCATGTTTGGTGATGGTGACAAATTCGCCGGAGGCCGCGTCATCGACCAGCCCCGAGAGCCCGGCCTTGGCTTCCTTCACACCGATGCTGGACATCGCGACACCTCATAGAGTGACCACCAGAGACCACAATATACGTCTTGGCCTCCTGATCCACAACGCCCCCATATCCACCCCGCCCCGCAATACTGCGAGGCCGCCACACGCCATCCACCCCCGAAACCTCAATTCCCCCTGCCCTCCGTCCCCTCCTCACCGAACTCCATCAATCCCCGGACATCTTGCAGACCTGGAACCCCATCTGGAGCTTGTCACGGCCGGCGGTCTCTCGATTTTTTTCTTGAGGCCCAGGCCCAACCGCCGTCATGTCAGGGCGCAAGTCCCGAGGATCTGCTGCGGTCAACGGCACGCGGCACGGTCGAAGGTGCGGACGTGACAATGACGCACTTGCAATACTCATTCTGCGCATCGGCCACGAAAGCGGACGACGACCATGAAGAGGCGGGGGGGCGTGTCAGGGTGACACAAAGATAGGCAGAAAAAACAACGACACCCCTAAATGGACACCGAGAAAACAAACCTAAAAAGTTGCAATTCTGATCGCATTCATGACGTTCTGCTGCTAGACTGTCTCCTTGGATAGCGAGCGGCAAGGGGATCTTCATGACCACGCCTGCGCCACGATCAGCCCTATCTCGGCGAAGCAGCCGAGCTCTTCTGACAGCAACAACTTGTTTCCTGCTTTCTGGTTACGCGTCTGCACAAGACCAGACCACGATAACTGATCAGGACGGTTTCACCTTACGTTGGCATTTCCAGGCCGGTCTGAACGCTGTCAGCGAGAGCAATCTGTTCTGGGATCTCGCCGCAACGACATCTCCCGGCAGCGGCTTCGACCCGGACACATCCTGGCTCGAAGGCTATATCAAGCCTGGTCTGAGTTTTGAGGCCGAACTGGACACCGGATCGGTTTTCTACGGCAAGCTTTCGTCCGTGTCCTCCTATACCTGGGGCACCGACGCTTTCGACACGGGCGACACGGGCGCAACGACGCTTGAAGAAGGCTATCTTGCGATCCGTCACGACTGGGAGGGCGGCTTGTCGTCTGACATATCGCTCGGCCCGCGTGAATTGTCGCTGGGGACTGGCATGCTCATTGCCAACGGCGCGACAAGTGGTTTCGAGCGCGGCGCACTGAAACTTGGCCCGCGCAAGGCATGGGAAATGGCGGCCATCGGCCGTCTTTCCTATCAGGATGTCACGGCAACCGCCTTCTTCCTCGATCCCAATGAATTGCCCGCAAATGATGGTGAGAATGAGCTTGCTGGGGTCGACCTGCGGTACGACGATCAACAAGGCGGCTATCTTGGGCTGACCTTCATCGAAGTGCTGAACTCTGGCTCGCCCTATCCGCAAGCTGCAGCGGGTGGCGGAGCTCCCACGATCATACCCGGCGCCCGCGAAGACACGCGAACAGTCAACCTCTACGCCAAGACGAACCCCTTTGTCGGCCCCTTGGAAAACTGGGTTTTTACCGGCGACTTTGCCTATCAATGGAATGAGCGGATTGACCTGAAGTCCTGGGCTGGGCGTGTCACGGCAGGCTACACATTCGAAGCTCTGCCATGGTCGCCCAGTCTCACGCTCGGCTATCAATCCTTCTCGGGGGACGATCCCAACACAAGCGCGCTGGAGCGGTTTGACCCGCTGTATTACGAAGGCAGCCCAAGCTCCTGGGCAACCGGCTCGAAATCGGCCTCGACCTTTATCAACTCGAATGTCAACGCCTTGTCGCTTGCGCTGCGGCTGCAGCCCACTCAAGCCGACACCCTCACTTTCCGCTATGCCCATATCCGGGCGAACGAGTTGAACAGCCCGGTGCAGTTCGGGCAGGCGACGCGTGTTGACAGCAACGGCAACGTTGTCGCTGGGGTCACGAATGCGCATCTCGCCGACGATTTTTTCCTCGAATACAGCCGCATAATCAATCGCAACACGTTCCTGACCGCAGGCATTTCCGTGTCGTTCCCGGGAGCCGGCATAGATGAAGTCATCGGCAAGAACGCGTCGCCATGGGCAGGAGGTTTTGTCAATGTCGTCATCAATTTCTAGTCGATTTGGAGCTTTTGCAACGGGAGTCATGATGTCGCTCGGAATAGCTGCAGCCGCAAACGCTCAATCACCGGTGCTGTCTGCACAGGAGTCAGACCCCAGGACAATGGGATGGATGCAGGGATTTCCGCCGCCTCCCGACAAAATCATCACCCAACCGGATTCCGTTTACTTCAGCTTTCCAAGACTGCGATGGTCAGTCTGCCACCTGCGCGAATTCTTGCCCACTGAAGAAATCAGCCGTGGGCTCGCCGCTCCTGTGCCGCTCGCTTATCCTGCACCTGCAACCTTTGCGGACCTCAGGGAGCGGATCGACGCAGTGGAATTCACCCCGATCGGCGCCGACACGACCATGACTTGGCATGAGTCCCTGTCTGCGAATTATACGGACGGCATCCTGATCCTGCACAAGGGCGAGGTTGTCTACGAGCGCTATTTCGGCTGCCTCGATGAAGCCGGAAAACACGCCGCCATGTCGATGACCAAGTCCGTGACCGGCCTGCTTGCCGAGATCTTGGTGGTCGAAGGGGCTCTCGACGATACAAAGCTGGTACGCGACATCATCCCCGAAGTGGCCGACAGCGGCTTTGGCAACGCGACAGTCAGGCAGGTCATGGACATGACAACCGGAGTCAAATACTCGGAGGATTATGCCGACCCGAATGCCGACATCTGGGTCTATTCCGCCGCAGCCAGTCCGCTGCCCAAGCCGGAAGGACATTCGGGCTCCGATGGCTACTGGGAGTACCTGGCTCAGGTCCAACCCGAAGGCAATCATGGCGAAGCATTTCACTACAAGACGATCAATTCCGACATGCTCGGCTGGATCATCAGTCGGACGGCAAACAAGGCCGTCACCGAACTCGCCTCCGAACGCCTCTGGAGCCGGATGGGCGCCGAACAGGATGCCTATCAGACGGTGGATGGCAAAGGTGTCCCCTTCGCTGGCGGCGGCATCAGCCTGGGCCTGCGCGATGCAGCCCGCCTGGGCCTGTTGATGCTGAACAAGGGGGAGATCAACGGCATGAGGCTCTTTCCTGCCGAAGTCACCACTCGGATTGCAAAAGGCGGCGACCCCTCCAAATTCAAGGGCTATGCCGCGATCCCCAATGGCAGCTACACGAGTCAGTGGTGGGTCTTCCACAATGAACACGGCGCCTATGCTGCACGGGGGATCCATGGCCAGACGATCTACGTAGATCCCACCGCCGAGATGGTTCTCGTGCGCTTCGCGTCCTTCCCGACGTCCGCCAACGCAGCAAACGACCCGACGTCGCTACCCGCCTATCAGGCCGTCGCGGAATTCCTGATGTCACGAGAGTGACGATTGGACCACCGTCCTGCATGACCGGGCTCGGTGATGCGACGCACATGTCGATCCGCAAGTTGGCGCCAAGAAAATGCCTGGAGCATCTCCGGTGATCAAGGGATCACCGGAGATGCTCCAGGCTTTTGTTTTGTCGCATTATCCGACGCCGAAGCGACCACGCTTCGGCTGGAAATGCTCTAGCTCTTTCTGGCGTCCACGAATTGCGCAACGGGGCTTGAAGGCAAACGGCCTTTAAGCTCTCTGCCCCCATATCCACCCCGCCCCCGCCATGCTACGAGGCCGCCACACGCCACCACCCACACGCCGAGACCGCGATGCCCCCAGCCCTCTACACCGACCTCACCGCCACCCTGCGCCCCCTGCTGTCGGAGCTTCACCAGTCCCCCGACCTTTTCCAGACATGGGACGCCCATCTGGAGCTCGTGGCGGCGGGTGGTCTCGTGGTGGTGAAGTCGAAGCGGGTGAAGGGGCTGGTCGACAGCCTGTTCTGGGGCCGCGCGCCTGGTTCGACCGAAAACAAGCAGCTGCCCGAGGCGACGGCCTTCGCCGCCATCGACCGCTTCCTCGGCCTCGGCGCCCATCTCGCGCTTTCGGATGCCCTGCCCGAAGGGGCGGTGCTGGACGAAGCTTTTCCCCATTGCGCGGTGAAGTTTGCCTATCGAAAGAAGGGCGCGCCGAAGGCGAAGGTGCTGTCGATGATCTTCATCGGCTTCAATGACGAGGCGGACGCCCTGGCCTATGCCGAACGTTTCCCCGCCCTGCCGCTGGTCACGACAAGACCGCTCACCGGCGAAAAACTCCACGAATGGCGCTGACGGCCCCTCAGGCGGCCGCCGACAGCTTCGGCAGAAGCTCGCCAACCGGCACCGGCCGGCCGAAGAGATAGCCCTGGAAATTGATGCAGCCGGCCTTCTCCAGCGCCACGCGCTGCGCCTCCGTCTCCACCCCCTCGGCAATCACCGAAAGCCCGAGACTGTCGCTCAGCCGGACGATCGTCTCGACGATCGCCATGTTGCGGTGATCCGCCAGGAGATCGCGCACGAAGGACTGGTCGATCTTGATCTGCTGGAAGGGCAGGTTTTTCAGCGAGCTCAGCGAGGAATAGCCGGTGCCGAAGTCGTCGAGCGACCAGGCGATGCCAAAGGCCTTCAGCGCCTGCATCTTGCCTTGCACGACATGCATGTCGTCGGCCAGCACGCTTTCGGTCAGCTCCAGCTTCAGCGCCTGCGGCCGCGCGCCGGACAGGCCGATGATCGACCGCACCTGCTCGACGAAATCCGGCTGGCGGAACTGTGTGGCGCTGACATTGACGGCAATCGTCAGGTCCCGCGTCTCCGGCGACCCCGCCCAGGTCTGCAATTGAGCAGCGGCCGTTCGCAAGACCCAGTCGCCGATCGGGATGATCAGCCCCGTCTCTTCCGCCAGCGGGATGAAGGCATTGGGCGGCACCATGCCGCGCGTCGGATGCTGCCAGCGCAACAGCGCTTCGACGCCGATGATGCGCCCGCGCCGATCCACCTGCGGCTGGTAGTGCAGTTCAAATTCGCCCCTGGCGATCGCCCGGCGGATATCCACCTCCAGCGCCCGTCGCGCCTCGATATCGGCCTGCATGATCACGACCACGGCACAGGTGGCCAGGGTCCCGGTAAGGTGGTTGGCCCATAGCGTAAAGCGGCCAGCTGAAGCATCCGACCCGACATGCGGCAGGAGCGGGAACAGGTCCATGGAAAAGCCGATGAAGGCGAAAACGCCGATCATCGGAAGAATGGCCTTCAGATAGAGGCCCTTGCGATGGAAGACCAGATGGGTGGCCGCAATGACCGGCAAGAGATTGAGATAGTTGGAAGGCTCGACCCCGTCCGTCGGCAGCTCGCACAATGCGGACAGGCTCACGCAAAGCAAAAGGCTATGCGCCATCACCAGAGCGGAGGCGTAGATGCGGTCTGCCCTTGCAAGAAGGATGATCGTCCATCCGGTTACAAATGCCGCAGACGTAATCGCAAAGCTCATCCAGTCCGAGTAGATCGCCAGATAGGCAGACCAGAAGGCGCTCACGGCAATCACGATTGCACCGCCGATCTGGGTCAGATTCTTGACCCTCCGGTTGTGCCGCCCCTCGGCCGTCCACAGCGAAATCTCCGAGATTTCGCAGAACGAGCGGAAGACGGAAGAGACAGCGCTGTCATTTCGAACCAAGCATGATCTCCAAGATGTTCGCCGGTTGCCCGCTCCTGCGGAGGTCGATCCCGTTCCCCCGAAATCGCGGTCAGATTAAATATTATACCCCATAAACAATTCCTTTCGAAATATTGCTCCCATGGACACAAGGTCCTGAACACCACCGTTGAGGTTAACGCGCACTTTCTTGGAGAAAACTTGACAGGGCCCGGCTCGAGTCACTATCACTCCCCTGCCGAAAAACGTCAGGCCGGTCAGGTTAGCCCGGCCCTCGCAGCATCCTGCGAGACCTAGTCTCTCGTCTAGAGTGAATCCACGGCACCAACCCTTCAACCGGGTGGTGCTGTGCTGAACGTGAAAAGCGGCCGCTCCACCCAGACCCTTGGTTATGGAGCCTCGATATGACAAACAAGAAAACCCTGATCCTCGCGCAAATGCTGATCGCCCTGATGATGGCAGGTCTGATGACCGGCATCTTCGGCTTCCTGCATCTCGGCCCCTCGCCCGCCTTCCTCGCCGAATGGGGCAAGAGCTTCCTGATGGCCTTCCCGATCGCCTTCACGCTGTCGCTGGGCGTCGGTCCGCTCGCCTTCCGCCTGGCCCGCATGATGACAAGACAATAGCCCATGAAAAACCCGCCGGATTGCTCCGGCGGGTTTCTCAGAATACAGGCCTTCGTGCCAATCAGCCGATGTCGGCGTGGCTCTCGATGATCCGGCCAACCAGACCATAGGTGACGGCGTCTTCGGCCGACAGCCAGTAGTCGCGGTCGATGTCCTTGGCGATCTTCTCTTGCGTCTGGCCGGTGGCCTTGGCGTAGATCTTGATCAGGCGCTCGTTCATCTTGATGATTTCGCGCGCCTGGATCTCGATGTCGGAGGCCATGCCGCGGGTGCCGCCAGACGGCTGGTGCATCAGGAAGCGGGTGTTCGGCAGCGCCAGACGGCGCTCCTTCGGAACAGCGACGAAGATCAGCGAGCCGGCAGAAGCCGCCCAACCGGTCGCGATGATCCAGACCTTCGGCTTGATGAACTTGATCATGTCGTGGATCGCGTCACCGGCTTCCACATGGCCGCCCGGCGAGCAGACGAATACGCGGATGTCTTCGTCCGAAGCGGCCGCAAGTGCCACGAGCTGCGTGCAGACCTTCTGCGCCAGTTCCATGGTGATGCCGCCATAGATGAAGATCGAACGCGACTTGAAGAGGTTCGCTTCCGTTTCCTTGCCGATCGGCAGTTCCTTGCTCTTGTCGTCTTCGTCTTCGTTCATCACAGGGGATAGTCCTCGTTGTGTTTGGCTCATCCGCACATAGTGCGTCTCATGTCCTAAGACAATGCGGGAAAAAGACAAGCATGGAAGCAGTGAACAGGAGGTTGCCGCGCCAGGAGATCCGCACATGAGAATATCAGAATAATCTACACCCCCTTAACTCTTAGGGGTTAAACTTGGCGGGAACGGAGACCCCGCATGCCTGCCAGTATACGCATCGCCGAACTGATCGGCGCCTTGAGCCACGCCCTAGACCTGACCGGCGGCCAGGACCCGGGCCACTGCATCCGCACAGCCCACATCGGCAGCGCCATCGGCCGCAGGCTGGGCCTCTCTGAACAGCAACTCCACGATCTCTACTACACCCTGATGCTGAAGGATCTCGGCTGCTCGGCCAATGCCATGCGCATGTGCGAGCTCTTCGATACCGATGACACCAGCTTCAAGCGCGACTTCAAGCGCGTCGACGGCACCTTGCCAAGCCTGCTGCGGCAGGTGTTTCGCCATGCCGGCAGGCGTCGCGGCACGCTCGCCCGCGTCGGTGCGGTGCTAAAGGCCCTGCGCCGGGGCCGCCATGCTGCCGAGCTGGTGGCACTGCGTTGCAACCGCGGGGCCGAGATTGCCTGGCAGATGCGGTTTTCTGCCGATGTCGCCAGTGGCATCCGCGATCTCGACGAACATTTCGATGGTTCCGGCCGGCCGCAGGGGCTGAAGGGAGAGGCGATCCATCTCTCCGCCCGGATCGCGCTCGCCGCACAGATCCTCGATGTCTATCAGACCCATGAAGGAAGAGCAGCAGCCCTGGCGGAGATCAGGCGGCGCAAGGGACGATGGCTCGACCCCAAGATCGCCGATACCCTTCTCGCTCTGGCGGCCGAACCCGGCCTCTGGGACGATCTCGCCGCCCCGGATCTGGAGGAAAAGGTCCTTGCAGCCGAACCGGGCCAGGCGGTGATCTTCGCCGACGACGATTATGTCGACGACATCGTCGAAGGCTTTGCCCGAGTGATCGATGCAAAGAGCCCTTATACGGCCGGCCACAGCGATCGCGTGGCGGAGTTCACCGACAGGATCGCCGTGGAGCTGGGGCTCCCGCCGGCGGAGCGACGGACCCTGCGGCGCGCGGCGCTTTTGCATGACATCGGCAAGCTCGGGGTTTCGGCCAGGGTTCTCAACAAGCCGGCGAAGCTCGATGCCGACGAATGGAACGAGATGAGAGCCCATGCGGTCCACTCGGAGCGCATCCTCTCACGGATCCCGGCCTTCGCCGAACTGGCCGAGATTGGCGGCGCCCATCACGAACGCCTCGATGGCAGTGGTTATCCGCGCGGCCTGAAGGGTGACCAGATCTCGTTCGCCACCCGCATCGTCGCCACCGCGGACGTCTTTGAAGCCCTCACCGGAGAGCGGCCCTACAGGCCAGCGATCTCGCCCGTCCAGGCTCTCGCAATGATCCGCGCCAGCCAGGGGGACCACCACGACCCGGTCTGCGTCGACGCGCTGGAACGGGCCCTCGCAAGGGCGCGGTTGCTGGCCGCCTAATGGCTTCCAGTCCCCGACCACCGCATCGACACCGGCCGATCACCCGTTCTTAACGCCGATCCCATACGATCTCCGGCGAGAGGAACCGCCATGTCCGAGACGATCCGCCTCGCAGAAATCATCGAAGCCCTGAGCCACGCGCTGGACATCACCGAGGGCCAGCCGGTGGGCCACTGCGTTCGTTGCTGCTTCATCGGCACGCGCATCGGTCAGGCGCTTGGGCTCGAGGAACAGCCGCTGCGCGACCTTTACTACACCCTGCTCCTCAAGGATCTCGGCTGCTCCTCCAATGCTGCGCGGATCTGTGAGCTCTACCTCGCCGACGACCTGAAGTTCAAACACGACTTCAAGCTGGTCGATGGCTCCTTCCCGCAGATCCTCAAGTTTGTCCTTTCCCACACGGGCATGGAGGCAGGGCTTGCCGAGCGTTTTCGCGGAATCCTGCACATCTTCAGGAATGGCGGGGAGATTTCCACCAGCCTCATCCAGACCCGTTGCCAGCGCGGCGCCGAGATCGCACGCCAGATGCGGTTTTCCGAGGATGTCGCCCGCGGCATCCTTGATCTGGACGAACATGTTGATGGCGGCGGCCAGCCGCTCGGGCGCAAGGGGGAAGAGATTCACCTCTTCGCCCGCATTGCGCTGATGGCTCAGGTGATCGACGTCTTCTTTGTCCATCAGGATGGTGACGCAGCCTTGGCCGAGGTGCGGAAGCGAAGCGGCGGCTGGTTTGATCCCCACCTTGTTACCTTGTTCGAAACACTCGCCACGCCGGTCTTCTTCGCCGAACTCGGGTCGGAAAACCTGGAGGCCTACGTGCTCGCCATGGAGCCAGGTCGACAGGCCGTCATTGCGGACGAGGACTATCTTGATGATATCGCGGCCGGGTTTGCCCGTGTGATCGATGCCAAGAGCCCCTACACGTCAGGCCACAGCGACCGCGTCGCCCTGTTCACCGACCTGATCGCCGAGGAACTCGGCATGCCGTTTGTCCAACGCCGGCGGCTGAAGCGCGCAGCCCTCCTGCACGACATCGGCAAGCTCGGCGTCTCCAACAGCGTACTCGACAAGCCGGGTCGCCTCGAAGGCGCCGAATGGGAACAGATGAAGCGGCATGCGGAATATTCCGAACTGATCCTCTCGCGCATCGAAGCCTTTTCCGATCTCGCCCTGATCGGTGGCGCCCATCATGAGAAGCTCGACGGCTCAGGTTATCCACGCGGCCTGAAGGGCGACGAGATCTCTCTGGAGACCTGCATCGTCGCAACCGCCGACGTCTTCGATGCCCTGACCGCCGACCGCCCCTATCGCCAGGCGATGCCGGTTCAAAAGGCGCTCGCCATCCTATGGGAGGGAGCAGGCCGCCATCACGACCCGGCCTGCATTGCAGCCCTTGAAAGGGCATTGGCGCGGGCGGATCTGGAAGCGGCGTGACCAACCGCTGATCAGTCACGCCGCCACGTCAAACGCTCACTCCTCCAGAAGCGATTGACGAAGGGTCTGCGGCTGGTAGGTGAAGAGATCGGCACCATTCTGGATCTGACCGCCAGTGCTGGTAATGTAAGCCAGATTCCACTGCGTCACGATCTGGATTGTGTTGTTCGCCGCGACCTGGGCATAGCCCGCCCAGCCGGTGACGGAGTTGCAATTGGCGGTGCCATTGCTCCAGGCAACGCTGAAGGCAATTGTATTGCCGGTAATGCGGCCACTGAGCACATAAGGCGTGCCCTGGCAGCCGGTGCCCTGCGCATTGTTCACATAGGTCCCGCTGACAGAGCCATCAGACCCGACATCGATCGTCATGATCGAGCCCAACTCGTTGACCCAGGTCGTGGACGTGCCCGCAAGACTGCCGAAATCCTTGAAGTTTTCAGCCTTGAACGACGTGAACGCCATCGCAGTCGTCGAGAAAAAAAGGATAATGAAGAAACCGATTACTCGCGTCATAGTTACCTCCCTTGAGTTACCTCAACCTACACACAATAGTGCAGCCTTGCACCCCTACGATGCCAAGGGATTTGCGAGATAGTCGTCGACCAACCGATTGGAGCGCGCCCTTCACCGCGCAATGCGTGTTGACAGGATGATGGACGACAGCGTCCGCTCCACCCCCGACAATTCCCCGATCCGGTCGATCAGCCTGTCGAGTTCGGAGATCGATGGCGCCGCCACGATGGCGATAAGGTCGTAGGGCCCGTTCACCGAATAAAGCGCGGTCACCTCGCGGATGGCGTTGAGCTCACCGGTCACCTGCGACAGCGCCTTGGGCGCGATCGTGATCATCACATGCGCCCGGATCAGCCCACTCTGATAGGCGTCGGAGAGCCTCAACGCATAACCGGCGATCACCCCTTGCGCCTCAAGCCGCTCAAGCCGCGCCTGCACGGTCGAGCGCGACAGGTCGAGCCGTCGGGCAAGCTCCGCCACCGGCATCCGGGCATTCTCCGAGAGCAGCGCCAGAAGCGCTTTGTCTTTGTCTGAAACCTGCATATCGCCGCTTTTCCCCTTCATATCGCTGAATATGATACGGCGTTTCGATCAATCCGTCACTTGGAATCGGCAGGCGTGATCCGCACACTGGATTGACCAAATGCAATTGCGCTGACCGCGCAGAGAAACGAGGGGGCAAGCCATGAAACACATAACCATCATCGGAGCCGGCAAGATCGGCGGCGCGATTGCCCACATGCTGGCCGAGACCGGCGACTACACCGTCACCGTGGCTGACCGCAGCGCCGACCAGCTCTTGAAGCTCGATGCTCATCCGGCGGTAAAAACGCTCGAACTCGACATTTCCGACGCGGCCGCCCTCGACACGGCCCTTTCCGGCCAGTTCGCCGTCCTCTCCGCCGCCCCCTTTCATCTGACCGGCGCTATTGCCGAAAGTGCAGCCCGGACCGCCACCCACTATCTCGACCTGACCGAGGATGTCGCCACCACCCGGCATGTCGAAGAGCTCGCCTGCGGCGCCGCTTGCGCCTTCATCCCGCAATGCGGCCTCGCCCCCGGCTTCATCTCGATCGTCGCCCATGATCTGACCAAGCATTTCGACACGCTCGACACGGTCCGCATGCGCGTAGGCGCCCTGCCGCAATATCCGTCCAATGCCTTGAACTACAATCTCACCTGGTCGACCGACGGCCTGATCAACGAGTATATCGAGCCCTGCGAGGCGATCGTCGAGGGCAAGCTGACCGTCGTGCCGGCCATGGAAGAGCGGGAGGAATTCTCGCTCGACGGCGTCACCTACGAGGCCTTCAACACGTCTGGCGGTCTTGGCACACTGGCGAAGACGCTGGAAGGCCGCGTGCGCACGATGAACTACCGCACCATCCGCTATCCCGGCCACCAGGCGATCATCAAGGCGCTGCTCAACGACTTCAACCTGAAGAACCGCCGCGACGTGCTGAAGGATCTCTTCGAAAATGCCCTGCCCGCCACCATGCAGGACGTCGTCGTGATCTTCGTTACCGTCTGCGGCTGGAAGGACGGCCGCTATCTGCAGGAAACCTATGCCAACAAGGTTTATGCCGGCGTGGTTGCGGGAAAGAAGATGAGCGCCATCCAGATCACCACGGCGGCCGGCATCTGCACGGTCCTCGACCTGCTCGCCGATGGGACATTGCCCCAATCAGGCTTTGTTCGCCAGGAGGAAATCGGCCTTCCCGCCTTTCTCGAAAACCGCTTCGGCCGGGTCTATGATCCGGAGGTCATGAAGGTCGCCAGAGCGGGATGAGGGATCTGCGAGGGGCACGCATGTCAATGAGCGAGAACCCGGTCGGGGCGGAACCGGCGGTCGTGCCTCCCGCCATGTGTTTCGGATCTTCGGCCGGCACCGCACAACGTGCGCTACGGCACTGTTCCTTTGCAATCGACATGTTAGGATATCCTGAACGACAGGTCTGAACGAATCCGCAATACGGAACCGTACGAGGCCTCGGGGCGCAGTTGGGCGGGGCATGATCGACAGCAACACCGACGACGGCAAGACGAGCCGCCTGGTCCGCGCTTATCAGGCCGCGACCCTGTTGGTCGGCCTTTTTTCCGTGTTCTGGACCGTCATTTTCGCCAGCCAGGGGCTGCGCACCATGGCGATCGCCGAACTCTTTCCGGTCGCCGCCAGCCTCGTCTGTTTTGTGCTGGCTACCCTTGGCCGGTTCGACCTCTTCCTGCTCGTTGCACAGATCTCCTTCCTGCTGTTCATCATCGGCTTCAGCCTGGTTTTCGACATCCCCGAAGTCGGCTCGCCACGCGTCACCCATCTCTTCCTGCCGGTGCTTGGCATGCTCGGCTACCTCACCCATCTGCGCCGGCCCTCCCGGCTGCAACTCGCCGTGATCGCCGCGAGCCTCGCGACCTTCGTCGTGCTGCATGCAACCGACATCCGCCTGCCCTTTGCCGACCCGATCCCCCCCGAGATCCGTGTCGTCGGCGTCTGGCTCAACCCGACGATTGCCACGCTGGTCTTCTGCGCCACCATCTATGCCCTGCAGCAACGCCTGACGGCCCCGAACGGCATCGCCCGCGAACTCGTCGGCGCGCTGCGCCACGGCGAACTGTCGCTCGCCTACCAGCCCCAGGTCGATCGCGACGGCAGGATCATCGGCGCCGAGGCCCTGTTGCGCTGGAACCACCCCAAACGCGGTGCGATTCCGCCCTCCACCTTCATTCCCGCCGCCGAGGAGGTCGGGCTGATGCCGATCATCGGCAATTTCGTGCTCGAACAGGCACTCGCAACGCTGAGCCGGTGGTCCGCAGACCCTCGACGCGCACAGCTGACGCTCTCGGTCAATGTCAGTGCCAGCCAGTTCAACGAAAGCGACTTCGAAACAACGCTGCGCGGCCTTCTCGACCGGCAGCGCATCGACCCCACCCGCCTGCGGCTCGAGCTGACCGAAAGCGTGCTGATCGCCGGCCTTGAGCCCGTCGCCGAGAAGATGGCCGCGCTGAAAGCCCTGGGGCTGACCTTCGCACTGGACGACTTCGGCACCGGCTATTCATCGCTCGCCTATCTGCGCAGCCTGCCGGTCAGCGAACTCAAGATCGACCGCAGCTTTGTGGCCGGCGCCGCCGAAAGCGCCCGCGACGCCGCCCTGTTACGATCGATCCTGGCGCTCGCCGACGATCTGGGTCTGGCCACAATCGCCGAAGGGGTCGAGACGGCAGCGCAATGCGCGGTGCTCGCGGATCTCGGATGCGAGGCCTTCCAGGGCTTTTTCTTCGGCCGTCCGATGCCGCTTGCCGACTTCGAGGCGACGCTCTTGACGCCGCCACCGGCCCCGCGCGCCAACGGCCACCCTCCACCGCCCCGCCTCGCCGCCGGCTGACCCGGCGGAAATCTTCGACCTCAGCCGAAACGACCAAGCAGCTTCAGCATGCACTGCGCCATCCGCCCATAGGGCGGATAGAGGAATTTCACCCCCGAAATCGCCGATTGTTTCAGGACCGGCTTTTCCTTGCTGAGCGCAACAAAGCCCGCTTCGCCGTGATAGGCGCCGTAGCCGGACGCCCCGACCCCACCAAACGGCAGATCGTCCTGCGCCAGATGCAGGATCGTATCGTTGACCGTCACGCCGCCGGCGATCGTACCCGAAAGCACCCGCTCCTGCGCCGCCTTGTCCTCGCCGAACCAGTAGAGCGCCAGCGGCCGGTCGCGGTGGTTGATATAGGCGATCGCCTCGTCCAGCGTGTCATAGGCAACGATCGGCAGGATCGGCCCGAAGATCTCTTCCGACATCACGGCGGTCTCATCCGGCGCACCGATCACGGCCACCGGCGAAAACACGCGGGCCTCGCCATCATGCGGACCGGCCAGTTCGACCACTTCGGCACCCCTCTCGCGGGCTTCCTCGACGAGCCGGGTGAGCCGCGCAAAATGCCTTGGGCTGATGATCGTGGTGTAGTCGGCATTGGCAGGCAGGCCGGGATATTGCCTGTTAACCTCCGTCTTCACGGCGGCGAGGAAATCGGCAACGCGCTCGCGCGGCACCAGCGCATAATCGGGCGCCACGCAGGTCTGGCCGGAATTCAAAAGCTTGCCCCAGACGAGGCGCGGCACGGCCTTGTCGAACTGCACGGAAGCGTCGAGAATGGCGGGCGACTTGCCGCCGAGTTCGAGCGTCACCGGCGTCAGGTTCTTCGCCGCCGCTTCCGCCACCTTGCGGCCAACGGCGGTCGAGCCGGTAAAGATTAGATGGTCGAAGGGGGCTGACGTAAAGGCTGTCGCCACCTCCGGCCCGCCGGTCACGACCGCCACTTCGTCCTCGGCGAAGGTTTCGACCACGGCTTTTGCCAGTACTTCGGAGAAGGCGGGCGTCAGCTCGGACGGTTTCAGCATCGCCCGATTGCCGGCCGCAAGGGCGCCGACCAAGGGCGAGAGCATCAGGTTGAGCGGATAGTTCCAGGGGGCGACGATCCCCACCACGCCGAGCGGCTGGCGCAGGATGACCGCCGAGGCCGGCTTGCCAGTCCAGGCGAGCGAGACGCGACGCGGCCGCATCCAGCGTTTCAGATGCCTGCGCGCATGGCGGATCGCGGCGCGCACCGGCACGATGTCGGTGAGCGTGGTGACGACGGCGGGCCGATTGCCGAAATCCTCGGAAATCGCGGCAGCAAACCGCTCCTGCCAGGCCTCGATCATCCGGTCCAGCCGCTTGAGGCGGTCGTCACGAGTGGCATGGTCAGGGGTGACGTCCTTCGCCCAGGCCGCCTTCTGCGCCGCGAGCAGGGACGCGATGCGCGCGGCGGGATCCGCGATCTCTGCTTTCGGCGATACCTGTCCGTCCATGGCGGTTTCCTCTCGTTTTTCTTCTCTCTCAAGATGGGCAGTTTACGCCCATTTGTTCAAGGGAGAACAAATGTTTTTTGAATTCTCCTTGTAACTTCCCAAACGCCGCATTCGAGGCTGTAATGCCTTTTGCGGTGGCGGATGGGAGACCGAAGCCTCTTTGGGACATCAAGCCCGTGGGAGAGCAAGGGTCTCCGTCCGCCGTTCCATCGAACCCGAACAGTCGCCAGGGCCG
>CALSAF010000019.1:0-43203 GCA_943372805.1 Rhizobium sp. Q54
TGGCTTCGAGCTTGGTGCGGATCATGCCGAGGCTCTCCTCGACGGCGTTCTGGGCTGCCTGACGGCTCAATCGCTGCTGCTGGTAATCGGCATAGAAAGCGGAGAACGCGACGCCGATCAGGACGATCGCGCTCGGCACCAGAATCTGCAGGCGCAGCCGGAGGTGCGATGCACCATCCGCGTTCTTCCTGTTCGTCGCCATGATCTCCTTGCCTGCGGGCTGTGCCCGCCCGTCGAGTGGGCGGCCAGTACAATTACCCGCAATGGTGGAGCACAGCCTTGAAGAATTTCTGAATGCTTTGGCGAGATATTGAGCTTTTCCTTCGCCTTGATGTTATCCGGCCCGCAATCGGGCCGGATTTGCTTCGAACGCAACTATTCAGCGGCCTGAACGGCGATCGGATTGTTCGGATGGGTCGTCCAGTTCGCGTAGTTCGGGTCAACCGGGCGGCCCGTGCGCTGGTCGAGGGCACCGGTCGGCAGTTCGACCATCGTGATGCAGTTCTCGACGGGACAGACGTTGACGCAGAGATTGCATCCGACGCATTCGTCTTCCATCACCTCGAACTTGCGCACGCCGTCAACGATGCTGGTGATCGCCTGGTGGGACGTGTCCTCGCAAGCGATGTGGCAGCGACCGCATTTGATGCAGGCATCCTGGTCGATATGGGCCTTGGCGATGTAGTTGAGGTTCAGATACTGCCAGTCGGTGACATTGGGCACCGCGCGGCCACAGATGTCGTCAAGGCTCCGGTGGCCCTTGGCATCCATCCAGTCGTTGAGGCCCGAGATCATTTCCTGGACGATCTTGAAGCCATAGGTCATGGCCGCCGTGCAGACCTGGACATTGCCGGCGCCGAGCGCCAAGAATTCAGCCGCATCGCGCCAGGTGGTGACGCCGCCGATGCCGGAGATCGGCAGACCATAGGTTTCCGGATCGCGGGCGATCTCGGCCACCATGTTGAGCGCGATCGGCTTGACGGCCGGGCCGCAATAGCCGCCATGTGTGCCCTTGCCGCCAACGGTGGGCGAGGGGGCGAAACTGTCGAGATCAACAGAGACGATCGAGTTGATCGTGTTGATCAGCGAGACGGCATCGGTGCCACCGGCCTTGGCCGCGCGGGCGGGCTTGCGGATGTCGGCGATATTCGGCGTCAGCTTGGTGATGACGGGCATGCGGGTGTATTGCTTGCACCAGCGAACGACCATCTCGATGTACTCAGGAACCTGGCCGACGGCAGCGCCCATGCCGCGCTCGGACATGCCGTGCGGACAGCCGAAGTTGAGCTCGATGCCGTCAGCGCCGGTCTCCTCGACCAGCGGCAGGATCGCCTTCCACTCTTCCTCGACGCAAGGCACCATGATCGAGGCGACGAGGGCCCGGTCCGGCCAGTTCATCTTGACCTGCTTCATCTCCTGCAGGTTCACCTGCAGCGGACGGTCGGTGATCAGCTCGATGTTGTTCAAGCCGAGAAGGCGGCGGTCAGCGCCCCAGATCGCGCCGTAGCGCGGGCCGTTGACGTTGACGACCGGTGGTCCCTCGGAGCCGAGCGTTTTCCAGACCACGCCGCCCCAGCCCGCCTTGAAGGCGCGCTCGACGTTGTAGGCCTTGTCGGTCGGCGGAGCAGAGGCCAGCCAGAAGGGGTTGGGCGACTTGATGCCGACGAAGTTATTCCTGAGATCAGCCATTGTTCAAATCCTCTCGAGAGCGGTGCGTCATGCGACTGCGGTTGCGCCCGCCGTCATGACGGCGAGAGAGCGGTTGATGCTTTCGGCCGCATCGCGGCCCATGGCGACGGCAGAGACCGTCAGGTCCTGGCCACCGAAGGCGCAGTCGCCGCCGGCCCAGACACCCGGGATGGAGGTGCGGCCTTCGGCGTCGATGGCGATTTTGCCACCTTCGATCTTCAAGCCGTCCAGACCCTGGGCGTCGAGCTTCTGGCCGATTGCGACCAGGATCTGGTCAGCCTTGATCTCGGTCGTGTGACCGGTGCCCTTCATCAGCCCGTTTTCCAGGTGGGTGTATTCGAACGTGATCGACGAACAGTGGCCGCCATGGTGCGCGACCTCCTTCGGCTGGAGCCAGTGGCGGATATGAACACCCTTCGAGGCCGCGAGATCCTGCTCGAACTCCGAAGCGTTCATGTGTTCCTTGCCGCGGCGGTAGCACATCGTGACGTTTTCAGCCCCGAGCAGCTTGGCTTGAACCGCCGCATCCACTGCCGTCATGCCACCGCCGATGACGACGACGTCACGGCCCACCGGCACGTCGGCCTTGCTGTCTGCCTGGCGGAGATGGGCGATGAATTCGACTGCATCGAGCACGCCGTTGATCCCGGCGCCGGGGATGTTGAGGCCGTTGACGTTGCCGAGGCCGGCGCCGATGAAGACGGCGTCGTGTTTGGCCTGGAGATCGGCCAACGTGAAGTCGATGCCCATTTCCTGGCCGTCGAGCACGTCGATATTGCCGAGCGAGAGGATGTAGTCGACTTCCTTCTGGGCGAAGTCGTTGGGGGTCTTGTAGGCGGCGATGCCGTATTCGTTGAGGCCGCCGGCCTTTTCGCGGGCTTCGTAGATTGTCACCTGGTGGCCATGCAGGGCAAGGCGATGGGCGGCCGCGAGGCCGGCTGGACCTGCGCCAATGATGCCGACCGTCCTGCCGGTGGATGCGGCAGGGCTATAGAACTGGCGGCCTTCCTCGATTGCTATGTCGGTCGCAAAACGTTGCAGTCGCCCGATTTCGACGGGGCGCTCTTCGGCCGTGTTGCGCACACAGGCCTCCTCGCAGAGCGTTTCGGTGGGACAGACGCGGGCGCACATGCCGCCGAGGATGTTCTGGTCGAAGATGGTCTTGGCTGCGCCGAGCGGATTGCCAGTCGATATCTGCCGGATGAACATCGGGATATCGATGGCGGTGGGACAGGCTGTCATGCACGGCGCGTCATGACAGAAGTAGCATCTGTCTGAGGCTACAAGCGCCTCGTGATCGCCGAGGCGGGGATGGAGATCGGAGAAATTCTTCGCATAATCGGCAGCGTCAAGCCGCCCGGCCTTGAGGCCCGGTTCGAGTCTTCGCATCGCAGTTCCCTCTTTTATATTCGAAGCGATGCAGGGAAAGGTAACTCAGCTTGAAACTTTTATCAAACGGTAAAAAATTGGATTTCGGCCCTTCTTGGCCCTGAGAATGCGGGAAATTTTACCCTCGTCAAAACCCGCCTGAGCCAGGCTTCGCCACTTCGGGGCCGCGCATTCAGAAACATGAGTAAAAGCTTCAACTATATACTTTACTCTTTTTATCATGTTTTGTATGGCTGTCTGACGCGAATGGCGTGATGCCGCCGCAGACCGGATTCGAGGAGACGCGACGAGATGGCGAAAAAGAAGAAGAACGCTGACAGGAAGGCGCCGGCGGAAGTTTCGCCGAAGGCCAGCCCTTCCAGAATCCAGCCGGAAGTGCGCAGCTTTCTCTATGTCGGCGGCCGGGATTGCCAGGTCGCCCATCTCCGCCAGATCGCCAGCAATTTTGGCGCGGAACTGATCCACCACGATGGTGGTTTAAGGGAAGCGGTTTCGCGGATCGACACGGTGCTGCCCTCCGTCGACTGCGTCTTCTGCCCAATCGACTGTATCAGTCACGATGCGTGTCTGCGCGTGAAGAGCGGTTGCAAGAAGTTCGGCAAGACTTTCATTCCGCTGCGCAACGGCTCGAAATCCAGTCTAGAGCGCGCGCTTCAGACATTGAATGAAAGGAATACCGACGGATGAGCAGGGACGGTTTCGACAAGAGTGGCATGAGCTCCTTTCACGAGCTTGCACTTCAGCGTGGCGAGGGGCTTCTTCCGGAACTCGCCGAGGCTTTCATGCAACGCTCGCAAGAAAGTGAAGTGACGAATTGCGAAATCGTCACTTTGCCAGGCTTGCATCAGCGCAAGTCTGGTACCATGTACCACCAGCCAAACCGGGCTTCGGCCCTTGTTATCGACTTTCCCGCGCCGCGATGGCAGCGGAACGCCAACGCGAGATCGTAGCCGTTCCGTCAGTCGTTTTCATGCGGGATTAGAGGAAGTTTCCGCATGAACGCCCATCCAACCGTTGCGACAGCGATCCTCAACGCAGTGCCGATCCTGCCTTCACTCGACTTCAACGAAACGCGCAGCTTCTACGTCGACAACCTCGGCTTCGAGGATGTCGGCCTTGATTGCCTCGACTATCTCGTCGTTCGCCGTGGCGGGATGGAACTGCACTTCTGGCTGAGCGATGATCCGATGCAGTGCCAGAACAGCTCGGTTTTCTTCCGTGCCGATACCCCCGTCGAGATCTACAGGGATTTTTGCGAGCGCGGGATCGAAGCAGTTCGCCCATCGGACACGCGTGGCGGCGAGATGCGGTTCCATGTTCGCGATCCGCACGGAAACCTGCTGATGTTCGCGGGCATGATGCCGGGCGGTTGCGCCCACTGAACCTTTTTCAGGGCTTGGCGCCGGCCGCTTGCATTCCGCTAGAGGTTTAGCGACGGGACGTCAGCATCGATCCGATGGCAAGCACCAGCCAGGACGCGATCAGGGTCAGGCCGCCGGTCGGGGCGGCCATTGGAAACAGGCCACTGCCGAGGAAATGGCGGGCGATGAGATCGCCGGCAAAGAGCAGGGTGCCTATGATCATGCCGAGTGCCGCCACCGTCGACAGCCTGATCCGTTCACCGGCAAGGGCCAGAGCGAGAAGCGCTGGCGCATGCGCCAGGCAGATCGTCGAAGCGGGCCGTAGCAGGGCCTCGCCACCCGCATGACTCGCGGCGGCCGCAAGGGCAACCCCGGCGGCGCCGAAAAGGCCGGCAGCCAGGCCGGTCCAGCGATGGACCATTGCTTGCGCCATAAGCCTCACTCCTTGTTCTGCATATGAAAAGCCAGCTTTTCGATCGGCGGCCAGATGATCTCCCGCAGCTTCGGGTGCTCGACCGTCTCGTCCAAAGCGCGGCGGAAGCAGAGCAGCCACTCGTCTCGCTCGACAGGCCCGATCTCGGCGACGAAGTGGCGGCGCCGCAGCATGGGGTGCCCGCGCTTCTGCATGTAAATGGGTGGCCCGCCGAGATAGCCGGTCAGGTAGTCGTAGAACTTCTCCTCGCTGCCCGACAGATCCGGCGGATGGACCGCGCGGCAGCGCGCCGCCTCGGGCAGGGTGTCCATCAGTTCATAGAAGCGACGCGCCAAGGCCTTGACGGTCTCATCGCCACCGATCGCTTCATACAGGGTGATCGTGTCTTCACTCATCACATCGTCCTTTTACTCAGCGTCTTTTCGTCCTTTCGCAGCCCTGTTGCAATGCTTGAGGTGCATTCCGTGGCAATCCGGCGCAGCCCGTCGGGGTCCGGCAACAAAACAAGGGACAGATGGCATCAGCCGTGACATAAGGGCGCCGATTTCCAGCAGGCGCCCTTGTCCATGATCCGCATCGAAAACATCTCCAAGCAGCTTAGCCACCGAATCCTGTTCATCGAGGCTTCGGCCGCGCTCAATCGCGGCGAGAAGATCGGCCTTGTCGGCCCAAACGGTGCAGGCAAGACATCGCTCTTCCGCATGATCATCGGCCACGAGCTACCCGACGAGGGGCAGGTCTCCGTCGATAAGGGCGTGTCGATCGGCTATTTCAGCCAGGATGTCGGCGAGATGTCCGGTCGTTCGGCCGTGGCCGAAGTGATGGACGGGGCAGGGCCTGTCAGTGAAGTGGCAGCGGAACTACGCGAACTCGAAGCGGCCATGGTTGATCCTGACCGGATGGACGAGATGGACGCGATCATTGAGCGCTACGGCGAAGTGCAGGCGCGCTACGAAGAACTCGACGGCTATGCGTTGGATGGCCGTGCCCGCGAAGTGCTGGCCGGTCTCTCCTTCTCGGAAAGCATGATGGACGGCGATGTCGGCGCTCTCTCGGGCGGCTGGAAGATGCGCGTGGCGCTCGCCCGCATTCTGCTGATGCGCCCCGACGTGATGCTGCTCGACGAACCGTCGAACCATCTCGACCTCGAAAGCCTGATCTGGCTCGAGCAGTTCCTCAAAGGTTACGAAGGCGCACTGCTGATGACCTCGCATGACCGCGAGTTCATGAACCGCATCGTCAACAAGATCATCGAGATCGATGCCGGCCAGCTGAACAGCTATTCCGGCGACTATGTCTTCTACGAGGGGCAGCGTGCCTTGAACGAGAAGCATCAGCAGTCGCAGTTCGAGCGCCAGCAGGCGATGCTGGCCAAGGAAATCAAGTTCATCGAGCGCTTCAAGGCCCGTGCGTCCCATGCCTCACAGGTCCAGAGCCGGGTGAAGAAGCTGGAAAAGATCGACCGCGTCGAGCCGCCAAAGCGCCGCCAGGTCGTGGCCTTCGAATTCCAGCCGGCGCCACGTTCGGGCGAAGATGTCGTCAGCGTCAAGAACATCTCCAAGCGCTATGGCGACAAGGTCATCTATGACGGCTTCGACTTCATGGTCCGCCGCAAGGAACGCTGGTGCATCATGGGCATCAATGGCGCCGGCAAATCGACGCTTTTGAAGCTCGTCGCCGGCGATTCGAAGCCGGACGAGGGCACTGTCACGATCGGCGCCAGCGTGAAGATGGGCTATTTCGCCCAGCATGCGATGGACGTGCTCGACGGCGAGATGACGATCTTCGAGATGCTGGAAACAACCTTCCCGCGCGCCGGTCAGGCACCGCTTCGCGCGCTTGCCGGCTGCTTCGGCTTCTCGGGTGACGATATCGACAAGCGGGTGCGGGTGCTGTCAGGCGGCGAAAAGGCGCGCCTCGTCATGGCGATGATGCTGTTCGATCCGCCGAACCTGCTCGTCCTCGACGAGCCGACCAACCACCTCGATCTGGACACCAAGGAAATGCTGATCAAGGCATTGTCGCAGTTCGAAGGCACCATGCTTTTCGTCAGCCACGACCGCCACTTCCTGGCGGCGCTGTCGAACCGCGTTCTGGAGATCACGCCCGAAGGCGTGTTCCAGTATGGCGGCGGCTACACGGAATATGTGGAGCGCACCGGCCACGAGGCACCGGGCCTCAGGAGCTGAGGCCCAGCACACTTGCCGTCGACCGGCCTTTACCCGCCGTTCGGGACCCTTTCGGCGCGCAATGCGGCGATCTCGGATCGCAGCGCCTGCATCTCCCGCAACAGGTCGGCATTGTCGACATGCAGGCTTTTCAAGTCCGCGTCGGTGTCGGCCATGCTTTGCTCCTGCATAGCCGAGACGATGACACCGATGAAAAGGTTCAGAACCGAATAGGTGCTGAGCAGAATGAAGGGCACGAAGAACAGCCAGGCATAGGGGTGGACCTCCATCACCGGTCGGACGATGCCCATCGACCAGCTTTCCAGCGTCATGATCTGGAAAAGCGAATAGGTCGAAGCGCCGAGATTGCCGAACCAATCGGGGAACGTCGCGCCATAGAGCTTGGTCGCCATGACGGCCGAGACGTAGAACAGCAGGACCAAAAGCACGATAATCGAACCCATGCCGGGAAGGGCGGCGACCAGGCCGCCGATGACCCGACGCAGCGATGGCACGATCGAGATCAGGCGCAGGATACGCAGGATGCGCAGCGCGCGCAGCACCTGGAAAGGACCCGTCGCCGGGATGAGTGCAATCGCGACGATGGAGAAGTCGAATATGCTCCAGGGATCGCGGAAGAAGGCAAGGCGGAAGGTGTAAAGGCGAGCCACGATCTCAAGGACGAAGATCGAAAGGATGACGCGGTCCAACGCCTGCAGAACCGGACCCATGACCTGCATGACCGCAGGAGACGTCTCCAGACCCAGCGTGACCGAATTGATCAGGATGACGGCAATGATGAACCGCTCCCACTCGTTGGAGGAGAGGATGTTTCTCAGTCTGTCACGCATGGTTTGGGCTCCGGCAAAAACTGCACGACGAAAAGCGTATGGCCCATCGCGCGTCAAGCGCTTCCCGCTGAATGTCAGGCTCAATCACGCGCCTTTTTGGGGAGGACTTGCTGCCGCAACTTGCCTTAGTCGGAATGGCCGTTGAAGGCCGAATGCCACCTCCAGGCAGAGCGAATGATGTCGTCGATGTCGTGCTGCGGGTCCCAGCCGAGGACCTCGCGGGCGAGTGCGTTGCTGGCGACGAGACCTGGCGGGTCACCGGGGCGGCGCTCGGTGCGCTTGATCGGCATCGGGCGACCGGAGACCTTTTCGATCGCCGTGATCAGCTCCTTTACGGTCGTGCCGTTGCCGGTGCCGAGATTGATGGCGATGGTCTCGCCGCCGTTCAGCAGATAGTCGACGGCGCGCACGTGGGCGTCGGCCAGGTCGTTGACGTGGATGTAGTCGCGAATGCAGGTGCCGTCGCGGGTGTCGTAGTCCTCGCCGAAGATCGAGAAGAATTCGCGGCGGCCAAGGGCCGTTTCGATCGCAAGCGGGATGGCATGGGTCTCGGGCGAATGCCACTCGCCGATCCGGCCTTCGAAATCGGCGCCGGCGGCGTTGAAGTAGCGCAACATCACCGAGCGCATGCGGCCGCAGAGGTTGAGGTCCCCAAGTGCCTGTTCGACGATGTGCTTGGTGCGGCCATAAGGGTTGATCGGCTTCTGGCCGTGCTTTTCGTCGAGCGGCAGATAGTCCGGCGCACCGTAGGTGGCGCAGGTCGAGGAGAAGACGAAGTTGCGGATATCGGCTTCGCTCAGGGCCTGCAGCAGGCTGAGCGTGCCCGAGACGTTGACGTCGTAAAAGTGCTCCGGCTCCTTGAAGGACTGACCGACCTCGATCAGGCCGGCGAAATGCATGGCCGCCTTCGGCTGGTACTTGGCAAGGACTTCCTTCAGCCGCGCCTTGTCCCTGATGTCACCCTGTTCGGCCGGTCCCCATTTGACGAATTCCGGGTGGCCAGAGGTGAAGTTGTCGTAGACGACGGGCAGGTAGCCGCGCTCGGCAAGTGCCAGGCAGGTATGGGAGCCGATATAGCCGGCGCCGCCGACGACGAGGATGGGGGTGGCATTCATTCTGTATTCCCGGTCAGAGCGGCGCGTGGACGAAGGCGGGCATGGCGGCCTGCTCCTTCGACTTCGAAAGGAAGAGGCGGGCCGTGTCCAGTGCTTCACGGATCGTCACATCCATGTCCAGATAGCGATAGGTTGCAAGCCGCCCGACAAAGGTGACCGAGGTTTCCTGGTTGGCGCGGGCAACGTAGTCGGCCAGCTGCGCCTTCTCCTCGACGAGACGGATCGGATAATAGGGGATGTCATCCTCGCCACAGGCGCGGGAGAATTCGCGGTAGCAGACCGAGCCCTCGTGGCTCTCCCAAGGCGAGAAATGCTTGTGCTCGGTGATGCGGGTATACGGCACCGAGGCGTCGCCGTAGTTCATAACCGCGCAGCCCTGATAGTCGCCCTGATAGGTGAAGCGTTCGAAATCCAGCGTGCGATAGCCGAGGCGGCCGAATTCGTAGCCGAAATAGCCGTCGAGTGGGCCGGAATAGAAAAGGTGGGCATAGTCATGCGGCGCACGCGGATCGACGTGCTGGCCGAGCGTCACCTTGATCTTCGGATGGTCGAAGATCTTTTCGATCATGTCGGTATAGCCGTTTTCCGGCATGCCCTGGAATTTGTGGAAGAAGTAGTTGTCGTCGTAGTTGAAGCGCACGGGAAGGCGCTTCAGGATCGAGGCGGGGAGGTCGGTCGGCGAGCAGCCCCACTGCTTTTCGGTATAGCCCTTGAAGAAGGCTTCATAGAGGTCGCGACCGACGAAGCGGAGCGCCTGCTCCTCGAAGGTCTGTGGATCGGTGATGGTCTTGTCGGCCTGTTCCTCGATGAAGGCACGGGCTTCTTCGGGGCGGAAGGTCTTGCCGAAGAACTGGTTGATCGTGTGCAGGTTGACCGGAAGCGAGTAGACCTGGCCCTGGCTCGTGGTCTTCACCCGGTTCTTGTAAGGCAGGAAGGTCTGGTAGCTGTTGACGTAGTCCCAGACTTCCGCGTCGTCGGTATGGAAGATGTGCGGGCCGTAGATGTGGACCATGACACCGGTGTCGGCATCGCGCTCCGTGTGGCAGTTGCCGCCGATATGCGGACGCGTGTCGAAGACCTCGACCTCGAAGCCGGCCTCTGCCAGTTCGCGCGCGATGACGGCGCCAGACAGACCTGCGCCGACAATTCCGATTTTCTGACCCTGCGCCATGGGCGGATGTTCCTCGATTTCAGGGGCGGGCACGGTTCCAGCCTCATGGCCTGCCGCGTCTCGCCCAATTGCGGAAAGACCGGCGGTCAGCCGCCGGTTAGATCATGGAGCCGTCAGAGCGACAGTTTCTCGCGCATCACGGCGTCATAGGCTGCAATCAGACGGTTGACGTCGACGCCTTTCTCCTGCGGCCCAAAACTCAGGTGGCTGACGGTGAAGTCAGAATAAATGGCGGTGGGCCGCTCAAGGAATGCCGGCAGATCGACCGTCAGCATCTTCTCGTCGTCACCCTTTGCCAGCGCCATATGCTGTACGTCGCGGCCCAGCCACGCGATGAAGTTGATCGACTGGCGCTCCTGCCAATCCACGACCTTCGAGGGCAAGGGGAGCTCCTTGGTCGGCGAAGCGAGGAAGAAATCGTGCAGACTGTTGGCCTTGTCAGGATCGGTCCACAGCGTTCCGCCGAAACCGCCCGGCGGTCGTTCGAAATGCCCGAGCGACGCAGGCAGGGCGCCGGAGACCTGCTGAAAATAGGCGCATACGCCGTTATTGACGACGTTGGCGGAGATGACGAAGTAGTGCGGGTTCTTGCGGCGATACTCGATAAAGCCGTTGAGACCGTCGAGGTCGACATAGACGATGTCGTCGTCACATTTCAGAAAGAGAGCCTCGGCGAAATCGGGCAGCCGCCTGGCATAATACTGATAGGCTTGGAAATAGGGCATGTTCTCGCCGGGATTGCCGATGTAGCGGCGCACCGGGGCATGTGCATCGGTGAGCTCGAGATCCCCGCCCCAGCCGCCGCGAACCATGACCTCTGCGCCTTCCGGCAGAACAATCTCCGGCCAGCGACCGACCGCGACGCCGTTGACCATCATGTCCGGTACGCCATCGCCGTCGATATTGATAACCACCTCGTTGCTGCGGCCGGGTGACAGGACGCCTGGGGTGGAGCGGGCCCAGATCGGCTGGCCCTTCGAACGGTCGAAATCCTTCAGCTGCTCGTTCGGCAACTTGCGCAGGACGGATTGGGCATTTCCCCATCCGCCGATGACGATCTCGTAGAACGTGGCCGGATCGTGCCTGGGAACCAGGGCAATGTGCAGGTCGTTGGTGATCCGTGCGCTCATCCGGCTTGCGGCCATCTTCGTCACGCGACCGCGATGCTGATAACCGACATTATCGCCCATATAGCGCACGGGACCGAACTCACGCGTTACCCATTCATGATCCGCCTGCGAGCGGGTGAAATCCCAGATGTGCCATTCGTCGATCAGGCCCTGTGCCATGGCCTTCCGGACATAGCTGTCCAGGATCTTCATCCTGTGTTCTCGGCCTGCGAATGTTACGAGTATTACCGGTGCCACGCTTTTCCCCCCGCCCATGCGGTTCCTGTTGAGTTGTCGTCAGGCCTTCGGCGCCGGCCAGAGGCGCGTGTCATACGGCACGGGCGCGAATTCATGCCATTGGGCAATGCGGTCCCTGTAGCGCGTGCGATAGGTGGCCTCGTTCTCGAACTCGACCTCGGACAGCATGACCTCTGCACCGATCTCGTAATACATGTCCATGTTGGAGAGGTCAGGCACCGGTGTTTCCCCGCGCTCGCATTCGCCCTGCATCTGCCAGTAGAGCTCTTCGAGTCGGCTGACGAGGCCGGGAATGTCGCGCAGTGCGCAGGTCTCGCGCTTCGCTTGCAATGTGGCGCGGATCCCGGCCAGTGCCGCCTTGTCCTTGGCCAGAGCGACTGCCTTCTTCACATAGTCATCAGGCGAGCTGCAGATCAGCTCCGGAACGCCAGCCGACTTCACGATGCTGCTGCAGAAGCGGGAAGCGAAACTGCTGCCCGGGACGGTCAGGACCGGCAGACCCATTGTGAGCGCATCCGACGCGGTTGAGTGGGCACCATAAGGGAAGGTATCAAGGAACAGATCGGCGATCGCGATGCGCGCCAGATGGTTCGGGTTCGGCACCTTGGTGGCGAAGTAGATGCGTGCCGGATCGACGCCGGCGGAGGTGGCCAGGTCGCGCAGGCGCTGGTTGACCGCTTCGGAGGCGCCGAGCAGCCAGAGGATACTGCCGGGGGTGGCTGTCAGGATCGCCATCCATCGGGAGAACACGGCTGCGGTGATCTTCTGCATGCCGTTGAAGCAGGCAAAGACAAAGGCGTCTTCTGGCAGGCCAACCTCGGTGCGCGTCGGGCGCGGACCGATGACGCGCTTGCGGTCGACCGGCTGGTTGCAGGGAATGTAGAGCACCTTCTCGGTGTAATAGAGCTCGCTGCCGGGCGGAATGATCTGCTCGTCGGCGATGATGTACTGGTGAACAGGGCTCGCGATGGTGCCCGGATAGCCGCAGAAGTTCACGATGACGGGGGCCGGGCGGTAGGAGAAGATCTTGGTGCGGGCAAGCTTGGTGTAGCCGTTGACGTCGATCAGGATGTCGATCTGGTCTGCCATGATCTGGCGCGCGGCATCGAGGTCCGACATCGGCGTGATATCGCGCCAGACATCGATGACCGCCTTCATGCGGGTCTGCGTCGCATCATTGGTGCGCGGCTCGCCACAATAGTAGGCATAGACCTCGACGGAGGACTTGTCGTGCAGTTCCAGGACTTCGCTCAGCGCAAAGCCGACGGCATGGTCGCGCAGATCGGACGAGACATAGCCGATGCGCAGGCGCTGGCCGGTGCCGACCTTGCGGCGTGGCTCGGGCTTGTTGAGATGCGCTGGATCCGGGCGGCCGGCCAGCATCTTGAAGTAGCGGTAGGCCTTGGCCATCTGGAACAGCGGATCGTCAGCATAGCAGGCGAGCGGCAGCGGCGAGATCGAATCGAGCATCTGGCGCTTGGTGACATGCTCCGAACTCTGGACCACCGGCCATTTGCATTGATGCTGGCGCACGGAGATCCAGTGCTGACCGGCCTCGGGCTTGTCCGGGCGCAGTTCGATTGCCTGCCAGAGCGCCGTCTCCGCATCCTCAAGGAGACCGGCCCCTTCCATCACGCGCCCGATATGCTGGAGCGCCATGAGGCGATGAACTGACTTGTCGGGCGTAATCTCGGCGGTGGCCTCGACAAAGCTGCGCCATTGCTGGATCGCCTGGGCATTCAGGCCGCAGTCCTCATAGGTCCGCCCGAGATTGATGTGGGCCTGACCCATCAGCGGCGCCGCCTTGAGCGCTGCCTTCAGGGCGTTGATGGCGCCGGCGGTGTCGCCGAGCTGCTTCAGCGTGACCGAGTAGTTGAAGAAGGCGAGATGGAGCAGCGGGCTCTGGTCATTGAAAGCCGTCCAGGTCTTGTAGAGCTCTGCGGCGTGGGCGAACTGCCCCGAGGCGCCGAGCTGCTCGGCCATCTGCAGGACCTCGAGGAGCGACATCTTCTGGCGCCGGGCCTTGTCCATGGCGGTTGCGAGCTGAGCGTTCTGCTCCGGGGCGAAGGGGGTCTGTATCACCATCGACATCACATCTCTCGGTGGCCCTGAAGGCCGGGTTTCGTTCGCGCGCAGCGGCGTTTCAACAAACTGGTATTCGCCCTAGCTTGCTTTGGGCTTGCGCAAGCAAGGTCGCCCCTCCTGCGCGGTGCGCGTCTTTTGTTTACCCCAGCTTAAGGTTGAATTCAGTCTCTCCTTCTGAGTGTTTGTTCGGGGATTCATTATTGTTTATGTTCGAATCGATTAATCAAAAATTAGAGGATGAACCCTAATCATCCGAGTGAGACTACTCTAACCGCGTCCCGTCGAATCGATGACGGTTGGAGTCTGGGGCAGGTGACCTAAGCCGGTTCGCCTGCCTTTCTAAGGTGTGGGAAGCAGAGATCAGCTCTGCTGCATGATGCCCTCTCCAACGCCAGGCTCGGTCGAGCCATGTTTCCAAACTTTTCGTCCGTGAGGACACCATGTGGAAGGCGCCGTGTCGGCGCACATGCATGGAAAGAAGCCACCCAGGGGGCAGGATGCGCCCGGGGTCGTGACGGTGAGGCACCTGACGTGCTTCCCCCGACCGGTGGCAAAGGAATGCAACGGCCAACCGCTAACGTTGAAGGCGCGCGTCAATGACATCGATTATTTCATCTCTGAGCATCACCCAGATCAAGTCGCTGAATACTGCGACGATTGCTTCCTTCACGAGTGACGACGTTGCTGCGCTGAGCTCTGCCCAGGTTGCTGCGCTCTCGTCAACACAGATCTCGGCCTTCCAGACCGACGACTTCGACCAGCTTGACTCCACACAGCTCGGCGCGATTTCGAGTGCTGCCATCCGCGGCCTCACGGTCGACCAGCTGGCAGTCATCGACAGCGCCAAGATGGTGGCGCTCAGCAGCCGCCAGCTGGGTGCGCTGAGCTCCGCACAGGTAACCGCACTGACCTCCGACCAGTTTGACGCTCTGTCGACTGCACAGCTCGCCTCCCTCGGCAGCCTCGGCCTTGCCGGCCTTGAGACCGACGACATCGCGACGCTGACTTCCGCAGAGCTCTCCGTCATCAGCACCCGCGCTCTCGCCGGCCTGTCGACGGCAAATTTCGCTGCTCTCGACTCCGCACAGCTTTCCGGACTGACCACCGGTCAGATCGCATCGCTGTCGACCGCCGCGATCGCCACCCTGACCACGGACCAGATTGACGGTCTGAGCACACTGCAGATCTCGGCGCTGAATTCGCGCCAGATTACCGCGCTGTCCACCGACGGCCTCGCATCTTTCTCGACTGACCAGGTCGTCGCTTTGGACAGCCGGGCGGTCGCCGCTCTCAAGTCGGCCCAGGTTGCCGCCCTGACGACCGATCAGATCGATGTTCTTACCACCGGGCAGCTGGCAGCACTGACGTCCGCTGCCGTCGCTGGTCTCGGTACAGACGACGTCGCTGTCATCTCCTCGGATGGCATCGCCGCTCTCAATTCCCGGACACTTGCCGCCCTGTCGACCACGAATTTTGCGGCCCTTGGCAGCGATCAGCTTGCTGGTCTGACTTCTGCGAAGATCGCAGGCCTCACGACCGCACAAATCGGAGTTTTGAGCTCTGATCAGGCTGATGGCCTGACTTCTGGGCAGATCGCGGGGCTGACCAGCGCCCAGATGAGCGCGATGACCTCGGATACGCTGGCATCGCTGACGACCGACCAGGTTGGTGCCCTCAGCACCCGCGCTATCGGCGTCCTCAACTCAGACAAGGTCGCCGCGCTCAGCAGCGATCAGGTCGCAGCGCTGTCGACAACCCAGATCGCCGCGCTTAGCTCTGCCGCCGTCAAGGGGCTGGAGACGGAAGATCTCGGGACGTTCTCGTCCACCGAGCTTGCCGCACTCAACTCACGGGCTCTCGCGGCGCTGTCCACTGACAACGTTGCAAGCCTGACCTCCGATCAGCTGACAGCTCTCTCGACCGCCCAGATCGCCTCGCTGACAACGGCACAATTGGCCGTTTTCGACAGCGATAAGCTGGACGGTCTCAGCACCGCTCAGGTCGCCGCACTGACATCGGCCCAGATCATTGCGCTCGGTTCCGACAATGTTGCATCGCTGTCCACCGATCAGGTTGCCGCTCTGAGCAGCCGCGCCGTGGGTGCCCTGACCTCTGTCCAACTCGATGCCATGTCGAGCGATCAGATCGAAGCCCTCGGCTCGGCGCAGATCGCCGCACTCTCTTCTGCCGATCTGCTGGCACTTTCTTCTGAAGACATCGGCACCTTCACCACTGCCGAATTCTCGATCATCAGTTCGGCAGCGATCCGCGGAATCTCCACCGCAGTCATCGGCGACCTCTCGACCGATCTTATCGCGGCCATGAATACCCGTGCGGTTGCCGCGCTCTCGTCCGCTCAGGTCGCCGCCATGACCTCGGATCAGGTCGCTGCTCTCAGCACCGGCCAGCTGGCTGCCCTGGCATCGAGCTCGGTCGCGGCCCTCGAAAGCGAGGACGTCGCAACCTTCACCTCCACCGAACTCGCTGCCCTGCAGTCGCGTTCGCTGGCAGCCCTGTCGAGCGCCAACTTTGCGACACTCACCTCCGACCAGATCATTGGCCTGACCACGGCCCAGATCGCGGCCCTGTCGACCATGCTCGTCGGTTCGCTCACCAGCGACCAGATCGACGGTCTGACGACGACCCAGGTCGCAACACTGTCGTCTTCGCAGCTTGCCTCCATCAACACTGACGGCATCGCATCGATGTCCACCGATCAGGTTGCTGCCCTCAGCACCCGCGCCATCGCCTCGATCAAGTCCGATCAGCTCGCGGTCCTGACCTCCGACCAGTTTGCCGCGCTCAGCACCGGCCAGCTCGCGGCCCTGACTTCGTCGGCGATCCGCGGACTGAATTCAGACGCCATCGGTACCCTGACGTCGACCGAACTCGCGGTCATCAATTCCCGTGCGATCGCCGCCATCTCAACCGACAATCTGGCGCTGATCACTTCCGATCAGATCGCCGGCCTGACATCCGGTCAGGTTGCCTCCCTCACGTCAATCCAGGTTGGTGCCCTCAGCACTGACCAGATCGACGGCCTGACAACGTCTCAGGTTGCGACGCTGAGCAGCTCCCAGATCCGCGCACTTGATACGGACTCGGTCGCCTCACTCTCGACGGACCAGGTGGCTGCCCTCAGCACCCGGGCCATCGGCAGCCTGTCCTCTGCACAGCTCTCGGTTCTCGACTCCGATCAGTTCGCGGCACTTGGAACCGGCCAGCTTGCGGCCCTAACTTCCACCGCGATCATCGGCCTTGACAGTTCCGCTATCGACACCCTGACGTCTACAGAGCTCGGCGTACTGAACTCCAGAGCACTGGCGGCGCTGACCACCGACAACTTCGCGCTGCTCGACTCCGACCAGCTCGGTGGTCTGACGACCGGTCAGGTCACTGTGCTCACCACCGCGCAGGTCCAGACCCTGGTCAGCGACCAACTCGATGGTCTGACCACCGCCCTGGTGGCCATGCTCTCCAGTTCGCAGGTACGGGCTCTGACAACCGATGCCCTGGCTTCGCTGTCGACCGACCAGGTTGCCTCGCTTAACACCCGCGCCGTCGCCGCCCTCGGCTCTGATGCGGTCGCTGCACTCTCGTCCGACCAGATCGGCGTGCTCAGCACCGGGCAGCTCGCGGCTCTGACGAGCGCCGCAGTTGCCGGTCTCTCCACCGAAGACATTGCGGCTCTGGCATCCACGGACCTCGCCGCCATGAACTCGCGGGCCATCGCGGCCCTGTCGACCGACAATGTTGCCGCCCTCGACTCGGTCCAGCTCGGTGGTCTGACCACCGCGCAGGTCGCATCGCTGACCACGAGCCAACTGTCGGTCCTCGACTCCGACCAACTCGATGGTCTGTCGACGGCACAGGCGGCCGTTCTGAGCTCCAGCCAGATCCTCGGTATCAGCAGCGATAACATCGCCACGCTGTCGACGGATCAGGTGGCAGCCCTCAACTCCCGTGCCGTCGGTGCCCTGACATCGGCGCAGCTGGATGCAATGAGCACCGATCAGGTCGAGGCTCTGACCTCGGGCCAGATCGCCGCATTGAGCTCCGCTGACCTGGCAGCCCTGTCGTCCGACGACATTGCGACCTTCTCGACCGCCGAAATTGCGGTGATCGGCTCGGCTGCGATCTCCGGCCTCTCGACGGATGCCGTCGCCGGTCTCGACACCGACCAGATTGCGGCCATCTCCAGCCGCGCGGTTGGCGCCCTGAGCTCTGCCCAGCTGGGAGCACTTGATACGGACCAGATCGCGGCCCTCTCGACGGCGCAACTCTCGCAGCTCAGCTCTGCTGCGGTTGCCGGTCTCGCCACCGAGGATATTGCCACGCTCGACTCCTCTGAACTGGGTGTCCTGCAGACCCGCACCCTGGCTGCGCTCAGCACCGACAACTTCGCTGCACTCGACTCGACCCAGCTTTCGGGTCTGACGACCGGCCAGGTTGCGGCACTGACCACCACCCAGGTTTCCCTGCTGAACAGCGACACGGTGGCCGGCCTCACGTCCACCCAGATCGCCGCGATGAACTCAAGGCAGGTAGCGGCTCTGTCGACCGATGCGCTCGCCGCGCTGACGTCGCTGCAGCTTCCGGGCCTCTCGACCTCTGGTGTCGCTAGCCTGAACTCCGACCAGATCGAAGCGATGACATCTGATCAGTTCGACTATCTGACGACCGCTCAGATCGGGGCGATCAGCTCTGCTGGTGTCGCCGGCCTGACGACCGAGGATATCGCGACCTTCGCACCGACTGATCTCGCGGCGGTCAATACCCGAGCGCTCGCTGCCCTGTCCACGGACAACTTCGATTACCTCGACTCGACCCAGCTCGCCGGGATGACCACCGCTCAGGTGGCCGCCCTGACGACTGCCCAGATCGGGGTCCTGACCACGGATGACATCGACGGTCTGACCACACTCCAGGTGAGTGCCCTGACCACGGCGCAGATCAGTGCCATGTCCACCGACAACCTGGCTTCGTTCTCCACGGATCAGATTGCCGCGCTTGGCACCCGGATCTTCGCCACCCTTGACTCCGAGCAGGTGACGGCTCTGACAACCGACCAGATCGGCGTCTTGTCGAGCGGTCAGCTCGCAGCCCTCAGCACCTTGGCCATCAGCGGTCTTGAGACTGAAGACATGGCGACCTTCTCGTCCACGGAACTTGGTGTCCTGAGCACCCGGACGATTGCGGCGCTGTCGACCGACAACTTCGCGGAACTGACGTCGGATCAGCTGACCGGGCTTAGCGCCACCCAGGTGGCCGCCATCACGACTGCCCAGGTTGGTGCGCTGACTTCGGACCAGATCGACGGTCTCTCGACGACCCAGATCGCAGCCCTGACCTCGAGCCAGATCCGCTCGCTGTCGACGGACAACCTCGCCTCGTTCACCACCGACCAGGTGGCGGCCCTGAGCAGCCGTGCGATTGCGGCTCTCTCGACCGACCAGCTGGTGGCGATGACCACCGACCAGATCGAGGCTCTGTCTTCGACCCAGGTGGCGGCTCTGACCTCGGCGGCAATCGATGCCCTGGCCAGCGAAGACCTGGCGGAGTTCTCGACCGAGGACATCGCAGCGATCAACACCGCTGCCCTTGCCGGCCTGTCGACCCAGGACATCGACGACCTGACCAGCGACCAGTTGCAGGCGCTTACCTCGACGCAGATCCAGGCGCTGAACGACGATCAGGTTGCTGCGGTCATCGCAGCCTACCAGTCGCTCTGATAAGGGGAGGCGCAGGTCGCGCCTCATCCGGACACGAACCGGAAAGCCCCGCCCTTGCAGGCGGGGCTTTTCTGTTTTCTCTGATGGCCAGAGGGCGTAGCTTGAGTAAGCCGCGTTTACGATCCGGCGCCCGTATCCGGGGGCAAGCGGTACGCGGATCGAACTTTGGCCTGTTTCCACGATCTGGTGTATCCACGTTCAATCGGAGAAGGGTGCCACCGCCGGGGAGCGGCAGCTGCTCCCGCTGCCATCGATCAATGTGTATCCACTGGCACGATAGTGTCTGTATCTTGACAGGGATCAGGGAATTTGAACTTTCCGCAACTCAAGGTGCTGTTCAAAGAGCACCGCAATGCGCCCCGTCTGATGGACTTGGGCGGCTTCTTGGTCAGGAAAGGAATCCCATATGCCCCATATCTCGATGGAGTTCTCCGAGGGGCTCGAGCGGAACTACGACATGCAATTGGTCTGCGAGAAGTTGTTCAAGGAACTTTCCGACGGCACAGTTTTTGAAGCCGCCGACATTAAAGTTCGAGCCAAGCCAGTGGCCTATTTCTACATTGGCACAATCCCACAGACCTTTGTACATGCTACCCTCCTCCTGATGGAAGGTCGCGATGAAGCGACACGGACAGCGCTGAACCGGACGATCATTGAGACGCTGCGAGAGCTTCTTCCAGACGTAGGCAGCATCACAGTACAAGATCTGGAAATTACGCGGGCCACCTATCTCAAGAATCTGGCCTAGGCACTGTCGCACACGTTCAACTGCTTTCGGCCACGCCGGTTTCGCCCTGCAAATGAACAGGGCGCTGACAGTTCCAGACCGGGAGCAAGTTGGACGGTTGGGGCCTAGAGAAAACCCCGCCGCCCTTGCCATGTGGCCGGCGGGGTTGTCGTCGTGCTGTCTGGTCTGGGGCTGCTGTTCCTCAAGCGTCCTGCCGCTTATTCCTCATGCGCGGACCTTTGCCGCGTCGCGGGCGAGGGCCTCTGAGGTGGCGCTACGTCGATACCACATGGTGATGATCGATGAGGTGATCACGATGAACAGGCTGTAGAGGATCGGGATGAAGAGGACTTCCTGCTGCTGGGTTCCTGTGAAGGAGAGCGTGACGATCAGCGCTGCCAGGGGGCCGTTCTGGATGCCTGTTTCGAGACTGATGGTCCGGGAGCGGTTGCTATCCTGACGCAGCGCGCGCGCCAGCCAGTAGCCAAGCAACATGCCCGTCAGGCCGATGCCGACCGCCGCGACGTAGACCGGGAAGGGGGTGTCGAGCAGCATCTGGTAATTGCGCGGCACCCAGGAGCCGATCAGGAACAGGATGACGACAACGCCGAGCAGCGAGCCGATCATCTCGATGGTGGCGCCCACATTGGCGTTCATCTTGCGCAGGAACATGCCAAGCACGGTCGGCACCAGCAGGACCACGAGAACCTGGGCGACATTGCCGGCCGGAATGACGTAGTCGCCGCCCAGCCCGGCCAGTCCACTGTAGAAGCTGAGCAGGAAGGGGACCGTCACGACGGCAACCAGCGTCGAGACGGTCGTCATCATGATTGAGAGCGCCAGAACTCCCTTCGAAAAATAGGCGAAGATATTGCTGGTGGTGCCTCCCGGCATGCAGGCGATCAAGATGAGGCCGGCCGCCATTCCTGCAGGAAGGCCCAGAATGAGCGCCAGAGCATAACCCAGGAAGGGCATGATCAGATACTGGCTCAAGAGGCCGACCAGAATGCCCTTCGGCTTGCGAAAGGCGATGAAGAAGTCGCGCCAGGTCATGGAGGCGCCCATGCCGAGCATGATCACCATCATCATGATGCCGAGAAGGGTGGTTTCAAGTTCCGTCAACATATCGGTGTCCCCTCGCTCACTTCTTGAATTCGCTGAGCACTTCGGCCTTGAGATCCTTGCGCAGGATCTTGCCGATTGGCGTCTTGGGGAGGGCGTCTCGGAAGACGACCGATTTCGGCACCTTGTAGTCGCTGAGAACAGTCCGGCAGTGGCTCCGGATCGCCTCCTCGGTCAATTCGCCCTCATGTTCGGGGTTTTTCACGACGTAGGCGCGCACCGCCTCGCCGGTCTTGGCGTCGGGGATGGCGACCACTGCGGCTTCAAGCACCGCGTCCATCTTGGCCAGCGCGTCTTCCACCTCGTTGGGGTAGACATTGAAGCCCGAGACAAGAACGAGGTCCTTCTTGCGGTCGACGATCTTCAGGAAGCCTTCGTCGTCCATCACGGCGATGTCGCCGGTCGCGAACCAGCCGTTCTGCAGGGCGACCGCCGTTTCCTCCGGGCGCTGCCAGTAGCCGAGCATCACCTGACGTCCGCGCACGAGCAGTTCGCCCGGTTCGCCTGCTGGCACCTGCTTGCCGTCGCCATCCACCAGGATGACGTCGCAGCCCGGCACCGGGATGCCTATGCTGCCTGGTTTGGCGCGATCGTCCAGCGGATTGAAGCTGACGAGCGGCGAGGTCTCGCTCAGGCCGTAGCCTTCGGCGATCGGGGTTCCCGTCATCACCCGCCAGCGCGTGGCGACTGCCTCATGCAGGGCGGTGCCGCCGGCAATCGCGGCCCGCAGCTTTTTCGGCGGATAGGCCGCGAACCATTCCTCGTTCATCAGGCCGTTGAACAGCGTGTTGACGCCGGTGATCCAGGTGATCGGATAGTTTTCGATCGCGCGCTGGAGGTTCTGTACCGGGCGTGGCGAGGGGATGAGGATGTTGCGCGCGCCGAGTTCGAAGAAGGTCATCAGGTTCGCGGTGAAGGCGAAGATGTGGTAGAGCGGCAGCGCCGTCAGCACCTGGTCTTCCCGGGCCATCACGCCGCCGGACACGGCGCGCACCTGATCGAGATTGGTGAGGATATTGCCATGGGTGAGCATGGCGCCCTTGGCGACGCCCGTTGTTCCGCCGGTATATTGCAGGAGTGCGAGATCATCCGGACCGGAGGCTGCCCACATCGCCTTCACATCCGCCCCGTGGGCGCGGCCCTTGGCGAGTGCCTCCTTGATGCGCAGCACGGGAACCGCAAGCGGAGGGACAGGCGGCAGCGCCTTGCTCCAGACCTTCTGAACACCACGGATGATGGTTTCCGGCAGCTTGGGGAAGAATTCGGGAACGCCAGCCAGAACAACGGTCTGGATGCCAGTCTTCGGCACGACTTCGGCCAGCTTGTCGGCGAACATGTCGACGATCACGAGCGCCTTGGCACCGGAATCGTTGAACTGGTGGATCATCTCGCTCGGTGTATAGAGCGGATTTGTGTTGACGAGAATGCAGCCGGCCTTGAACACACCAAAGGCGACGACGGGGTAGGGCAAGCCGTTGGGCAGCTGGACGGCGACCCGGTCGCCGGCGCGCAGGCCGCAGTCATGATGCAGAAAGGCGGCAAACGCATCCGACATCTCGCCGATCTGGGCATAGGTCAGGCTGCCGTTCATTCCGTTCGGCACGACGCAGGTGAAGGCCTTGCGCGAACCGTTTGCGGAACAGGATTGATCCACTAAGTCGGCAATGCTCCTGTAGCGCAGCTCGCCCAGATCCCGCGGAATTGTTGCCCCGTAAGACGCCAGCCACGGTCGTGGCGGCGTGAAGATGTGTTCCATGTCGTCTCCCCCCGAGCGCTCTTCGGCGCTTCACCGTTGCGGGCCTCGGACGCAACTGCGATTCCGGGACCCGTCGAACGTGTAGAGGATGGAATTGTCCTTGGTCAAAGTCCAGCGATTTCGGGGGCTTGCGGTGGCGTCTTGGCCGGGAGGCCCCGTCCGTCGATGCCAAATCCCATCACGTCCGCGTTATCGGAGGTCCGGGATGTCGGAGACGGAGACATTGCGCCGATTGCGGGCCATATCCGAAGCGCTACCTGCGCACACAAGAAGGTTTATTGGATTGAAGACTTCAGGAAATGGCGCACCCGACAGGATTCGAACCTGTGACCTTTGGAATCGGAATCCAACACTCTATCCAGCTGAGCTACGGGTGCTTCCGACAGCGAGATGACTCGCCGTTCCGAAAGCGGTCATAGCGCAGTCGCTGGCGGGCTTCAATGCGAAAATACGACCATTGGCCGTTGTTTCTCCGGCGGGCTGTGTCCCGGCCTGGGGGCAATGATCGAAACCTGCTCAAATGAACGGGCACGGTCGGCGCGGAAAGCTCAATTTTGGGCCAAGTGAGCGGCATTTGTTCAAAACTGTCATTTCGTACCAATCGATCCGTGGTTCCGCCCTTGTGGCCTTGCTCCAAACGGTTAGTATCGTTGCAGGTGGGGCGCGGGCGGATACTGCGGCTTGTCTGAGGGGCAATAATGACTATGGCGGGGAAATGCCGGAACTTACTCTAGAAGAAATGGTACCCAACACGTCGAAGCTCGACTTTTCGGGGATGGAAGACGCTGTTGGATACCGCCTGAGACGTGCGCAGCTCGCGGTTTTTCAGCATTTCAATGAAGCTTTTTCGTCGAAGGGTCTGCGCCCGACGGATTTTGCCGTCTTGCTGCTGCTGACCGACAATCAGGGTGCCAAGCAAAGCGAGGTTGCCGAGGCGCTCGGCATCCAGCGGGCGAATTTTGTTGCGATCGTGGATGGCCTGGAGAACAAGGGATTCATCGAACGCCGCAAGTCGGAGACGGATCGTCGTGTGCAGTCGCTCTACATGACACCGGCGGGGGTGGCCTATCTCGAGGAGCTGATGCCGATCTGGGCCGATCATGAGCAATGGGTGCTCGACCAGCTCGGGGGTGTCGCCGAACGCGACACGGTCAATCGCCTGCTCAGGCGTCTCTACGACTGATCTTCATCGACTGATGCCCAAATCCCATCGCCTGATTGCTTCGTCGATCAGGCGATTGGCAATTTTCATCCTCGTGGTCGCCGCTGCGCTGTGATCGGCCGCGACGCGATCGGGGTGGTTTTCCCGCGCAAAGCTGCGGCGGCGCGCCTGCAGCTTCTCACGGTCGTCTGCGGGATCCAAACCGAGATCCTCGGTGATCTCTTCCAGCGAGAGCCGCCCAAGCCATGCGGGTGGCTGTGGCGGGGCGGGCGGCTCTGGCTCCGGTTCGGGGGTCTCTTCATCATCGGGCATCAGGAACAGGTAGGCGTCGATGCGCTGGTCTGACGGCAAAGGTGCCTCTTCACCCGATGGTTCCGCCGTCGGCGCCACGAAGGACGTGGACAGGCCGCCAATCCGGAAGGCCGGTTCGCTGGCCGGCGCTTCGTCTTCTGCCTCTTCACCGAGCCTGTCGACGACCGACTGGAAGAGGGACTTTCCAAACAGCATGCCTGCCCTGATCTCCGCTGCGGCCCGGCCGCTCCTCGGCGCAGAGGACCATGCCGACTTGGCGCGGGGCTTGCGCCTGCGTCACGTCTGCATGTCCGTGACAGAAAGCTATTGGCAGGTGTCAGCTCTGTGACTGGGTCTGGCTCTGCGACGGTTCGACCACCAGCTTGACCGTCAGATCCTCGCCGGCCAGACCGATCCGCATGCCGGAGACCGGAGCCGCATCCGCATAGCAGAGGCCGGTCGCGATGCGGACATAGCGGGTATCCGGGCAATGGTTGTTGGCAGCATCGAAACCGACCCAGCCTAGGCCGGGCAGGTGAACCTCGGCCCAGGCATGGGTTGCGGCCTGCTCGGCACGATCGTCCATCAGCAGATAGCCGGAGACATAGCGTGCGGGCAGATTCATGAGGCGGGCGGTGGCGATGAGGGCATGGGCATGGTCCTGGCAGACGCCATGACCGGCCTCGAGCGCCTGTTCGGCCGTGGTTTCCGTTCCCGTCGTGCCGGGCTCGTAGGCGATCTGCGCATGCAGCTTGCCCATCAGGTCATGCATCTTCGCCAGTTCGTTGTCGCCGGAGAGGCTGCGCATCAGCTCGCGAGTCAGCTTGCCGGGTTTGGTGCGAGGCGTTTCGCGCAAGTAGAGCCAGAGTGGGACATAGCCCTGGTGAGGGCCGAAGACGCCGGCGCGATCCTCTGTCTCGATCTCTCCCGAGGCGACGATGTGGACGCTGTGGCTGTCGCCTTCCGTGGAGACCAGATGGGTGTGATTGCCGAACTGGTCGTTGAAGCCGGCCTCGACGGTTGCGCCGTCGACGGCGATGTTCCACGACACGACCTTCTGGCCCGGCCCGTCCAGCGGGCAAAGCCGCAATCTCTGCAGCGAGTACTGCACCGGGTCGTCATAGCGATATTCGGTGGTATGGCTTATCCGCAGACGCATGCGCTCAATCCTGCTCAGCTGTAGAACCTGTAACCCTCGGTGATCTCATTGCCCAGCTTGTTGTTGAGGGCGATGAAATTGTCGAGGAACTCATGCAGCCCCTGATCCATGATCTGGTCGACCGTGGTCGATTTCAGCGTGGCGAGCACGGTATCTGCGGTCTTGTGGGCGGCGAGGCGCTCGCCGTATTCCTTCCCGACATAGCCGAGATTGGAGACGATCTTCTCGTAGCAATAGGCGAGCGAGCGCGGCATCTGGCCGTTCAGGATCAGGAAGTCGGCAATGTTGCTCGCCCGATACTCGCCGTCATAGACCCAGCGGTAGGAGCGGTGCGCCGAGACCGAACGCAGGATCGATTCCCACTGCATGTTGTCGAGCGAGGAGCCGACATGGGTGATCGCTGGCAGAAGCACGTAGTATTTGACATCAAGGATGCGGCTGGTGTTGTCCGCACGTTCGATGAAGGTGCCGATGCGGGCGAAATTGTAGATCTCGTTTCTGAGCATCGAGCCATGGAAGGCGCCGCGGATCAGGCCGGCGCGGCGCTTCACCGTGTCGATCACCTCCGGCAGGTCTGCTGATTTCAGCTTGCGGGCGAGCATCTGCTTGAGCTCGATCCAGCATTCATTGGTTGCTTCCCAGGTCTCGCGGGTGAGGGCCGTGCGCACCATGCGGGCATTGTTGCGGCCCGATTCGATGCAGGACATCACGCTTGACGGGTTGGCGGTGTCGCGCAACAGGAAGTCGATCGCGTCCGCAGCGGTTACCTTGTCCTGCCGCTGGGCGAAGAGCGGGCGGACATCCGCGCTCTTCAGCACCGCGTCCCAGTCCTCATCCGAGGCGCCGGTGCGGGTCAGCGACATCCGCAAGCCCGCATCTACGAGGCGGGCGATGTTTTCGGCTCTCTCGATGTAGCGGAACATCCAAAAGAGGCCGTTGGCAGTTCTTCCGAGCATGACCATGTCAGTCCTCCAGTACCCAGGTGTCCTTGGTGCCGCCGCCCTGGCTGGAATTGACCACGAGCGAGCCCTGCTTGAGGGCCACGCGGGTCAGTCCGCCGGGGATGATCTGCACCTTGTCGGAGACGAGGACATAGGGACGTAGGTCGACGTGGCGGGGCGCGATCCCCTTGTTGACGAGGATCGGCACCGTTGAGAGCGACAGCGTCGGCTGGGCGATATAGTTCGAGGGGCGTGACTTCAGTTTGTCGGCAAAATCGGCACGCTCTTTCTTGGTCGCGGTCGGCCCGACCAGCATGCCGTAACCGCCGGAGCCGTGAACTTCCTTGACCACCAGCTCTTCCAGATGTTCGAGCACGTATTTCAGGCTGTCGGCTTCCGAACAGCGCCAGGTCGGCACATTCTCGAGCAATGCCTTGCGGCCGGTATAGAATTCGACGATTTCCGGCATGTAGCTGTAGATTGCCTTGTCGTCGGAAATGCCGGTGCCGGGCGCATTGGCAATGGTGATGTTGCCGGCGCGGTAGACATCCATGATGCCGGGGATACCCAGCGCCGAATCGGGGCGGAAGGTGAGGGGATCGAGGAAGTCGTCGTCGACGCGGCGATATAGCACGTCGATCGCCTCATAGCCGCGTGTGGTGCGCATCTTCACCTTGCCGTCGATGACGCGCAGATCCGAGCCTTCGACCAGTTCCACGCCCATCATGTCGGCGAGGAAAGAGTGTTCGTAATAGGCAGAATTGTATATGCCGGGGGTCAGAACCGCGACGCGCGGCTTGCCCTTGCAGCCGGGAGGCGCAAGCGAGGCCAAAGATTGGCGCAGCAGATAGGGATAGTCCTCGACGCGCTGCACCTTGTTGAGCTGGAAGAGTTCCGGGAACATCTGCATCATGGTTTCCCGGTTCTCCAGCATGTAGGAGACGCCGGAGGGTGTGCGGGCATTGTCTTCCAGCACGTAAAACTGGTCTTCGCCCGTGCGCACGATGTCGGTGCCGACGATGTGGGTATAGACGCCACCCGGCGGGCGGAAACCGATCATCTCGGGCAGGAAGGCGACGTTCTTCTCGATCAGTTCGCGCGGGATACGGCCCGCCTTGATGATCTCCTGCTTGTGGTAGATGTCATCGAGGAAAGCGTTCAGTGCGAGGACGCGCTGTTCGATGCCCTGGGCGAGCTTGCGCCATTCGCGGCCGGAGATGATGCGCGGGATGATGTCAAAGGGGATCAGCTTTTCGGCGCTGTCGGCGTGGCCATAGACCGCGAAGGTGATGCCGGTCTTGCGAAAGATGTTCTCCGCATCTCGCGACTTGGCCAACAGCCTTGCCGGATCCTGGCTGGAATACCAATCGAAATAGTTCTGGTAAGGTCCGCGCGGAGCACCGTCCGCACCTATCATTTCATCAAATGCCAATGGCGCCATCCCCTTTTTTGGTCATTTGAATACAACCATTTGGCCAATGCAAGCTGGTTCGCAGGCTCCATGCGCAGAATTAGACATCGCTCGGCCTGCCCTCGAATGCGGCATTCGCGTAAAGTTTGCGCAGATCCCCGTGTTCTGTTGGGGGAGGAGGGCGCTCTACTCCTGCGTGATTTGGCAAATGGTGAAATGCAGTTGCGCTGCCCGGGTGTCCGTTGATTAAATATTGGGCATGTGTCGGCAGAATATTTTTTGTCCTTGGGGGTGTGAACGGAATTCAACCCTGCCTGCAGGAAAACTCTTTTGACCGAAGGCGGGGCGCACAGTATCGAGACCTGCGCCGGCAGTTCGCGGTCCGGACCTGGAAAGAACCCGACTCATGACCCTTGCCCGCCTCGCGCCAATCCTTTTCGTCATCCTCTGGTCGACCGGCTGGGTGTCCGCCAAGTTTGCCACTTTCTTTGCTGACCCGCTCACCTTCCTCGTCGTTCGTTATGGCACCGCCGTGGTGCTGTTCTATATCGTCTGTCGCATCGGGGGTGTTTCCTGGCCGAAGGATCGGGCCGGATGGCTGCATGCGATCGTCTCTGGCATGTTCCTGCACGGGCTCTATCTCGGCATGGTCTGGTGGGCGATCGGCCACGGTGTACCGGCAGCACTCTCGGGGATTATCGCGGGCCTGCAGCCCCTGATGACGGGCATTGCCGCGGCCTATCTGATTGGTGAGGATCTCAGTTTCAGCCAACGCGCCGGACTGCTGATCGGCTTTGTCGGGATCGCGATCGCGGTGCTGCCCAAGGTTCTGATCCTCGATGCCTCCAGCATCCCTGCCTATGCCGTGGCGGTGAACGTGCTCGCCATGGCCTGCGTGACTGCCGGCACCATCTACCAGAAGCGTTTCGTTCGCGAGGGTGACCTCCGGGCCGTTGCCACGCTGCAATACGTCGGTGCGCTGATTGTCACGGTACCGGCGGCGCTCATGCTTGAAGATCTGCATGTCGACTGGAGCCTCGGCTTCTTCGTAACCCTCGCCTGGTCGGTCGTCGGCATCTCGATGGGCGCAATCGCGCTCCTGCTCTATCTGATCCGCCGGGGCGACGTGTCGAAGGCGGCGTCGCTGATCTATCTGGTGCCGCCACTGGCGGCAATCGAGGCGGCGATTGCCTTTGGCGAAGAGCTGACCTTGCCGATGATCGTGGGCACATGCGTTGTGGTGGCGGGGGTCTACCTCACCAATCGAAAGGTTGTTGCCAAACCTGATCTTGGCTGAAACCCCAGAGCATTGATCGAAGCCCATGAAAAATGGCGCGGTGTGAGCCGCGCCATTTCGTTTGTCAAATACTGGTCTGGCGCGTGGCTCAGGCTTCGCGGCGACGTCCGCCGGCGGTGCCGGAGCGTGCGGGGCGTGCCTGGCCATTGCCGCCACGGCTCTGGCCGTTGCCATTGGCCGAGCGGTTGCCGCCATTGCCATTGCCGCCGCCATTGCCACCCTTGCGGTGACCGGACTTGGCCGGGCGACCGTCAGCCTTGGCGCCGCCTTCGGACTTGCCACGACCCTGGCCCTGGTGATTGCGGTTGTTGCCGCCAGCACCTGCACCACCGCCGCCGCCGCGACGCTGCGGACGGGCCGGGCGTGCGAGGTTTGCCGGTGGTTCGCCAGAGGCGACCGGGATGTCGATGCCCATCAGCTTTTCGACGTCGCGCAGCAGACGGCCTTCGTCGGGACCGCAGAACGCGATCGCGATGCCGTCGCGACCGGCACGGGCCGTACGGCCGATGCGGTGGACGTAAGCGTCAGGCACTTCCGGCAGGTCGTAGTTGAAGACGTGGGAGACGGCCGGGATGTCGATGCCGCGGGCGGCAACGTCGGTGGCGATCAGCGTCTTGATCTCGCCGTCACGGAAACCCTTCAAGGCGCGCTCGCGCTGGCCCTGGCTCTTGTTGCCGTGGATCGAGGCGACCGAGTAGCCGGTGGCGTCGAGGTGCTTCATCAGCTTTTCCGCGCCGTGCTTGGTGCGCAGGAAGACGATGGAGCGGCCATCCGGGTTGTCGTTGAGGATCTTCTTGAGCATCTCCGTCTTGGCGTTCTGGCCGGCGACGAAATGCACGTGCTGCTCGACCTTGTCGGCGGCCTTGCCCGGAGGGGACACGGCGACCTTGAGCGGGTCGGTCAGGAAGCTTGCGGCGAGATCGGCGATCGACGGCGGCATGGTGGCCGAGAAGAGCAGGGTCTGGCGCTTCGGCGGGACCATCTTCGAGATCTTGCGCAGGTCATGGATGAAGCCCAGGTCCAGCATCTGGTCGGCTTCGTCGAGAACCAGGTAACGCACGGCGCGCAGCGAGATCGCGTTGCGGGCGATCAGGTCAAGCAGGCGGCCAGGCGTCGCGACGAGGATGTCGGTGCCCTTTTCGAGCTGCAGCTGCTGCTTGCCGATGGAAGCGCCACCGACGACCTGGTTGATCTTCAGCGGCAGGCGACGCAGGTAGCTGCGCAGGTTTTCGCCGATCTGGTTTACCAGTTCGCGGGTCGGGGCGAGAATGAGGGCGCGGGTGGTGCGGTTGTCGGGGCGCTTCTCATCCTTGAGGAGCATCTCGATCATCGGCAGGCCGAAAGCGGCCGTCTTGCCGGTGCCGGTCTGGGCGAGGCCGATCAGGTCACGTCCACCGAGAACGACGGGGATGCCCTTCTCCTGGATCGGGGTCGGGGTCGTGAAGCCGAGCGTCGTCAGCGTCGCGACGATATTCTTGGAGAGGCCAAGATCATCGAAAGTTGTCAAAGTCATACCTTTCGGGGCGCCAAATGCACGACCCCGGAACGCGGTCTTCGCGATCCGGTTGGCATTGGCGTCAAGAACCCCGCGTGATTTGGGAACTTGTAAGTTGGAAAAAAGCTTTCCAAGCGCATCGGCGGAATGTCCGCCCGGATGTCATGCGCCTTATCCTTCGTCGCGTCTCAGTTGTCGCTGGGCACGCTCACGCGGCGGCCGGAAGGTAAAAGCTGACGTGCTGATGAGCCTGTTCTGTCCGAAAGTCAAGGGAATGTTTGCAGTGCAGCGTGACAAGGGTGCCCTGCGGCTCAAGCATCGAGCGTTAGGGCTACCGAAATCCTACGGCCCACCGTGATCAGTTCGCGCCGGCGCAGGTCCGCCTTCAGCGGCAGGAGGAAGGTGTTGCGGCTCTTGTCGGGGAAGAGGGCGGTCCTGACCCGGGTGGCGCCGATTCGTGCATGTACGCCAATGGCCCCGAGCGCATTGGCGCGACCGAAGAAGCGGGCCTCGGCGGCGGGTTCTTCCGGCAGGAAGACCCCGTGCCAGCCGCCGGGGCCGTCGAAGCGGATGACTTCGGCCTCGAAGCGGATGTCGTGGCCGCTCTGGCTCATGTCGCGGCACCCTGGGGCATGACGAGGTCAAAATCAGCATGCGCGGCAGTTGCCCCGTTCAACATGATTTCCAGTCGGTGCCGCCCCGGATGATAGACGCGGGTGGTGATCGGGCGCAGTGCATGGCGCTTGTGGATCGCGACACTCTGACCCGGCTGCAGCAGGAGGTTCTTGCACTTGAAGACCTTGGGCGAGAGCGAACCGTCCTTCTTCTGGTGATGGATCGCGTAGTCGAGCAGCACCGTGCACGGCTCTGCCCCGCCGTTTGACAGGTGGATCTCGAACGAGAGTTCACCGGGGAAGACGATCCGGTCCTTGGCAAGCGTCAGGGAAGCCGTGACGTCGGTGAGCAGCGTGAACCCAAAATTGGCGAGCGCCTTGCCATGGCCCTTTTTGATCAGGGTGCGGGAGGCGTGCTTGAGCAGCCAGAGCCTCTCCTTCGAGGCCCCCTTCCTGTGCCGCTCGACGAAATCGGCGACGAGATCCGGGTGATCCTTGGCGATGTCGTTGAGGCTGTTGGCAACGGAGCGGCGGACATATTCCTCCTCGTCGTCAACAAGCGCTTCCAGAATTGGCAGGATCGGGGCGGGATCGCGGACCAGGGACGGCAGGCGCATCGCCCAGGGCAGGCGGGGACGGGTGCCTTCGCTGGCGAGCCGGCGGACATGATGATTTGGGTCCGTTACCCAGCCGGAGATGATCGCCAATGCCTTTTGCGGCTCGTCGGCAATGAAGGGACGGATGCCGAATTCGCCGGTGAAATGCGACGTCAGCGCCTTCAGGAGGCCGAGGCCACTTTCAAGGTGGCCCCGGCCATGGGCGGCGACATACTGGTTGACTGAGAGCAGCGCCCAGCCGGTGAGGCCTGGCCGCTCCTTTACCGGCAGGCAGGCGTGCAGGATTACAGCTGCTTGCTCGAAATCGTCAGGCAGGTGACGGCGCAGTGCATCGGCAATGCATTGACCGCGCTGCATCAGTTCCAGCCCGTCGATGACTGGCAGGATATCTGCGAGAAAGGCGGCCCGGTCAAAGGGTGCCCAGGCCCGCGCCACGGCATCAGCCGTGTCGCGGGCGGTCTGGTGGCCGATCAGATGTTTCAGCGGCTCGGCCATGATGGATCAGAGCGTCCCTTGCGTGTCGAAATGCTGCATCAAGGTAACACCTGAAATCGCTGCCATGTAAGGGGCGAAGGCGGGGTCTGCCTGGACTTTCGCAGCAGCAGCATCGGCGCTTGCCTTGTCGACCCATTCGACGAGATCGGCAATCATGTCGCCCTGCTCCAGAGCGGTCAGGGCGCGCCAGCTGACGAAGCCGGGATAGGCCTTGACCGCAGCCATGGCGGCGCGGCGCGCGGTTTCAGCAGCCGCTCTGTCGGTGACGGTGCATACGGCGAGTTCGAGGATGGTGCCTGGTGTCATGTATGTCTCCCGTTGATGATGACGGCTTGACCTAACACGACGCAACTGACAGGCTTATGGCCATAGCTTTCATGGAGGCCCGCATGCGCCCCGCCGACCGCCTGTTCCGGATCATCCAACTGATGCGCGCGACGGGGCGCGCCATGACGGCGGCGGAGATCGCCGAGAAGATGGAGGTCGCGCCGCGCACGATCTATCGCGACATGGACCACCTGATCGCCTCAGGTGCGCCGATCGAAGGGGAGCGCGGTGTCGGCTACATGCTGCGCGAGGCCTTCGACGCACCGCCGCTGACCTTTACCTTCGAGCAGTTGGAGGCGCTGGCCTTCGGGCTGCGCGCCGTCGAAATGCTGGGGGATCCGAGGCTCGGCCAGGCGGCACGGGAGGCGAAGGAAAAAATGCTCGGCATGTTGCCGAAGGAGCATGCCGAACGGCTGGTCACAGCGCCGATCCATGCCTTCCGCTCATCCGCCCAGCCGGAGGTGCCGGACTGCCTCGGTGATATGCGCGCGGCGCTTTCGTCAAAGCGCAAGGCTTGGATCGCCTATCACTCGTTGCCGGGCGAGCGCAGCCAACGCGTTGTATGGCCACTTGGCTTGTCGGTCTTCGGGGCGATCTGGTTGATGACCGCCTGGTGCGAGATGCGCAAAGGTTTCCGCGACTTCCGGCTCGACCGCGTGGAGGACTGGAAGATGATGGCTGACCGGTTCGAGCCTGAGCCGCACCAGACCTATCAGGCGTATCTCAAGCAGCTTTCCTGATGGATCAGAAGTCCGTCGCAACTCCGCCTTCTTCCTTGCGCTTTGCCACGAAGGCGTCGAGCTCTTCCTCGACGGCCGGGTCGATCGGCGGGCGTTCGTAATTTGACAGCTTTTCCTTGAAAACGCGGTTGGCGTGGTCGTAGGTGGTCGGGCGGCCGGCCTCGGTCCAGGTCTCGAAATTGCGCCAGTCCGACAGGATCGGCGAATAGAAGGCGGTCTCGTAGCGGGCGAGCGTGTGGGCGGTGCCGAAGAAGTGGCCGCCGGGGCCGACGTCGCGCACGGCGTCGAGCGCCAGCGCATCCTGGCTGACGTCGAGGGGCGTGAGGAATTCCGCCACCATCTGCAGCATGTCGACGTCGAGGATGAACTTTTCGAAGGAGGCCGTCAGGCCGCCTTCTGTCCAGCCGGCCGAATGCATGATGAAATTGCCGCCGCCTTGCGTCAGCGCCCAGAGAGAGAAGGCGGACTCATAGGCCGACTGCGCATCGATGGTGTTGGCGGCATTGGTGTTGGAGGTGCGGTAGGGCAGCTTGTAGCGCCGCGCGAGCTGGCCGCCGGCAATGACGGCCTTCATATACTCGGGGGTGCCGAAGGCCGGTGCCCCGGTCTTCATGTCGACATTCGAGGTGAAGCCGCCATAGACGACAGGCGCACCGCGCTTGACCATCTGGGTGAAGGCGATGCCGCAGAGCGCTTCGGCATTCTGCAGGACAAGGGCACCGGCGACGGTGACGGGCGCCATGGCGCCGGCAAGCGTGAACGGTGTCATCACCACGACCTGGCCGCGCGAGGACATCTCGATGATGCCCTGCAGCATTGGGCCGTCGAGGCGCAGCGGCGAGGATGAGTTGATGATGGTGAAGAGCGAGGGCTCGCTTTCCATCTGCTCCATGGAGATGCCGCGCCCGATGCGGGCGATCTCTATGCCGTCGAGATTGCGTTGCTTGCCGAGCGAGTAGCAGTGAAACACCTTGTCGGTCAGCTTCACCATGTCCGACAGGCAGTCGAGATGGCGGACGGATGCATGGATGTCGACCGGCTCGACCGGATAGCCGCCTGTCGTGTGGATCACGTCGTAACACTGGGCGAGCTTGACCAGCTTGCGGAAGTCTTCCTGATTGCCGGCGCGGCGACCGCCTTCGCGATCGGCGACGAAGGGGGCGGAGGCGATCTGGGCGAAGACGAGGTTGTTGCCGCCGATCTTCACATGCCGTTCCGGATTGCGGGCATGCATGGTGAATTCCGACGGGGCGGACGCGATCATGTCGAGGATCAGGCCGCGGTCGAAACGCACGCGCTCGATGCCCTCGGTGACCTCCGCGCCATGCGCCTTCATGATGGCGCGGGCCTCCGGCAGCATGACATCGATGCCGATTTCTTCCAGCACGGTCAGCGAGGCGTCGTGAATATCCTCGAGCGCCTGCGGGTCCAGCAACTCGGTCCTGGCCAGCCGGTTGACGAGGTTGCGATACTTTGTCGAGCCGGTGGCGCGGCTGCGATCACCACCGCGCCCGCCCGTGCGCCTGCGGCGCTCGCCTCCTGCGGATTGGGTTTCAGTCTCGGACAAGGCGGTGCTGGTCATGTCGCTCATGGTCGATCCATTGTGTCAATCTCGACATGAAGTCTCGCAGGTTCATAAGCCAAAAGGCATTGCCGTTTGCGACGGAAAACCGGCTCATCTGGAACATCGACCGCTTCCGGCAAGCAGCAGACCTGCGCCGATTTCAGTCCCAGGATGACCGATGGATCGGCGATGCTTACCAGCTGTTTACCATTCCACGCCATTTATATGCGTTGGGAGAAACCGAATTGATCCGGGGAAGCGACTTGCTCGACCTAGTTCGCGAGAAGATCGCCGCGCTTGACCTGCCCTCGTATGTCAAGGACAGCGAGCTGCGCTATGTCGTGGTCAACGATGCTTTCGCCCGGCTGCACAATCTGAGTGTCGAGAGTTTCATCGGTCGTGCCGATCGCGACGTCCTCGGCGATGCCTTGGACGGTTATCGCGACGACCGCGAGCGTCGTGTGCTTGTCTTCGGCGAAGAAGAAGAGGTGCGCCTGAGGCCGGAGCCGGGTGGGCCGGTGCATATCCTTCGGATCGAGCGCTTCTTCGACGATGACGACCGGATCTACCTGTTCGGTTTCATCGAGCATCATGTCGCCGGCGCGACGGCGGTGGATGCTGCCCCGGTGCCTGTCATGCCGTCGATGGACGTGTTCCAGGCGGTGCTGGAGCAGTATCCGATTGCCACCTATGTGCGTGATTCCGATCATCGGCTCGTCTTCGCCAATGCCGCCTATGCCACCATCGTTGGCCGCCCGCTTGCCGATCTCCTGGGCAAGACGGAGGAGGAGAATTTTCCTGAACTCGGCGCCGCCTACAGCCGTGGCAACCAGCGTGTCCTCGACAGCGGGGTCACCGAGGAGGTGCATGACGATTTCATCCGCGCCGACGGCACCCGTATCCCGGTGGTGTCGCGCACAGGCGCAGTCAGCGGACCTCACGGTCATCGCTATATCGTGGGATCCATCACCGATCTCTCGCAGCTCGAGGAGGCGCAGAGCAAGGCGCAGATGGCGCGGCGCGAATCCGAGCTGCTGCAGACCCGGCTGGAAAGCCTGATGGCCTCTCTGCCGGTCGGTATCGCCGTGCTCGACGTCGATCTGACCATCGTCTTCGTCAACCCGGCGATGGTGGCTATGGTGGAACTCGATCCGCCTGTTCCACTTGCGGGCATGCATTACGGAGACATGTTGCGCCTTGTTTACAAGCGCGACTTCCCGCATTTCAGCACGACTGAAATGGAAGACCGTATCGCGTTTCGGCTGGAACAGCTCAGCACCCTCGACAATGGGCCTCTGATCGATGTGAAGACGCCCTCCGGGCGGGCCTTGGCTGGAAGCAGCTGCCGGATCGAGGATGGGCGTATCCTGATCACCTATTCGGACGTGTCCGAGATGGTGCAGCGCGAGGAGGAGACGCTGCTCTATCGCGCTGCGCTTGAACAGATGCCCGTGCCGGTCTTCATCCGTGACATCAATCGTCGGCTCATCTACGTCAATGCCGCCTATGAAGAGCTTCACGGCCAGCGCCGCGAAGACATTTACGGGATGACCGAAGAGGAAATGTGGCCCGACACCGGCGGACGGATGAAGGAGGAGAATATCCGGATCCTCGAACAGGGCGTGCGCATCGACAGGGATGTCGATACGGTGACGCGCCATGGGGAGGTGATCCCGGTCATCACGCGTCTCAACCGGATCACGACCGCAGAGCGCAAGCACTATCTCGTCGGCTCCGTCAATGACGTCTCGGTGATCAAGAAGGGGCAGGAGGCCTTGCTCGCCGCACAGGCACGCAGCGAGGCGCTCTACAGCGACATGGTGGCGATGCTGCAGGTCATGCCGGTTGGCGTTGTGATCCTTGATCGCGCCTATGCTGTGGAATTCGCCAACGAGAAGTGCCGCGAGATCTGGAAGTGGCCGGCCGAGCTTCCGCTCGCCGGCTTGCAGTTCCGGGACTATTGCCTGGAAAATCACAAGCGCGGCTGGAGCTGGCCCGGCGTCGATTTCGAGGAGGGGTATCGCCAGCGCATCGCCCAATTCGACGCCCTCGAAGGTTCGCGAGTCACCGAACTGGACTATGCTGACGGCAAGTTGGTGCTCGCCACCATCACGCGACTGCAGGATCGCAAGATCCTGCTGACCTATTCCGATCTCACCGAAATGCGGAAGCGGGAGCGAGAAATCGGCGAGGCACAGCAGCAGTTGGAACGGCTGGGCCGTTTTCTGCAGGAGTCCATGCGGATGATGTCGCAGGGCCTGCTGATGATCGAGCAGGGACGCATCGCCGAAGTCAATCCGTCTTTCGGCCGGATCCTCGATCTGCCGGAAGGGCTGGTGCTTCCCGGCGAGAGCTGGCGGTCGCTGTTCAATTTCTGTGCCGAGCGCGGCGATTTCGGCGACGAAGCCACCACGCTCCTCGACCAGTGGCAAGGCGCGCTTCAGCGGTCGACAGGCGTCTCGACCACCTTCCTTGCGGGGGGAAGGACCTGGGTCAAGCTTGAAGCCACATTCGGCGGCGACGGCAGCTGCGTCGTCGTGCTCACGGATGTCACGGAACTCAAGGCGCGCGAGGCGGAGCTGGAAATCCTGCTCGCCCGTGCCGAAGCGGCCGACAAGGCGAAGTCCGACTTCCTTGCCAATATGAGCCACGAGATCCGCACACCGATGAATGGTGTTCTCGGCATGGCGGAACTGTTGTCGAAATCGGAACTGGACAGCCGCCAGAAGACTTTCGTCGACATCATGGTCAAGTCGGGCAACGCGCTTCTGACGATCATCAACGATATCCTCGATTTCTCGAAGATCGATGCCGGGCAGTTGCGGTTGCGGAAATCGCCGTTCGATCCGGTTGAGGCGATCGAGGACGTCGCGACCCTTCTCTCGGCCGCCGCTGCAGAGAAGGATATCGAACTCGTGGTCTCCGGCGATCAATCCGTGGAACACACCTTCCTGGGCGATCCCGGGCGGTTCCGGCAGATCGTCACCAACCTGCTCGGCAATGCGATCAAGTTCACCGAGAAGGGGCATGTCCATGTCGCGGTGTCGACCGACAACGAGACAGCAGGGCAGGCCGTCCTGAAGCTTCGCATCGAGGACACGGGCATCGGCATTGCGCCCGACATGCAGGCAAAGATCTTCGAGAAGTTCTCGCAGGTCGACACGTCCTCGACGCGGCGGCACGAGGGCACCGGCCTCGGGCTCGCCATCACCGCAGGCCTTGTCAGGTTGTTCGGTGGCAAGCTGCACGTCTCGTCGGAGGTCGGAAAAGGGTCGATCTTCACCGTCGATCTGCCGCTCACGATCGTCGCTGAACGCCGCCGTCAAAAGGACCTGCCGGCGACGGTGAAGGATGCGCGGGTCCTCGTCATCGATGACAACGCCGTCAACCGCCGGATCATTACCGAGCAGTTGGCGATGTGGGGCTTTGACGGACTGGCGGTGCCGGATGGGAACACCGGCCTTGAAATTCTGGCTGAAGCGCATCAAGAGCAGCTGGCGATCGATGTCGTGGTCATCGACTACCAGATGCCCGACATGAATGGCGTCGACGTGGCGCGGGCCATCCGGGCCGACAGGCGCTTCGATGACATCGCGCTCGTCTTCCTGACCTCCATGGACATGGTCGGTGACGACAGGCTTTTCGAGACCCTCAGGGTGCAGGCGCACCTGATGAAGCCGGCGCGTGCGAACGTTCTGCGCGGCGCAATCATCGACGTGGTGCGCACAGCGCGGGTGCAGGGCGCCAATTCGGCCCGCTCACGGCCTTTGGTTTCGCCGGCTCCGCTTCCGACCGTGGCGACGCAGGTCGCGGCAGGTGTTCCGGACGCGCCTTCCAGCTTCAGTGACGAAGGTGGTCTCAAGGTGCTGATTGCGGAAGATAATCCGGTCAACCAGATCGTCTTCCGGCAGATCCTCACCGGCAGCGGCATCGCCTACCGAATCGTCGACAATGGCGAGGATGCGGTCGCAGCCTGGCAGAGTGAGCCGCCTGACCTGATCCTGATGGATGTTTCCATGCCGGTGATGAACGGGCACCAGGCGACCGAAACGATCCGCAGGGGCGAGCAGGGGACGGGGCGACATATACCCATCATCGGCGTCACGGCACACGCACTCGACAGCGACCGGGAAGCCTGCCTTGCTGCCGGGATGGACGATTACATGTCGAAGCCGATCTCGCCGGAACTTCTCCTGCGCAAGATCGAGCAATGGGGCGGCAAGCGCGTCGCGGCCACGGCCCGTGTGGAGCGCTGATCAGGCGAGGCGCCTGACACCGCAGAGCATTTCCCTCTTTCCGGCAAAGCCCGGACGTCGCTCCACGTCAAAGCCCGCGGCAATGAGATTGCGGCGCACGAAGCCGGCTGCGGCATAGGTGGCGAAGCTGCCGCCTTCGTGCGTCCTGTCATAGACCCGCTGCATCAGTTCTGCCGACCACATGGCGCTGTTGCGCGAGGGGGCGAAACCGTCGAGGAACCAGGCGTCGAAAGTCAGGTCGCTCGCTTCCAGGCTTTCGAGCGCATCGCCGCAGACGACACGCAAACGGGTCTGGTCGTCGAGGTCGATTTGAACGATGCCGCTTGGCTCCGCCGGCCAGCGGGCAACCAGTGACCGGCGTTCGGCTTCGATCTCCGGCCATCGGGACAGCGCGCGGTCGATCTCCTCGGCCTTCATCGGGAAAAGTTCGAAGGAGATGAAGTCAAGGCGGGTGCCGGGGCGACGGTGCTCCTTCCACTGATGCCAGGTTTCACAGGCATTGAGGCCGGTGCCGAAGCCGAGTTCTCCGATGGCGAAGCGTTCCGCTTCCCGCCAGCGATCCGGCAGGCCGTTGCCAGCGAGGAAGACATGGCTACATTCCAGCCGGCCGTCCGTCTGGCAATAAAAATGATCGCCAAAGGCGGTGGAAAAGGGCATATCGCCGTCATGCCAGCTAAGCGGCGCAGCAATGTCGCCGGTGTCCGGCGGAGAATTCGAATGGGTCATGGTCATGTCCGATAAATCGGCAACGATGTCAGGTCAATTGCAAGCCGACCTCGTCATCGTCGGTGGTGGCATCATGGGCCTCTGGGCGGCGTTGAAAGCCGAGCGCCGGGGCATCGACACCATCCTGATCGACCGTGAGAAAACCGGCAGTGGGGCGAGTGGTGGCCTGCTTGGCGCCTTGATGGCGCATATGCCGGACCGCTGGAACGAAAAGAAGCAGCTGCAGTTCGACGGGCTCCTGTCGCTGGAGGCGGAGATCGCCGAGCTTGAGGCGGAGACAGGTCTGTCCGCCGGCTACCGGCGTTGCGGGCGGCTCATTCCGTTGCCGAAGCCGCATCTTCGGCCTATCGCCGCGCGGCATTCCCGGGAGGCGGAGACGAACTGGTGCCAGCAAGGGCGCGCCTTCGATTGGTCGGTGATTGAGGACAGCCCGTTTGCCGACTGGCCGGCGAAGGAATTCTGCGAGGCAGGGCTCGTCCATGACGGCTTTGCGGGACGTGTCTCGCCGCGCGGGCTTACGGCTGCGATCCGCGCGAGACTGGAGCGGACCGGGCGCGTGCGCCTGTTCGAAGGGGCCACCGTAAGCGCCGTCGATGCCGATGCAAGGCAGATCCGGCTGGACGACGGTGTTACGCTCGGTTTCGGCGATCTGCTCGTTGCGGCGGGTGTTTCGTCGTTCCCGCTTCTCGAAACGCTCGGGCCTGCACTTGCAAAGCCACTCGGCCTTGGCGTGAAAGGGCAGGCGGCGCTGTTGAGGGCCGACGCCGCCGATCTGCCGCTCCTTTATCTCGACGGTCTCTATGTCGTGCCGCATGACGGCGGTCATATCGCGATCGGCAGCACCAGCGAGAACAGTTTCGACCAGGCCCTCTCGACGGATGCGCAACTCGACACCTTGATCGCCGGGGCGCGGCGACTGGCGCCGGTGCTGCAAGAGGCCGAGGTTGTGGAGCGCTGGGCGGGTCTGCGACCCAAGGCGGTCGATCGTGACCCGATGGTTGGTCCGCATCCGGGGCATTCGCATATCCACGCGCTGACCGGGGGCTTCAAGGTCAGTTTCGGCATCGCCCATCTGCTGGCCGATGCCGTCCTCGATTCGATTGGAGGCGCAGCATTGCCGCTGCCTCACAGCTTCTCTCTCGCCCATCACATTTCGGTGGCTGCTCGTCGCGCAAGCGATGAGGAATTTACCGAAATACCCTGAATTTGCGGGGTTTTATATTGTGGGCTCGCGGCAAATGACGCCGCCCGCTTCGTGATACTGTCATGCAAATCACCTATCCACAGGGTTGAAACGGCAACTGCTAAAGTGCCGGGGCGAGCCAGTGCGAGGTGCTCGACATGCGTTATGCCATCTGCTTTACACCACCCTCTGGCGATCCGCTGGCACTTGCGGCTGCGAGCTGGCTGGGGCGGAACGTCTTTTCCGGCGAAGCTGCCGAACATCCGGGCCTCAAGGGGCTCGGCGTGCATGAGATTGCCTTCCATACGGCTCTGCCGCGGCGCTTCGGTTTCCACGCGACGTTCAAGGCGCCGTTTCGCCTGAGCGACGGATCGACCGAAGCGTCGCTGCTGCGCGAACTTATGCATTTCTCCGGGCGCATGGAGCCGGTGGCGCTCGACGGCCTGACCGTCGGCCGCATCGGCGATGTCTACGGTCTGATTCTCGATCGCCCGTGTCCGTCCGTGGACTACCTTGCGGCTTCGGTGGTTCAGGCCTTTGACGGCTTTCGGGCGCCGCTCTCCGAAACCGAGATCGAGCGGCGCAATCCCGAACGGTTGTCGGCGCCTCAGTTCTCCAATCTCAATCGCTGGGGCCATCCTTACGTGATGGATGAGTTTCGCTTCCATATGACGCTGACGGGGCCGCTGCTGGGCCGCGATTTTCCGCGTATCGAACAGGCTTTGAAGGCGCAATTCGACCCAGTGCTGGCCGAACCGGTGGTGATCGGCAATCTGGCGCTGTTCATCGAGCCGGAACGGGGCGCACCCTTCGTCGTGCATTCCCTGCACCCGCTGGGGCAAGTGGCCCGGCGGAAGATCGCCTAGGCGCGCTGCGGCGCAGCAGAATTCGCGATTTGCATCTCGACAGTCGCCATCGTCGACAATAGCCTCGCGTCAAAATACGAGAGGTGAACCGATGACGACTGCCCCCTATCCCCGCGACCTCATAGGCTATGGCCGCAACATCCCCGATCCGAAATGGCCTGACGGCGCGCGGATCGCGGTGCAGTTCGTGGTGAATTACGAGGAGGGGGGCGAAAGCAACATTCTCGATGGCGATCCGGCGTCCGAAAACCTGTTGTCGGAAATCGTCGGCGCGCAGCCCTGGCCCGGCCAGCGCAATCTCAACATGGAATCGATCTATGAATACGGCTCGCGCGCCGGTTTCTGGCGGCTGTGGCGGATGTTCACCGAGCGCCGCGTGCCGGTCACCGTTTATGGCGTGACGCTTGCCATGGCCCGCAACCCGGAAGCCGTTGCCGCGATGAAGGAAGCGGACTGGGAAATCGCCAGCCACGGCTATCGCTGGCTCGAATACAAGGATTTTCCCGAAGAGGTCGAGCGTCAGCACATTCAAGAAGCCGTTCGCCTGCACAAGGAACTGACCGGTTCCCATCCGCTCGGCATGTATCAGGGCAAACCATCCATGAACACGCTGCGCCTCGTGATGGAGGAGGGCGGTTTCATGTATTCCTCCGACAATTACTCCGACGACCTGCCATTCTGGGTGCCGGATCTCGAGGGAAAGCCCTTCCTGATCATCCCCTATACGCTTGAAACCAACGACATGCGTTTTGCGACGCCGCAGGGCTTCAATTCCGGCGACCAATTCTTCACCTATCTCAAGGACGCCTTTGACGTGCTCTATGAGGAGGGCAAAAACGGCAGCCCGAAGATGATGTCCGTCGGTTTGCACTGCCGCCTCGTCGGGCGACCGGGAAGGGCTGCCGCGCTGGCGCGGTTCATCGATTATGTGACTGGGCATGAGAAGGTCTGGGTGCCCAAGCGGATTGAGATTGCCGAGCATTGGCACAAGCATCACAAGCCGGCGTGGTGATGTCTTCTAGAAGGGGTATAGCGCGCATGCTATATGGCGTGCGTGTTATGGCACGTGGAACCCACAGTAAAGATGACGAAG
>CALSAF010000020.1:0-40648 GCA_943372805.1 Rhizobium sp. Q54
TTGTCCAGTGTCGGGTACCCCGAGGAACGTGACAGGGAGACCGCCAGCACATTGCCGGAATCATCGATCCGGAATCGGACATAAACCGTGCCCTCCTCGCGATTGCTGCGCGACTCGCTGGGATAACGCTTGCGCCGCTCAAGATGCGACATCAGCCGCGACTGCCACTTGGCGGGAGACGCATTGCGACCGGCGCCACTGGCCGTGGCCGCCGCAGCATTCCGGGTCGAGGGTGCCACCTCGGCCTTCGCGGTCCGCGCGGACTGCGAGGCGGGTGGCTGAACCTGCTCCTTCTTCACCACCTTCTTCGGTGCCGGTTCCTTCTTCTTCTCGACGACCGGCTTCGGTACGGACGGCCGCATCATCGGGATCGGAACCTCGACGTTTTCCAGCTCAGCCATCACAAGCTGCTCGATGGGGTCGATTTCAGGGATTGGTTCCGGCAGGGGTTCCGGCTCGATGAGTGGCGGCGGCTCGGGCAGAGCCTCGGCGACCTCCGGCTCGGGTTCCGGCGGCGGGGGCTCCGGTAGGGGCTGCTCCACCGGTTCCTGGACAGGCTCCGGTACGGGTTCGCTGGTTGCCGTCTTCACCTCTTCGGCATCCACCAGCTCGTTCGAAATCTCGGTCTCGTCAGTGATGACAGCTTCGGCCTCCGGGACGAGCTCGATCATGATGGCCGGCGGCGGCCCACTGTCGGCAATGACCATCTCCGGTTCGCGCAGAAGAACCGCCACGGCCCCCGCATGCGCGCTCGCAATCAACAGGCCGGCCGTGGTCCACAACAGCCCCTCGCCGATGGCGCGCTTCGTGGAACGGGGCTCGATCATGGCGCAGTCTCCACCGGCGGCGCCGCCGGATCTGCGCCGGGCGCTTGCGCTGCCGACAGGCTTTCCAAACCAACCAGCGCAATCTTCAGGTAACCTGCATCACGCAACAGGTTCATGATCTCCATGAACTGGCCATAGTCGACAGTCTTGTCGGCACGCAGGAAGATCCGCGCATCCTTGTTGCCAGCAGTCATCCGGTCGAGCGATGTGCCAAGCGCCTCGCGGGCGACGGTGTCGTTTCCGAGCGAAAGGCTCATGTCTTCCTTCAACGTGACGTAAACCGGTTCATCCGGGCGCTCCGCCGGTTTTGCTGTCGAAGCCGGCAGGTCGACGTTGACATCGACCGTCGAGAGCGGAGCCGCGACCATGAAGATGATCAGCAGGACCAGCATGACATCGATGAAGGGCGTGACGTTGATCTCGTGGTTCTCGACCAGATCGTCGCCGGAGCTGTTTTCGCGGATACCACCAGCCATCTTCTTACTCCGCCGCTATCGTCATGGCCTTGGTCGCCTGAGCGATCCGGGCAGTCTTGCGGAAGTCGAGATCACGGCTCACCAGCCGCTCGATACCCGCACCGGCATCGGCCAGCAGCTGGCGGTAACCGGTCACGGACCGAGCGAAGACGTTGTAGATGATGACCGCAGGAATGGCTGCGACGAGACCGATTGCGGTCGCCAGCAGCGCTTCGGCGATGCCCGGCGCGACGACCGCAAGATTGGTCGTCTGGGTCTCGGCAATACCGATGAAGGAATTCATGATGCCCCAGACAGTGCCGAAGAGGCCGACGAAGGGCGCCGTTGACCCGATGCTTGCGAGAACGCCGGTGCCGTTCGACATCTTTCGCCCGGCGCCAGCCTCGATCCGTGCCAATGCCGAGGCCACGCGTTCCTTGACCCCGTCACCGCCGACCTGATCGATCGCGGCATCGGACAGGCGCATTTCGTGCTGGGCAGCCCGCACCATGCCAGCAACTACGCCACCTCTCTTCTCCAGCGTCTGCAAGGCGTCCTGCAACTGACGGGCATGGGTGACGGCCTTGAGCCCCCGCAGCGCCCGGGAGCGCGCGCCAAAGAGCTGAAGCGACTTGGCCAACCACACCGTCCATGTGAGCACGGAGGCAAGCGCGAGCGAGATCATCACCGACTTGACCACCCAGTCGGCCGCCATGAACATGCCCTCAGGCGACAGATCATGCGCAATGCCCTTCTCGGCAATGTCTGTTGCCGGCTCGGCCGCGCCGGACACCGCAACAGACGGCACAGCTGCATCCGCCGCAGGCTCGACAGCCGTCTCACTGGCCAAGGGTTCAGTCGCTCGGGTTGAGGAAGGCTGCGGCACCTGCGCGACGCCGGGCGAAGCTGGTTGTGCGCCAGTGACTGCGGCAGGCGTTGGCGATGATGTCGAGGCTGCAGCAGGAGCAACAGGAAGCGCCAATGCCGAAGGAGCTTGCTCCACCGACACGTCTGCAGAAATGCCAAGGCTGTCAGCCGTCGGCGCCGGGGCAGACGGAGACACAGCGAGAGGCGCAACTGCACCATTCTGCGGCAGGTTGATCTGTTGCTCCGCCTGTTGCGCATGGGCGACAGGGACGCATAGAAGAACGGAAAGGAGAAGTCCAAATCGCTTCAGCGAAGGCCCCGAATGAATGAGCGGCATTGGGAGCTCCTTTTATAGACTGGTGATCAAATTGCGGCCGCCACGACCGCGCCCTTGCGCTGCCTTCCCTTATAAAACTTGATTAATGGTGACAAGTAATAAAACAACCGAGAGGTTGTTTTCCAGAATCTGTGATCGCGCTCAGCGGGGACTGATGTTCTGCGCTTCGCGTTCGAAGAGTTCCAACACGTCCTGCCTCCGGCAGAGTTCGGTTCCGGCCGTCATGACAGTCGCGGCTCCTGCCGCCTGACCGAAGCGGAAGGCCTCTGCAATGTCATGCCCATTTGCCAGCGACCAGATCATGCCGGCCACGAAGCTATCTCCGGCGCCTGTCGCCGAATTCACGGGCACATCGATGGCCGGCAATCGGATGATCCGGTCCGCCGAAGCCAGAACAGCACCATCCGCACCGAGGGTCACCGCGATGTGCTGTGCAGCACCTGTCCTCACATGCGCCTGTGCTGCTGCACCGACCTCGTCATGAGCGAGCTTGCGTCCGAGGAAAGTTTCGAACTCGCCAAGGCTCGGCTTTACGAGAAACATACGCGATCGCGCCAGGGCCTCCGAAAGCGGCTGCCCCGATGTGTCGAGGACAAAGTGTGCGCCCGTCGACGCCACGATCTCCGCGAGTCGCACATAGGTGTCGTCAGCGATGCCGCGCGGCAGACTGCCACTCGCCACCACGTAATCCGCATCGCTCGCGGCGACAGCCTCGAAGACCGGAGCCAATTCGGCCTCGGTTACCAAGGGCCCCTCAGGCACGAAGCGATACTCGACATTGCTGGATGTCTCGTGCACCGCAAAGGCGACCCGTACCGGATCGTGAATCCTGAACGGATGTGTGGCGATCGGCAGCGGCTTCAGCATCGCTTCCAGCAATTCGCCCGTGGCACCGCCCGACAGGAACATCAGGTCACAGGTGCCGCCAAGCGTGGCGATGACACGCGCCACGTTGATGCCACCGCCACCCGGGAACTGCTGCTGATTGTAGGTACGGGTCTTGTGTGTATGGCGCACCACGTCCGCATCGCTGGAGATGTCGATTGCAGGGTTGAGGGCGAGGCAAAGAATCTTCTTCATGGAATGAACTACCTGACAATGATCGGAGACAAGACTGCAACAACGTCGTGAAGGATCTAAGACGGTCCTGCACGGGACCGCAAGCGGGCCCAAGGACGCCTGGTCTCAGCCGCCCTCCGGAATCGGCGTTTCCACGCGTATCCCACAAGGGTGAACACAGAGATCACTTGATGGGGATTGTCTTTGGTGTGCGAGGCATTACCTTCCGTTCGCATCTTTCGAGGAACTTCATCATGTATACCGGTATCGTCCAGACCGTCGCTCCGATCAAATCCCTCGTCCGCCACGATGGCTATACCACGTTCTTCATTGAGCTGCCGGAACGGCTTATGGCCGACCTGCAGATCGGCGCAAGCGTAGCCGTCGAAGGCGTGTGCCTCTCGGTGACCTCGATGGATGGCACCGTGGTGACCTTCGACGCAATGGATGCCACGCTTGAGCGAACCAATCTCGCAAGCCTCGCATCCGGGGACCATGTCAACGTCGAGCGCTCCGCCAAGCCCACGGACGAGAATGGTGGCCACAACATCGCCGGGCACATCGCAACGACGGCTGAACTGGTCGAGTCAAAGATGCAAATGCCGGGTGCTTTCATCCGTTTCCGCATTCCGCAGGAGTGGTCGAAATACGTCTTCAAGCGTGGCTACCTCGCGGTGAACGGCGCCAGCCTCACCGTTGCAGAGGCCGAAGACGACACGTTCACGATCAACCTCATTCCCGAAACCCTGCGTCAAACGACATTCCCGCGCTACAAGCCGGGTGATGCCCTCAACATTGAGGTGGACCACCAGACGATGGTCATGGTCGACGTTGTCGAACGGACTCTGGAACGGTTGATGTCGAAACGCGCGTGAGGCGTCAGTGGCACCCGTGAGCGCGACGCGGCGCGACGTCACGCATCAGTGCCACGAGCACTTGCCCATAGTCTGCCGGCTTTGAGGCACAAAGATTCTTGGGTATTCCGTTCGCCTCGATCTCCTTGATAGCCGACCCTGAGACGATGCGAAACGGAATGCCGCTGCGGCGCAGCTTCTGCACGATCGGCGTGACCGCACCATCCCGCACTTTGAAGTCGAGGATCGCACCGGAAATATGCTCGGTTTCCAGGATTTCCAGCGCATCCCTGACCGTCTCCGTGGTGATGACGCTGACACCGGCCCGTGCGACGGCATCGGCGGCATCCATCGAAATGAACACGTCGTCCTCGACGATGAGAATGGTGTCGATCGCTAAAGCCTGTCCTGCTCGCATCTTCTCTCTCCTTTTGCGACCAGAACGTTCGCCAGCATGCTTTGTTCAGATTTTCTTAAATTGCCAAGCAACATAGTAAACAGAGACTTAATGTGATGAAGACCTGGGTTGGGGCAATCACATCGGCTGCAGTCTCTCGGTCAAGCATGGAACACATATGCGGAGCCCTGCATTCAGATTCCGACAGAAACGGGAGACACCCCATGCAGATCATCGGAACGGACATCATTGCGAACCAAGGGGCCAACGGCGGCCTCACTGTCGAGTTTCGTGGTGACGGCGGAGAGAGGGTATCCGTCCGAATGGCAGCGACCGAAAACGGCGACCTGTCTCGGGATAGCGCGCTCGAGAAGGCACAAGTCATGCTGTTGCAGGCGGCGCGCTTCGGCGTGAGCGAGATCGGTGACACGGAAATCGACGAAAACCTTCCGAGGGAAGCGAGCGCTGCAGTCGAGAGCCTTAGGCAGGAGAAGCAGGACAACCGGACCATGCAGCGGGGTGGAACGGCGTTGCAGGAAGGCCTGGAGGATACCTATCCCGCCAGCGACCCGGTGTCGGCGACCTATACGTCGACAGCCAGCGGCGACAAGACCTGAAACCTCTGGCGCCATCCGCCAGGTCCTCGTACGGCTACTGCCAGGACGGCGAAATCAGTTGGCCGCATTGGGAGAAACCGCGCCAGCCTGCGAAGACCTGAGAGAGTTTACGCGACGCGTGATCGCCTTGCGCCAGGCCCAGCCACTGTTGCGGCGGGGAAGCTGCGCGACGGCATGATCATCGACTGGTACAGTGTCGATGGGGGACGTAAGGAAGCCGAACGCTGGTTCGGCGGTCATTCGGTCGCGGAAAGCACACCTTTCGCCCTGTCAGAGACAGGTGGTGGCCCCTCGCTATTGGAGCTTTCGACCGAGCATGCCGAAAGACATGGGCACCCGACTGAGGAAGGTCAGACCTTCGAACTGGAGGCGCGTTCTTTCTCCCTGTTGCGACGGGCCTGAGGCCCGTCAATCAGTCCTGCGTCGCGCGCTGAAGAACTTCGAAGTCGTAGAGCTGGCCGGCGACCGAGATTCGTCGGGCCGAGATCACCACCGGCACCATGTTGCCGTCGGCATTTCGGATCTCGCCACGAAGCCCCGTATAGCCGCCGTCCCGGTCGAGAAGCATCAGCCGTTCGGCACGGGCCTCGCTGCCAGAAACGACACCAGAAGCCACCATCTCGCTACCCCGGATCTCGTCCCAGGTCTTGCCGACCAGATCGAGATAGGCCTGGTTGACCCGCACATAGCGGGAGCTCTTCTGTCCGATGCTGGAAATCGAAAACGCGACAGGCGAAAGCTCGAACAGGGCCTGAATGACAGGGCCTGACAGCGCAGTGGCTTCCGCATGCTCGATCAGTTCACGCGAAAGCAGCTTGTCCTCGCTTGCGGGCGAGATCTCGTAGTCGGCAGGCATCGCCAGTTCGTCTCGAAGGACCGCGACGAGACGCCAGAGGTCGACTTCGAGAAATTGCGGCTTGTGGCCGTCATCCACGCCGTCCAGTGTTTTCGGCAGCGCTGCGATACCATCGGCCAGTCGCTGTGTCTCGCGAGCACTCTGCGCAGTCTTGAGCAAAGCCTGCATTTTGTTGATCGCTACGCTGCGCAGGATCGCATAGGCCTCCTGCAGCTTCTCCGTACGCTCCGCCTCGACAGCCTCCACCGGACGGGATCCATCTGCAACCGGAAGAGCTTCCATCAGGGCCCAGATGGTCTGTTCCTCCGGCGAGCCTTCTGTTTTCGCCGTTCCCTGCGGCGCATAGCGGATAAGGCCGAGAAGTGTATCCACACCGAATGAATTGACGTCGGCGGGCTGGAGTTCGCCGTCTTCTGCCTTGATGAGAGCAGTTAGACGACTGGGGCCCCCATTGTCATCGAAATACACCGAAACCTCAGTGACGCTCTCCGGAAAATCGAGCCATGGATGCTCGTTTCTGAACGCACTGAGCGCATCGGTATCGAGTACTGTCAAAGCATACATGGCGCCCCCTCCACAACCGACCGTGGTGCTGAGCACCCGCATCCCTCATCCTCGTTCGGGAATCGTCGAACAACACCTTAGAACAAATCTCGGGTCTTCTGAATGTGTTTCTAAGACCAGACAAGTGTATGAGTGTTTAAGCGGAAACGCGGTTTTGCAGGTGGTGACGCAATATTGCGACAGTCCACCAAGCAAACCCCTGGATAGGCATGGGTGGTGGACCGTCTGACGCCGAATGCCCCGATCAGAAGAAGGCCTGAATACCGGTCTGGGCTCGTCCCAGGATGAGGGCATGCACGTCATGCGTGCCCTCATAGGTGTTTACGGTCTCGAGGTTCTGCGCGTGGCGCATCACATGATACTCGATCTGGATGCCGTTTCCGCCATGCATGTCACGGGCCATGCGCGCGATATCGAGTGCCTTGCCGCAATTGTTGCGCTTGACGATCGAGATCATCTCCGGCGCGAACTGGTGTTCATCCATCAGGCGACCGACACGCAGAGAAGCCAGCAGACCGAGTGCGATCTCCGTCTGCATGTCGGCGAGCTTCTTCTGAAAGAGCTGCGTACCGGCAAGCGGCTTGCCGAACTGCTTGCGATCGAGGCCATATTGGCGAGCACGGTGCCAGCAGTCTTCGGCAGCACCGAGAACGCCCCAGGAAATGCCATAGCGCGCGCGATTGAGGCAGCCGAAGGGGCCCTTGAGGCCGGACACATTCGGCAGGAGAGCGTCTTCACCGACTTCGACGCCATCCATGACGATCTCGCCCGTCACCGAGGCACGCAGCGACAGCTTGCCGCCAATCTTGGGGGCGGACAGCCCCTTCATACCCTTCTCCAATACGAAGCCGCGGATTTCGCCACCATGCGCTTCCGATTTGGCCCACACCACAAAGACGTCTGCGATCGGCGCGTTGGAGATCCACATCTTTGAGCCACGCAGGCGATAGCCACCCTCGATCTTCTCGGCACGCGTCTTCATGCCACCCGGATCGGAACCGGCATCGGGCTCGGTCAGGCCGAAGCAACCGATCAGCTCGCCGGAGACCAGGCCCGGAAGATATTTGTCCTTCTGCTCCTCCGAGCCGTAAGCATAGATCGGGTAGATGACCAGCGATGACTGAACGCTCATCATCGAGCGATAACCGGAATCGATCCGCTCGATTTCGCGAGCGACAAGGCCGTAGGACACGTAGTTGGCACCGGCCGCGCCGTATTTCTCGGGCAGTGTGACGCCGAGAAGCCCTGCCTGGCCCATCAGTCGGAAGAGTTCGGGTTCGACCGTTTCGCCGAGATAGGCATCGGCAACACGCGGGGCAAGCTCTGCCTTGGCGAAAGCCGCTGCGGCATCCTGGATCATCCGCTCATCGTCGCTGAGGATCTCGGACATCAGGAAAGGGTCACTCCAGGAAAACGGCTGCATCTCGCTCATCGGTCTCATCCATTTGTTTCGTTATGCCAGATTGCTCATGTCTGACGACAATTCAAGCCATGTTTACTCATGTTGCTATTAGGTCTATTCATATCGCATGCTGACACATCAACGTCGCTTCCTGCCTTCCACCAGCGCGCTCGCCGCCTTCGATTCCGTCGCCAAGCTCGGCAGCTTTTCGGCTGCCGCCAACGAACTGGCGCTGACACAAGGGGCGATCAGCCGTCAGATTGGACTTCTCGAAGACCAGCTTGGCGTCAAACTCTTCGAGCGCACCAATCGCGGCGTTGAACTGACGGCGATCGGCAGAACCTATGCCAAGGGTATTGGCGACGCACTGGCCACCATCCGGACGCTCTCGCTGGAAGCCATGGCGACCCGCGACGACACCCATCTGCGCCTTGCCATTCTGCCGACATTCGGCACGCGCTGGCTGATGCCGCGCATCCCCGACTTCCTGTCGAAGAACCCGGCGATCATCATGGATTTCGCCACCCGAATCGGCCAGTTCGACTTCGAGGGGTCAGGACTGGACGCCGCGATCCATATCGGCGAACCGAACTGGCCCGGCACGGATTGCCAGTTCCTCATGCATGAGATGGTGGTGCCGGTCTGCAGCCCCGCCTTCCTCGCCGCCAACCCGGTCAAACGCCCGGAAGACCTGCTCTCAAAGCCGCTGTTCGACATGGCATCCCGCCCCCGTGCCTGGGAGCACTGGTTCGCAAGCCTCGACATCAGCGAAGGCCGAGGCGGCGGCATGCGCTTCGAGCAGTTCTCAAACGTCGTACAGGCGTGCCATGCAAGCCTTGGCATTGCGCTCGTGCCGACCTTCCTGATCGAGCCGGAACTGGCGAGCGGCCAGCTGGTTCGCGCCTGGGATCACGAGGTGAAAAGTGCGAGCGCCTATTACCTCGTTCGCCCCCTGTCGAAGATGGCCTATGGGCCGGCCAGCACCTTTGCGGCCTGGATCCTGGAGCAAGCGAGAACCTTCAGCGAGCAACGTCCGACAGGCGGTTGAAGAGCACCCAGAAATGACTCAGCGCCCTGTGTCCTGTGCCGATTGACAACCTACCGTCATGAGCAAAGACTAACCTTCGAAAGCCATGATCAGGCTCGGAGGGGACCATGTTTCAGAACCGTTTTTCGGCAATATTCACGCTCGCGCTGGCCCTTTTGCCGCTATCCCTCCCAGCTTCCGCGCAGGACATCCGCACAATCGAACGCATTGATGACGCCGACTATTTCGGCTTCGACCTGCGAACCGAGAAGAACGTTTCGATCGACGAATGCGAGGCAAGCTGCATCGGTGACGCCTCCTGCCGGGCCTTCACCTACAATCCGAAGGTCAACTGGTGCTTCCTCAAGTCCGACTATGACCAGCTGAACAGTTTTCCAGGAGCGATCGCGGGCCGTATCGTCGTCCAGACCGCCGAGGAAGACATCGGCGCCCCGCCGGCACTGCCTTTTGTTTCGGAATACCTGAAGACTGAAGCTCGCAACCAACGCGACAATCTCGCGGTCGTGCCAGATCAGGAGGGGCTCGGACGCGACGCCCTCATCGAAACCGGTCGCGCGGCGTTCACTGGCGGCAATATCGACTACGCCATCGCCTCGATGAAAGGCGCCCTCTCGGTCGATCCCGATGATCAGGCCTTGTGGCTCGAACTGGCCCGCATGGCCAACACCGTCACCGGGAACTACGGAATGGCCAACGAAGGAGCGATGGCATCCATCAACGGCTATCTCCTGACCCGTGGTGCCGCGACACGCGCCGACGCGCTGGCCACGCTCGCCAAGTCGCTCGAGAACAGCGAGAACTGGCGCCCGGCGCTGAGTGCCTACAAGGCAAGCCTCGAACTCGCGTCGAACGCCGAAGTGCGCGCCGCCTTCGAAGACCTCCGTTCCCGCCAGGGCTTCCGCGTCGTCAACAACACCGTCGATTCCGACAGCGCCTCACCGCGCGCCTGCGTCGAATTCTCCGAACCGCTGGTCAAGCGCGGCGTCGACTACTCGTCCTTTGTCACCCTCGACGGCAAGACGCCGAAGGCGCTTGAAGCCAAGAACAACCAGATCTGCGTGGAAGGCCTGGAGCATGGCGGTCGCTACCGCCTCGCACTCCGCGCCGGCCTGCCCTCCTCTGTGGACGAGAACCTGGAAGCCCCGGTCGAACTCGAGCTTTATGTCCGCGATCGCAGCGCAACCGTGCGCTTCACCGGCGACGCCTTCGTTCTCCCCTCTTCCGCCCGTCAGGGTATTCCGCTGGTCTCGATCAACAGCGAAAGCGCCAATCTCGAACTCTACCGGATCGGCGACCGCAACATTGCCCCGCTGCTGGCCGCCTCGCAGTTCCTGACCCAGATGGACGGCTATACCGCCGGGCGCGTCAAGGACGAGATCGGCGAACTCGTCTGGCAGGGCTCGGTCGAGATCGCCAACGAGCAGAACAGCGAAGTCGTCACCAGCATTCCGCTGCAGGACGTGCTGCCCACCCGCAAGCCCGGCATCTATGTGATGACTGCGGTCTCCCCGACCGGTGTCACCGAGAGCTGGGACAGCCGCGCAACGCAATGGTTCGTCGTCTCCGACATCGGCCTCTCGACCTTTGCCGGCACTGACGGCCTGCATGTCTTCGCCCGCTCGCTCGCGTCGGCAAGCCCGCTTGCCAATATCGAGCTGCAGCTGATCGCCAAGAACAACGAGATCCTGGCAACCGCTACGACCGATGCCGAAGGTCGCGCCCGCTTTGATGCCGGTCTCATGCGCGGCGGCGCGGCACTGGCGCCGGCCGTGATTGCGGCCCGCAGCGGTGCCGACGACAACGTCTTCCTAGACATGACCCGCGCAGGCTTTGACCTCTCCGACCGTGGCGTCACCGGTCGCCCGGCACCGGGCCCGGTCGATATCCTCGCCTGGACCGAGCGTGGCATCTACCGCCCCGGCGAAACCGTGCATGCGGCAGCGCTGGCCCGCGACACCAATGCTGATGCCATTTCCGGCCTGCCGCTGACATTTCTCTTCTCGCGACCGGATGGTGTTGAATTCCGCCGCATGGCCGTGACGAGCGAGACACTCGGTGGCTATGCCGTCGATCTGCCCATTCTGGCCAACGCCATGCGTGGCACCTGGACGGTAGCAATCCACACGGATCCCAAGAAGCCGGCGATTGCCCAGTCGACCTTCCTCGTTGATGACTTCGTGCCGGACCGGCTCGATCTCAAACTGTCCAGCGAAGCCACGGCAATCTCGCCTGAGGAGCCGGTGACCGTCTCCGCAGATGGCCGTTATCTCTATGGCGCGCCGGCAGCCGGCCTGACGCTCGAAGGCGAAGTCGTCATCCGCCCGACGACGAGCCATCCTGACTTTGATCGCTACAGCTTCGGCCTTTCGGACGAAGAAGGCATCGAGGACATGCGCCTACCACTCGAAGGCCTTGACGCGCTGGATGATGATGGCTTGGCCAACATCGACGTCTCCCTCACCGACCTGCCTTCCACGACGAGGCTTCTGAATGCCGACGTGGTCCTGCGCCTGCGCGAAGGCGGCGGCCGCGCCGTCGAGCGCAAGCTGAGCCTGCCGGTCACGCCGGAAGGTCCAATGATTGGCATCAAGCCGGAATTCGAGGGTGATCTCGCCGAAAACACCAATGCCGCCTTCAACCTGATCGCGCTTGGGCCCGATGGCCAGCGTCAGGCACTGCCGGCCGCACGCTGGAAGCTGATCAAGTTGGAGCGGAACTATCAGTGGTACCGCGACGGATCGTCCTGGCGCTACGAGCCGATCACCACGACCAAGCTCGTCGCCGACGGCACGGTCGACATCGCCGCCGATGGCACCCCGCTTTCGGTACCCGTCACCTGGGGCAGCCACCGTCTGGAGGTCGAACAGGGTGGCGCGGTCAGCAGCGTCGATTTCGACGCCGGCTGGTTCGTCACCGCAAGCTCCACCGAAACGCCGGACGCCCTGGAAATCGGCCTCGACAAGCCCTCCTATCAGGTCGGCGACACCGCAAAGCTCAAGATCTCGCCGCGCTTTGCCGGCCAGGTCATCGTAACCTCCGGCACGGATGCTCTGATCTCCACCCAGGTTGCCGAAGTCCCGGCCACGGGCACGGAAATCGAGATACCCGTGACAGCAGATTTCGGCGCCGGAGCCTATGTGACGGCTACCCTTTTCCGTCCGGGTGATGCCGAGGAAAGCCGCATGCCGGCGCGTGCGATCGGCATTGCCTGGCTCGCCGTTGATCCGGGCGCCGACAAACTCGCGATCAAGCTTTCGCCGCCGGAAAAGACCCTGCCCCGCCAGCCGCTCGAAATCCCGATTGAAGTGACCGGCGCCGGCATCGGCGAGGAAGCCTATGTTATGGTCGCCGCCGTCGACGTCGGTATCCTCAACCTCACCCGCTACGAGACGCCTGATCCGGAAAGCTACTACTTCGGCCAGCGCCGCCTCGGCCTCGAGCTGCGCGACCTCTATGGCCGCCTGATCGATGGCTCGCTCGGGGCTACCGGACGCCTGCGCACCGGTGGCGACGGCGGTCAGGTCGCCCTGCAGGGCAATCCGCCGCGCGAAAAGCTCGTGGCCTTCTTCTCCGGCCCCGTGAAGCTCGATGCAGATGGCAAGGCAACCGTCTCCTTCGACATCCCCCAGTTCAACGGCACGGCGCGTGTCATGGCCTGGGCATGGTCGAAGACCGGTGTCGGCCATGGCGAGACGGACGTCATCATCCGCGATCCGGTCGTTGTGACGGCAAGCCTGCCGAAGTTCCTCGCGCCTGAAGACCAGAGCAGCCTGCGCCTCGATATCGCGGCGACAGACGCTCCATCCGGCAACTACACGCTCGCTGTCACCGGCAACGGTCCGGTCAGCGTCGGCGGCGCTGAAAGCCAGGAGGTAACACTGACCGCCGGTGAGACCACCACCGTCACGCTGCCGCTCACCGCCAACACCCCCGGCGATGGCGCAATCGACATTGCCCTCTCCGGCGCAGACGGCATCGCCATCAGCCAGTCCCTCGATCTGCCCGTGCGTCCGGCAACCCTGCCGATCACCGAGCGGCAGGTCATTGCGCTCGCACCGGGCAAGAGCCTGACCGTCGATGGCGATTTACTCGCCGACAGCCTGCTGCAGGGCGCCTCGGTCAGCCTCAATGTCGCCCGTGCCGATGGCCTCGACATTCCGGGCCTGCTGATGGCGCTCGACCGCTACCCCTATGGCTGCGCCGAACAGACGACCAGCCGCGCGCTGCCGCTTCTCTATTTCGATGAGCTGGCCAAGCTCTCCGGCCTGCCGGAGGACGAGGCGATCAACAAGCGCGTTCAGGATGGCATCCTGCGCGTGCTCGCCTATCAATCGTCGAGCGGCTCCTTTGGCCTCTGGGCACCCGGTTCGGAAAGCCTCTGGCTCGACGCCTATGTCAGCGACTTCCTGACCCGTGCCCGCGAGCAGAAGTTCGACGTGCCGGAGGAAGCCCTGGTCCAGGCGCTGCAGAACCTGCAGAACCGCATCGCCTACGACAACGACATCCGCACGCGCGGCAACGAGATCGCCTATGCGCTTTACGTGCTCGCCCGCAGCCGCAAGGCCTCGCTCAGCGATCTGCGCTACTACGCCGACACGATGCTGGGTGATTTCCCGACGCCGCTGTCCAAGGCACATCTGGCAGCAGCACTGTCTCTCTATGGCGACAGCGAGCGGGCTAATGCAGTCTTCCTCGATGCCGCCGGCATGAGCGAAGAGGCCCGCCTGACGCCGGTCAGCTTCTCCCGCTCCGACTATGGCTCGGCATTGCGTGATGCAGCCGGTGTCCTGGCCCTTGCCGCCGAAAGCCGACCGGTTCCGCCTGTCGTGCCGATCCTGGCAAAGGTCGTGGCCGACGAATGGAAGGTGAAGCAAACTCTCAGCACCCAGGAACAGACCTGGATGCTGCTGGCCGCTCGCGCACTCCAGCAGGACGACAAGGGTCTGAAGCTGGATGTGAACGGTGCGGCAAAGACCGGCGCCTATGCCGCCACGATTCCCAGCGACGCCCTCCTGCAGGCGCCGCTGACGTTGACCAACACCGGACTTGATCCGGTGAGCGCATCCATCACCACGGTCTCAGCACCCGTGCTGCCCCCAGCTGCTGGCGGCGAAGGCTTCGCAATCAGCAAGACCTTCTACAGCCTGACCGGCGAAGAGGCCAACATCACCGAGGTGACCCAGAACGAGCGCTACGTCGTCGTGCTGGAGGTGACGGAAGAAGACGAATGGCCGGCGCAACTGCTGGTCACGGATCTGCTTCCGGCCGGCTTCGAGATCGACAATCCGAGCCTCGTGGACAGCGCCGCCCTCGCCAACTTCGACTGGATCGGCCAGACCGAAACCGCGCATTTGGAGTTCCGCAGCGACCGTTTCGTGGCAGCGATCAATCGCGGCGAAGGCGAAAACGGCTCGATCACGCTGGCTTATGTCGTCCGCGCCGTAACGCCCGGCACCTATGACCTCCCCGCAGCCAGCGTCGAAGACATGTATCGCCCGCAGCTGTCGGCGCGCACGGCAGCGGGTGCGATGACGGTCTCGACCGCACCCTGATGGGTCGGGCGCGGCGCATCGGGATCAGCATTGGGGCGGTCGCCATCGCGGCCACCGCCTCACTTGTTGCGCTCGACTGGGCAGACAGAAACTACCCTCCCCCGCTGGAGGCGGCTCGGGAGGTCTCGACCGAAATCCTCGATCGTGACGGCCAGCTCTTGCGCGCCTTCGCGACCCGGGAGGGCCTGTGGCGGCTCGAAACGACGGTCGATGATGTCGACCCTGCACTGCTGCGCATGCTCGTTGCCTATGAGGACCGCCGCTATGAGAACCATTCCGGCGTCGATGTGCTGGCGCTGGGGCGCGCCGCGTGGCAACTCGCCGCCAACGGCCGCATCGTTTCAGGCGCCTCGACACTCTCGATGCAGGTCGCCCGCCTGATCGAGCCGCGCCGGGAACGCTCGATCAGCGCCAAGCTCATCCAGATCGCCCGCGCGATCCAGATCGAGCGGCGCCTGTCGAAGACGGAGATCCTCAACCTATATCTCACCCACGCTCCCTATGGCGGCAATCTGGAAGGCGTGCGCGCGGCAAGCCTCGCCTGGTTCGGCAAGGAGCCCAAACGCCTGTCGACAGCAGAGGCCGCCCTCCTCGTCGCCCTGCCCCAGCTGCCGGAAAAGCGACGCCCGGACCGCTACCGCGACAACGCGCTCGAAGCCCGCAAACGAGTTCTCGAACGGGCCCGAGAGGCCAAAGTCGTCGACGAGACGGAAGTCGAGCTCGCGCTCAACGCCTCGCTCCCGACCGTGCGGCGGCAATTGCCGGCGCTTGCGCCGCATCTGGCGGAAGCCGCACGGCGAAAGGCACACGAGGCCAGCACCCACCAGACCACCATCCTGCGCCCGGTACAGGAGACCCTGGAAAAGGTGGCGCTCGAAGCGGGCCGTAAGCTTGACCCCAAGGTCTCGCTGGCCCTTATGATGGCCGATGCCACCACCGGCGAAATCGTCGCCGAAGTTGGCGCCGCCGACTATTTCGATGCATCCCGCTCCGGCTGGATCGACATGACACGTGCCGAGCGCTCCCCCGGTTCGGCGCTGAAGCCGTTCATCTATGGCCTCGCCTTCGAGCAGGGTCTGGTCGCCCAGGAAACCATCGTCGAGGATCGCCCGGCCGACTTCTTCGGCTACCGCCCGAAGAACTTCGACATGCAGTACCAGGGCGATGTCAGCATCCGCCAGGCGCTACAGCTGTCGCTGAACGTGCCCGCCGTGCGCCTGCTCGATGCCGTCGGCCCCTCCCGCCTGATGGTGCGCCTGCGCCGCGCCGGTGTGACGCTGAAGCTCCCGCCGAACGAGGCTCCAGGTTTGGCGATTGCGCTTGGCGGTGCGGGCATCACGCTGAAGGATCTCGTGCAGCTCTATGCAGGCCTCGCCAATCGCGAGCAGCCGGTGCGGCTCGGCGACGGCATCCGCGACAAGGTCGAACTAGTTGACGAACAGCCGCTCTTCGAACCCACCGCCGCCTGGACGGTAGCAGACGTGCTCGGCGACGTCCTGCCGCCAACCGGCAGCCCGCCCGCCGGCATCGCCTACAAGACCGGCACAAGCTACGGTTATCGTGACGCCTGGTCGGTCGGCTATGACGGGCGCTATGTCTTGGGCGTGTGGATAGGCCGGCCGGACAATGCCGCCGTCCCCGGCATCTCCGGCTATCAGACCGCAGCCCCGATCCTGTTCGAGGCCTTCGCCAAATCGGGCCTTGCGGGCACGGCCCTGCCCCGCGCCCCGACAGGCGCCAACCGCATCGCCGCCTCCGAGCTGCCGCAGTCCCTGCGCCGCTTCTCCGTTGATCCGAACGGCCTCATCTCCGTCTCGGCCCGCGAGCGCCCGCCGCAGATCGTCTATCCGCTCGAAGGCTCGGTGCTGGAACTCGGCAAGGGGCCGAACGGAGAAGCCCTGCCGGTCGTCATGAAGATGCAGGCCGGCCGCGCACCGTTCCGCTGGCTGGTCGATGGCAAGCCGATGAGCGACAGCACCCGCAGACGAACCGGTGAGTGGCATCCGGAGGGTTCTGGGCAATCGACCTTGACCGTCATCGATGCAGAAGGACGCGCCGCATCCGTGAATGTCTTCATCCGGAATTGACTGATCAGGCGGCTGCACGTGATCCGGAGCAACATGGACGCCGTAAAACATCCCGTTAACCCATTTCAACGGGAGATCTTTATTATGACCAGCAGCTTTCGCGCCGGACTGATCACGCTCCTGACGCTCGTGTTCGCCACGTCGTCCGTAATGGCGAACGAGCGCTTCACCGCAAATGATATCAAGGGCGAGATCATCGGCAAGCGCATTTATCTCGCTGTGCCCTTCGGCGGTGAATTCCCGCTGAACTATCGCCCCAACGGCCAGGTTGACGGCTCGGGCGAGGCTTTGGGTCTCGGCCGCTTCGCCAAACCGAATGACAAGGGCAAATGGTGGATCAATGGCGACCGTCTCTGCCAGCAGTTTACCAGCTGGTACAAGGGCGCGCCGATGTGCTTCGAACTGATCCGCACCGGTGACAAGCGCCTGAAGTGGATCCGCGATAACGGTGACACAGGCACCGCCCGTATCGGCAGCAGCATCTGACATTGCTTGCCGCACCTGCTACGGGTCCCTATTCTGTCCAGGTTGGAGATTGGGGACCCAAATGGCAGACTTGAAGGACCGACCGATCGGCGCGACCGCCACGCTCGGGAAAACCGGCTATCCAGCCATCCGTTCCGTGACAGGCGGCGAACTTGAAATCGTCACGGGGTCCACTCAGCCGGGCTTCAATCCGCTCGACCTGCTGCTCGCATCGCTCGCCGCCTGCATGAGCATGAGCGCCCGCATCGCCGCTCGCGAGTTCGGCCTTGCGCACAGCTTCGAAGGCGTCGGAGTAGCGGTCCGTGGCGAAAAGGCCGCAGACCAACCATCCCGCTTTATCGGCTTCACGGTCGAATTCGTCTTCCTAGGCGCGCTCGATCTGGAGCAGCAACAGGCGATCGCCCTCCGCGCGGAAGAAATCTGCACCGTCAGCAACAGTCTTGTCGCGCGTCCGACATTGGTGATCGGCAACGCCTAGCAGGAGAGAAGCCGTAACTTCAAAGCGTCGCGAGGCATCGCCCTGTTCCTCGGCTGCCGTGGGACAGGATCGAGCCAATGCCATTTTTCGGATGCATCGTCTTTGCGCAATACGATCAAGTATCGCGCCTCGCCTGCCTTAAATCTTGACGTTTGAGCAATGTTCGTTAACAAGAATGTGAGGCGCCGTGATTTCAGCATCACCGCGTCCGAACCTGGTGCCGGGCCCCTCTGGCGAGAGTTTACGGCGCTCTCGTGATGTCGGTACCGCCAGCAATTTGAGCCGGCGGATTCTAGAACAATGAACACTTGGATCATGCTTCGTGCGAAGGCGTGCAGGGCGCTTCGCATCTCCACCATTTCTGTGTCCTCAAGCCTGGAGGACCGCACATGAGCACCTCAGCAGCAACTGGCGCTAACTCCACACTCGGCTACTTCCGTTGGGCCTTCATCGTCACGGCGATTGGCCTGGTACTCGGCGCAGCCCTCGGCTGGCAGATGAGCGGCACCATCGCCGGAATGGCAACCATCTTCTTCATTTGCTCGGTCCTGGCCGTGCTTGAAATCTCGCTGTCCTTCGACAACGCGATCGTCAATGCCAACAAGCTGAAGGACATGACACCCGTCTGGCAGCGGCGTTTCCTGACCTGGGGCATCATCATTGCCGTCTTCGGCATGCGCATCGTCTTCCCACTGCTCATCGTGGTCATCGCCGCGCAGATCGGCCCAATCGAAGCGGTGATCCTCGCCGCCCGCGAACCGGCGGAATACGCCCGTATCATGAACGAAGCCCATCTGCCGATCGCAGCCTTCGGTGGCACCTTCCTGATGATGGTCGGCCTCACCTACTTCTTCAATCAGGAGAAGGACGTCCACTGGATCGAATGGCTTGAAAAGCATCTGGCGCGCTCGGCCTCGATCAAGGGTATCGAAATCGCGGTCGTCCTGCTGCTCATCCTGCTGTTCTCCAACCTGCTGGAAGGCGAGGAAGCGACAACCTTCGTCTATTCAGCGATCTACGGCCTTGTGACCTTCCTGGCCGTCGAAGTCCTCGGCGGCCTGCTCGATGCCTCCCAGAAGGCCATGAGCGAAGCCGCCAAGGGTGGTCTCGGCGCTTTCATCTATCTGGAAGTGCTGGACGCCAGCTTCTCTTTCGACGGCGTCATCGGCGCCTTCGCGCTGACCCAGAACCTGTTCATCATCGCGATCGGCCTCGGCATCGGCGCCATGTATGTCCGCTCCATGACCATCATGCTGGTCGAGAAGGGCACGCTGGCGGAGTACCGATACCTGGAACATGGCGCCTTCTACGCCATCCTGATCCTCTCGGTGATCATGTATGTCCAGACGCTGTTCCACATCCCGGAAGTCATCACGGGGCTCGGTGGCGCGGCCCTGATCGGCATCTCGCTCTGGTCGTCCATCAAGTACAACCGCGAAGAGCGGGCGGAAGAGGAACGTCTCGCTCGGGAGACCGTGGCCGAGAACATCTGATCGACGCAGTCTAAATAACAAAGGCCGGCGTTTTCGCCGGCCTTTGACATTGTAGAAACGGGATGCTCAGTCCGGACCGACATCGGTTCCGCGAGAGCCGACCTCTGGCAGCGAGCCCGTTCCCGGCGTCTTCATCGGATCCTGAAGCTCCGGCTTATCATGAGGCCCCGCCGCGGGCATGGTCTCCGCTGTCGACTTCTCCTCGCTCCTCTTACGCTCAGGGGCCTTGTCGATCTCTTCGCTCATCGGATGTCTCCTTTGCTGCGACAAAGAAACCTCCGGGAAACCCCAAAGTTCCGTTCCACCCCGGAGTTTCCGGGAAACCGTCACAAGCCTACGGCACCGTAGAGACATTTCAGATGCCAGGACGACGCGTCGCGGGCCAACGGGCAGACCTGGAAAAGAACGTGCCAGCCTTGTGTCGCTTGAAAGCTCTCCTACATCTCGGCAATGACAGGAGAGACCAGACGATGAACACCTCAGCGCCGCAGGATAACCCAGCGACAGAAGGCGGGGTGGCATCGAGAAGGCTGGCCCGATTGCGGGCACATGCAGCAGAAGCCGGCTACGTCAGTCTCGACGAGTTGATGTCCGCGATGGGCCGCAGCAGCATCGCCTTCGCGATCCTGATCCTCTCCCTTCCGGCTCTGACCCCGATACCCGGCCCCTTCGGCCTTGTCTTCGGCAGCTGCCTGGCAATCGTCTCCCTCCAGATCATCGCCGGCTTCCGCCGCATCTGGCTACCGCAATTCCTCGGCCGCCGTCAGGTTTCAGGCGGCACCATCGACCTCATGGTCCGCTACACAGCCCCCATGGTCACACGTGTCGAAACGCTGCTGCGCAAGAACCGCATGCGCCATTTTGCAGGACCGAGAGCCCAAGCGTTCCTGGGCGTGCCGGTGCTTCTACTCGCGATCGCCGTTGCGCTGCCGATCCCCTTCGGCAACCTGCTTCCCGTCGCAGCCCTGGTCATGATCGCGCTTGGCCTCATGGAGCGTGACGGCCTTGTCGCCATTCTCGGCGTTGCCATGGGCGTCGTTGCCCTCGGCGCAACCGGCGGTCTCGTCTATGCCGCAGCCTGGGGGTTGGGCTCGATTGTCGGACCTTGAAAAAAATCTTCGTCGCGATGGAATAGAATTGCTGCAGGCTCCGTATACAGGGGTATGACGACGAACTCGAACCCGTTCAATGTAATTGGCCAACTCGCAGCCCTGCGACGCTACGCCCGTTCGCTCGTCAAAAACCCTGATGAAGCGGAAGATCTCGTTCACGACGCACTGGTCCGTGCGCTGGAACGCAAGTCGACTTTCCGCAGTGGCGCAAGCATCCGCAACTGGTTGATGTCGATCGTGCACAACACCCATATCGACCGCCTTCGTCACGACCGCGCAGTCAATCGGCGTCATGATGCGGCGCTCGAATTGGCCGATAGCGTCGCACCTGCAGGCCAGGAGCACTCTGTCAGGCTCGCTCAGGTGCGTGACGCGTTTCTGTCTCTGCCGGAAGACCAGCGCGAAGCACTGCATCTCGTGGCCATCGAAGAGCTCTCCTATCAGGAAGCCGCCGATGTGCTGAATATTCCCGTTGGCACGCTGATGTCCCGCGTCTCTCGCGCCCGCGCCCGTCTTCGGGCGATGGAAGGCGGCGAGGAGGCAAGCGCCGTGCCCCACCTAAGAATCGTTGGAGGAAACCCCGATGACCAGCAATGATCCCGTGATCGAGGCCGACCTGCACGCCTATGTCGATGACCAGCTGGATGTCACCCGTCGCATCGAGGTCGAGGCCTACCTGTCGGAGAACCCGGCGATTGCCGCAAAGGTCATGGCCGATCTTCGGGTGCGCGACGAGTTACGGCTGGCGCTTGCGGGGATGCCAGCAGTCGTGCGTCAGGAAACGCGCGAGGCCGCCCGCGCGCTGGAAAGCGCCTTCAATCGCCCGCGCACCGTCGATGTGATGCGCCGCGCCGCAGCAGTCGTACTTCTCGTCGGCGCCGGCTGGATCGCCCATGGCTGGATCGCGCCCGGCAGCATCGGCGAAGTGGTGGCCTCCGTGCCGCCGCCGCAATTCGTCGAGGAGGCCATGCGGGCGCACCAAACCGCCGAACTACGCGGACAGATGCCATCTCAGGCAGAGGTAGGTCGCTTCGACCCGGCGGAGATCCGCTCGGCGACGGCGATCGTGCTGCCCACGATGCCAAGCGAATGGTCCGTTCGCGACGCGCAGGTATTCCCCTCGACCTTTGGCCCGAGCGTCGAGCTTGAGGTCGAGCCCCAATCCGGCGAGAGGCTGTCCCTCTTCGCCGTCAGGCCTGGCAACTTCTCGGTTCAGCAGGTTCTGCTGAAGCAGGAGGGCCAGACCAATGCAGCCTACTGGCAGATCGGCGAGGTTGCCTACGCGCTGATCTCCGAAACCGAAAATGCGGACAAGCTGGCCGAACAGGCCCGCAAGCTTGCCCGTACCCTTTACTGATCCCAAGGAGGTAATTGACTATGGATCCCATCCAGAACCGCTTCGGCTACGGCGCTCAGGCCCAGTCCGCAGCACTCTTCGACGAAAGCCTGCGCAAGCACATGCTGCGCGTCTACAATTACATGGGCCTCGGTCTGGTCATCACCGGTCTGGTCGCCTTCTTCGTCAGCCAGACGCCAGCCCTTTACGTGCCGATCTTCTCCACCCCGCTGAAGTGGGTTGTGATGCTGGCACCGCTCGCCTTCGTCTTCTTCTTCTCGTTCCGCATTCACGCAATGTCGGCCGCCACCGCGCAGATGGCCTTCTGGGCCTTCGCGGCCGTGATGGGTCTGTCGCTGGCCTCGGTCTTCCTGGTCTTCACCGGAACCTCGATCGCCCGCACCTTCTTCATCACCGCGACCATGTTCGGCGCGATGAGCCTCTACGGCTACACGACCAAGCGTGACCTGTCGCAGTTCGGCTCATTCCTGATGATGGGTCTGATCGGTGTCGTCATCGCCTCGATCGTCAACATCTTCCTCGGCTCCAGCGCCCTGCAGTTCGCGATCTCGATCATCGGCGTCTTCGTTTTCGTCGGCCTGACCGCCTGGGACACGCAGAACATCAAGGAGCAGTTTGCCGAAAACTTCGATCAGGAAAGCCAGCAGAAGCTCGCCGTCTTCGGCGCGCTGTCGCTCTACCTCAACTTCGTCAACCTGTTCCAGCTGCTGCTGAGCCTCACCGGCCAGCGCGAAGAATAAGATAAAAACGCGTCGGGAGAACGCTTGAACAGGAAACGCCCGGGTTTCGACCCGGGCGTTTTCACGAGATAAAGCAAATGAATACTGCTTCAGACGATACCGCCGGAGCCGCCCTTGACCGTCGGACGCTCGACCGCAACACGGGCTCGGTAGCCGCTCGCGCGATAGGTCGCTACAGGGTCGATCGCCCCGCCTGCCCGGCGGCGGGCCTCAGCAAGAACAGACTCGACATCGGTACGATAGGCACGCTTCAATGTTTCGGAGGCCATCAAGGCATCATTGTCGTTCTGATAGCCTTCAAGCGCCGCACGATCGACGAGCAGAGCCTGGGCATAGGCCCGCCGGATTTCGTTGGCACTAGAAATCAGGCTTTCGATCGGATCTGTCACGTTATGGCTCTGGTCGATCATATGCGCCGGATGGAAGCCCTTCACACCCCGATGCTCTGCGTCAACAAGCTCGTTGAACACCAGGAACAGCCGGTAGGGTTCGACCGATCCGGCATCCAGATCGTCATCGCCATATTTCGAGTCGTTGAAGTGGAAGCCGCCGAGCTTGCCGAACTGGATCAGGCGTGCAACGATCATCTCGATATTGGTGTTCGGCGCATGATGGCCGAGGTCGACGAGGCAGTAGGCCTTTTCACCCAGCGTCTGGGCGATCAGATAGTTCGTCCCCCAATCCTGCACGACCGTCGAGTAGAAGGCCGGTTCGTACATCTTGTGCTCGGAGAACAGCCGCCAGTCATCCGGCAGCGCCTTGTAGATGTCGCGCATCGCGTCGAGATACCGCTCGAACTGGCGGGTGAAATTGCTCTGCCCAGGGAAGTTCGAACCATCGCCGATCCAGACCGTCAGCGCCTTGGAGCCGAGTGCGGCGCCGAGTTCGATGCACTCAATGTTGTGCTCGACCGCCTGACGACGGGTCGCTGCGTCCACATGGCTGAGCGAACCGTATTTGTAGGAATGCGCCTGATCAGCGCCATCCGAGAAGGTGTTGGAATTCATCGCGTCAAAACCGAGCCCGAGCGCATCGGCCTTGGCTTTCAGCTCCTTCGGATCAGCCTTGTCCCAGGGGATATGCAGCGAAACGGTCGGCGTGGCGCGGGTCAACTGCTGGATCACGCCGCAGTCGTCGAGCTTGTCGAAGATATGGCGCGGCTCGCCCTGCCCCGGAAATCGGGCGAAACGTGTGCCACCGGTCCCGACACCCCAGGAGGGTACGGCCACGAAGAATTCCGCGACCTTCGCAGTGACGGCCTCGATGTCGATGGAACTGCGCGCCAGCTTCTCGCCCAGAGCCTGAAAGTCGCTCAGGTGGGCCGCCTCGCGCCTGTCATTCTCGGCCGCCATAAGATCGGCGGCAATTCGAATTTCGCTCATTCTTTCCTCCACCTCGCGCGAACGATTGTCATCGAAGCGCGTTTATCTGCAATCTGAAACGACAAACGGAGCCTACATGGACGTTCTTCGCATCCTGCTTGCCATCCTCCTGCCGCCACTCGGCGTCTTCCTCCAGGTCGGCATCGGCCTGCATTTCTGGCTCAACATCCTGCTGACGCTATTCGGCTATATCCCCGGCATCATCCACGCCATCTGGGTGATCATCCGCAAGTGAGCGGCCCCGCGGCATTTGCGCCGCGAGCGCCTCGGGAGATCAGCGTGTAAAGCTCTGCGCGTTGCCGGCATCGACATTGATGATGTTGCCGGTCGATTTCGCCGAAAGATCGGACGCCAGGAAGTAGATCGCCTCGGCGATGTCTTCCGGGAAGACGTTCAGCTTCAGCATCGAGCGGTTACGGTAGTGCTCCTCGAGATCGGTGACTTCGATCTTCGAGGACGCTGCCCGCTGCTCGCGCCATTCGCCATTCCAGATCTTGGAACCGCGAAGAACCGCGTCCGGATTGACCGTGTTCACCCGGATGCCGGCATCTGCACCTTCGAGCGCCAGGCAGCGGGCGAGATGAATCTCGGCGGCCTTTGCCGTGCAATAGGCCGATGCGTTGGGCGAAGAGGCAAGCCCGTTTTTCGAGGCAACGAAGACGACGTTGCCGCCAAGCTTCTGACGCCGGAACAGTCGGAAAGCCTCACGGGAAACCAGGAAATAGCCGGTGGCCAGGATGCTGATATTCTTGTCCCACATGGCAAGCGTCGTGTCTTCGACCGGCGCCGAAGAGGCAATCCCGGCATTCGACACGAGGATATCGACGCCACCGAATTCGACGCAAGCTTCGGAGAAGGAGCGGATAACCGCATCCTCACGCGTCACGTCGAGCTGAACGGAGCGGACCACGTCCGCACCATGTCTCTTCGAGAAGTCGGCGACGGTCTGCTCCAGGGCCGCCGCATCGATATCGGCCAGCACCACGCAGGCACCTTCCGACATCAGCCGGTCAGCCGTCGCCCGGCCAATGCCGCCGGCGCCACCGGTGACGAAGGCAACACGACCGGCCAGGCTCTTCGGCTTCGGCATGCGCTGCAGCTTTGCCTCTTCGAGCAGCCAATATTCGATGTCGAAAGCTTCCTGCTCCGGCAGTCCCTGATATTCGGAGACCGTCGAGGCCCCACGCATCACGTTGATCGCATTGACATAGAACTCACCGGCAATGCGGGCGGTTGCCTTGTCCTTGGCAAAAGACAGCATGCCGACGCCCGGAACCAGGAAGATCACCGGGTTCGGATCGCGGATCGCAGGCGAATTGTCGTGTTTGCAGGTCTCGTAGTAGCGGGTGTAGTCGGCGCGATAAGCTTCGAGCGCCTTGTCCAGACCGGCAAGAACCGCATCGACATCCGGCTTTGCCGGATCGAAATCGACGATCAGGGGGCGGATCTTGGTGCGCAGGAAATGGTCGGGGCAAGAGGTGCCGAGGCTGCCCAGCGGCTGCAGGTTCTTCGAATTGACGAATTCGAGCACGGCATCCTGGTCGTCAAAATGGCCGAGCTTGCGCTCGCCCTTGCCGATGCGCCCGCGGATCTCGGGCATCAGCCGTGCGGCAATCGCGCGACGCTCGTCTGCCGGCAGGCTCTTCGATACCGCACCGCCGAAGACCGTCTTGCCTTCCGTCTCCTTGGCAAACCACGCGATCGCCTTGTTGATGATCTCAAGCGTCAGCAGGTAGCAATCCTTGGCGTCGTTTGCCCAGGTGAACAGGCCATGACTTTCGAGAACAACGCCCTTGGCGGTCGGATTGGCTTTCACGAAGGCTTCAAGGTCGAGGCCGAGCTGGAAGCCGGGACGGCGCCAGGGCAACCAGCCGATCTCCGAGCCGAAGATCTTCTCAGTCAATTCCTTCGAATTCTTCGAGGCCGCAATCGCGATGATCGCGTCCGGATGCATGTGATCGACATGCGTGAACGGCACGAAACCATGTAGCGGCGTATCGATCGAGGCTGCACGTGGGTTCAGGTTGAAAGTGCAATGCGGCAGGAAGCCGACCATGCGGTCTTCGTCATGCACACCCTTGTAGATGCCCTTCAGCGCCTCGAGCTTTTCCTGATAGAGCGTCGCAAAGCCATCGAGCTTGATCGTTCCGACGTCACCGCCCGAGCCCTTGACCCAGAGCACCTTGACCGTTTCGCCGGTCAGCGGGTCGATCTCCATCACCTTGGCGGAGGTGTTACCCCCACCGTAATTGGTGATGCGCTTGTCGGCGCCCAAGAGATTGGAACGGTAAAGAAGCTTGCCGGGCTCATCCAGCTTGGCCGCGTGGGCATCATCCCAACGGTTTTCGAGAAGGCGGGTTTGGCCCGTCATGACATCCTCCCTGCATTGATTTTCATGAGCGGTCAGCGACGGCTCATCTCCTTCTTGTTCGCAGGTATCGCGCAGCTATCCCGCGATTGTCAATCAGTTTCGATCATTTCTTTTCATTGTGCGATGCAATATAATTATTTTTGATCGTTTCTGATTGACAGCGTAAAAACATTACGAATAAATCACCGTCAGGAGGACCCCATGCACGAACGCGAACGCCATCGCATTATTCTGAGCGCGATCCAGGAAAAGCCTGTGATCACGGTGCAGGATATTGCCGAGCTGACCGAGGCTTCAGAAGCCACGATCCGCCGGGATATCGCGTCTCTTCACGTGCAGGGAAAGCTGAGGCGCGTCCGTGGTGGCGCCGAGGCGGTCCACCCCCCGCAGCTCGGCAATCTCGCCGCCAGGCCCTTCCGCGTGTCCGAATCGGTCAATATCGATAAGAAACGCGCAATTGCGCGCGCAGCGGTCGATCTCTGCGAAGAAGGTGATTCGATCATCATCAATGGCGGCACCACCACCTTCCAGATGGTGCATTTCATGTCGGCCCGCCGCCTGCAGGTGATGACCAATTCCTTCGCCATTGCCGAGCACCTGGTGAAGCACTCGAAATGCACGGTGTCGGTTCCCGGCGGCGCGATCTATCGCGACCAGAGCCTGATCCTGTCGCCTTTCGACAATGACGCGATCCGCAATTTCTACGCCCGGCGCATCTTCATTGGCGCACAGGGCATCAATGCACTCGGTGTGATGGAGTCTGACGCACTCGTCATCCAGAGCGAACAGAAGCTGGTCCGGCAGGCCGAAGAGCTGATTGTCATGGTCGACTCCAGCAAGTTCGCCAAGCGCTCCAGCCTGATCCTGTGCGCGCTCGACAAGGTGTCGACGATCATCACCGATGACGGAATTTCCGACGAGGCGGCCACCATGGTCACCGACGCCGGCGTAAAGCTCATAACCGTGAAGCCGATGGCTTCATCGGCAAGGGAGGATACCTCGTCGGTCGCCTAGAGGAGGCACCGGGAGGGAGAGTAAAACAGTTCATCAACCTGGGAGGAAAACATGAAACTGACGAAAATCTTGCTGGCCAGTGCAGCCATTGCACTCGCCACCATGGGCTCGGCCGCACAGGCCGCCGACATGAAGATCGCACTCGTGGTCAAGTCGCTCGGCATCGGCTTCTTTGAAGCTGCCAACAAGGGCGCACAGGAAGCAGCTGCGGAACTCGGCGGCGTTGAAGTGATCTACACCGGCCCCACCTCGACCACGGCCGAAGGCCAGATCGAAGTCATCAACTCCCTGATCGCCCAGGGCGTCGATGCCATCGCGATTTCGGCAAACGACCCGGACGCAGTTGTCCCGGCCCTGAAGAAGGCGATGGAACGCGGCATCAAGGTCATCTCCTGGGATTCGGGCGTAGCGCCTGAAGGCCGCATCATGCACCTCAACCCGTCATCCAACGCGCTGATCGGCAAGATGTGCCTGCAGCTCGCTGCCAACCACCTGCCGGACGGCAAGGGTGACTTCGCGATCCTGTCCGCCACCACCACCTCGACCAACCAGAACATCTGGATCGAGGAAATGAAGGCACAGCTCAAGGACTTCCCCGGCCTGAACCTCGTAACCACCGTTTATGGTGACGACCTCGCCGACAAGAGCTACCGCGAAGCGAACGGTCTCCTGACCTCGCAGCCGAACGTCAAGGTCATTGTGGCCCCGACGACGGTCGGCGTTCTCGCAGCGTCCCAGGCCGTCAAGGATGCCGGCAAGATCGGTGACGTCTACGTCACCGGCCTCGGCCTTCCCTCTGAGATGGCCGGCGCTATCCAGTCTGGCGCGACGAAGGAATTCGCCATCTGGAACCCGATCGACCTCGGTTACTCCGCAACCCAGATCGCCTATCGCATCGTCAAGGGCGAGACCGACGCAGCTCCGGGTTCGGAAATCGAAGCCGGCCGCATGGGCAAGATCAAGGTTGGTGACGGTGGCGAAGCCGCCATGGCCGATCCCTTCGTCTACAACGCCTCGAACATCGAGGAATTCTCCAAGATCTTCTGATCTCGGCGGACAAGACCCGGCGGCCAACGCCGCCGGGATTCTCTTTTATTCGGTAAGAAAATGATGACCGTTCAATCTGCCAAGCTCGTGGCGGGCGCGATCCCGGCTGGCGAGCCCATTCTCGAAATGCGGGGCATTTCTCAGATCTTCCCGGGCGTAAAGGCCCTGGATCGGGTCGATATCGCCCTCTATCCGGGTAAAGTCACCGCGCTGATCGGCGAGAACGGCGCCGGCAAGTCGACACTGGTCAAGATCCTCACAGGCATCTATCGCCCGAACGAAGGCGAGATCCTGATCGACGGCAAGCCCAGGAGCTTTGCCAATGCCCAAGACGCGATCGACGCAGGCGTCACCGCAATTCACCAGGAAACGGTGCTCTTCGACGAATTGACCGTCGGCGAAAACATCTTCCTCGGCCACGCGCCACGCACGCGTTTTGGCCTGATCGACTGGCGGACGATCAATGAGCGGTCCCGGCAGCTGATGAGGGCGCTGGAAAGCGACATCGATCCCACGACGAAACTCAAGGACTTCTCGATCGCCCAGCGCCATCTGGTCGCGATTGCCCGCGCACTCTCCGTCGATGCCCGCATCGTCATCATGGACGAACCGACGGCAGCCTTGTCGCGCAAGGAAATCGACGATCTCTTCCGCATCGTCGAGGGTCTGAAGCGCCAGGGCAAGGCCATCCTCTTTATCAGCCACAAGTTCGACGAACTCTACGAAATCGCCGACAACTACGCCGTCTTCCGCGATGGCCGCATGGTCGGCTCCGGCGTTCTCAAGGACACGCCCCAGGACGAGATCGTGCGGCAGATGGTCGGCCGCGACGTTCACGACGTCTTCCCGAAGACCGAGGCCGTGATCGGCGCTCCGGTCCTCAGTGTCGTGGGCTACAGCCACGAAACGGAATTCCGCGACATCAGCTTCACCCTGCGCAAGGGCGAGATCCTCGGCGTCTACGGCCTGATCGGTGCCGGCCGCTCGGAACTCTGCCAGTCGATTTTCGGCATCACCAGCCCGAAGTCCGGCAGCTTGGAACTCGAAGGTCGCGAGATCGCCATTCGCAACACATCCGATGCGATCACAGCCGGCATCGTCTATGTGCCCGAGGAACGGGGTCGCCATGGTCTGGCGCTGGAACTGCCGATCTACCAGAACATGTCTCTGCCCTCGCTGATCCGCACTTCGGTTGCAGGCTTCCTGAAGGCGACAAATGAATTGAAGCTTGCGCGCCGCTTTGCCGAACGGCTCGACCTGCGCGCGGCGGCCCTCTCGGTGCCGGTCGGCACACTCTCGGGCGGCAACCAGCAGAAGGTCGTCATCGGCAAGTGGCTCGCCACCTCGCCCAAGGTCATCATTCTCGACGAACCGACCAAAGGCATCGACATCGGCTCCAAGGCCGCCGTCCACGCCTTCATCTCGGAACTCGCAAGCGAAGGCCTTTCGATCATCATGATCTCGTCCGAACTACCCGAAATCCTCGGCATGTCGGATCGCGTCATGGTGATGCGCGAGGGCCTGCAGGCCGGCATTTTCGAGCGCCAAGGCCTGACCGCAGAGACGCTAGTGCGCGCCGCCACCGGCAATGCGTGAGGAATGACAATGCAAAACCTTTTGAAAAACCGGGAAATGCTGCTGGGTCTGATCATCATCGGCATGATCCTCGGCTTCACCACCCGCGCGCCCAATTTCGCCAACCCGGACAATCTGGTCACGATCTTTAACGACACCTCGATCCTGATCATCCTGGCGCTCGGCCAGATGGTCGTGATCCTGACGAAGTCGATCGACCTCTCGGTTGCCGCCAATCTGGCTTTCACGGGCATGGCCGTCGCCATGCTCGACAGCGCCTATCCGGGCCTGCCGCTGGCGCTCCTGGTTCTCATCGCGATCGGCATTGGGGCAGCCCTCGGCGCGATCAACGGCTTCCTCGTCTGGGCTCTGCAGATCCCACCGATCGTTGTCACGCTCGGCACGCTGACCATCTATCGCGGCATGAGCTTCGTGCTCTCGGGCGGCGCCTGGGTCAATGCCCACCAGATGCAGCCGGACTTCCTCGGCGTGCCGCGCCTGCCGGTGCTGGGACTGCCGATCCTCTCCTGGGTCGCGATCGCGGTCATCCTGCTCGTCGGCTTCATTCTTGCCCGCACCGCCTTCGGCCGCTCGACCTATGCCGCCGGCGGCAATCCGGTCGCGGCCATCTATGCCGGCATTGATGTAGGTCGCGCCCGCTTCCTGGCCTTCGTGCTCTCGGGCGCGCTTGCCGGCCTCTCCGGTTACCTCTGGGTCTCGCGTTATGCGGTCGCCTATGTCGATATCGCCGCCGGCTTCGAGCTCGACAGTGTCGCAGCCTGCGTCATCGGCGGCATCTCGATTGCAGGTGGCATCGGTACCGTGATCGGCACGGTTCTTGGCGCCCTCTTCCTCGGGGTCATCAAGAATGCGCTCCCCGTCATCGGCATTTCGCCCTTCGCCCAGATGGCGATCTCGGGCATCGTCATCGTGCTCGCCGTCGTCTTCAACGCCCGCGCCGAAGCCAAGAAGGGCCGCATCATCCTGCGTGACCGCGCAGCCGGAAAGGAGGTGACCGCATGAGCACTGCAACAGAACACACCAAGCGCGTCATTCCCGACCGGCTCGAAACACCCTTCCGCCGGCTGCTCGGCAGCTGGGAAGTCCTGCTCTTCTGCGTGGCGGTGCTGATCTTCATCGCCAATTCGCTGGCCTCGCCCTACTTCCTGAATGCCTGGAACCTGTCGGACGCCACCTTCAACTTCACCGAAAAGGCGCTGATCGCCTTTGCCATGGCGCTTCTGATCATTGCCGGAGAGATCGACCTCTCGATTGCCGCGATCATTGCGCTCGCCTCAACGGCCATGGGATATGCCGCACAGCTGGGCGTCGGTGCGCCCGGTCTGGTCGCGATCGGGATCACCACCGGCCTTGCCTGCGGCGCCTTCAACGGCCTGCTGGTTGCCGGCCTGAAGCTGCCCTCAATCGTCGTGACGATTGGCACGATGAGCCTCTTCCGCGGCATCTCCTATCTGGTTCTCGGCGACCAGGCCTTTGGCAAATACCCATCGGACTTCGCCTTCTTCGGCCAGGGCTATGTCTTCTGGGTCATCTCCTTCGAGTTCGTCCTGTTCCTGGTGATGGCGCTGCTCTTCGCCATCCTCCTGCACCGGACGAATTTCGGCCGCCACGTCTATGTCATCGGCAACAATCCGCATGCCGCCCGCTTTTCCGGCATCCCGGTCGAGCGCGTGAAGTTCATTCTCTTCCTGCTGACGGGCCTGATGAGCGGCATCGCCGCCGTCTGCCTCACCTCGCGCCTCGGCTCGACCCGCCCCTCGATCGCTCAAGGCTGGGAGCTTGAAGTCGTCACCATGGTCGTGCTCGGCGGCGTTTCCATCCTCGGCGGTTCGGGCACCATCGTCGGCGTTGTCATCGCCGCCTTCGTCATGGGCCTCGTCACCTTCGGCCTTGGCCTTCTCAACGTGCCCGGCATCGTTATGTCGATCTTCATCGGCCTGCTCTTGATCATCACCATTGCCCTGCCGATCGTCGCTCGCCGGATCAAGCATGCGAGGAACGCATAATGAGCGAGACCGAACGCCACGTCTTCAAGATGAAGCTCAACCCCGGCATGGAGGCCGAATACAGGAAGCGCCATGACGAGATCTGGCCTGAACTCGTCGACCTGCTGCACGAGGCCGGCATCAGCGACTACACGATCCATCTCGATCCGAAGACCAACCTGCTGATCGGTGTCCTGACCCGTACCCGGAATCACGGCATGGCAGACCTTCCGTCTCACCCGGTGATGAAGCGCTGGTGGGGCCACATGGCCGACATCATGGCCACCAATCCTGACAACTCCCCCTGGGCCGTTGACCTGAAGCCCGTCTTTCATATGCCATGAGCCAGTCCTTCGAACGCATAGCGGTCATCGACATTGGCAAAACCAATGCAAAGGTCGTCGTGGTGGATGCGACGACGGGCACCGAGCTCGCCGTCCGAAGGACCGCAAACACCGTCCTGCCGGGGCCGCCCTATCCGCATTTCGATACCGAGGCACTCTGGGCCTTCATCCTGGACGCGCTTGCGGAGTTTGCGGCGAAACCTGGCGTGGATGCCGTGTCGATCACCACCCACGGCGCTTCGGCGGCCCTGCTCGATGAGAAGGGCAACCTGGCGCTTCCGCTGCTCGACTACGAGTATCTCTATCCCGAATCCGTCATCGAGGCCTATCGCAGTCTCAGACCCGATTTCTCCCGCACCTTCTCGCCTGGACTGACGGGGGGGCTTAACCTTGGCGCACAATTCTATTTCCAGAAGAGCGTCTTCCCGGAGTTGTTCGCCGGGGTAAGGACGATCCTCACCTATCCGCAATACTGGGCCTACCGGCTGACAGGCATCGCGGCCAACGAACGCTCGTCACTCGGCTGCCACACCGATCTCTGGCTCCCCTTCGAAGGACGATATTCCGATCTGGTCGACAGGCTGGAAATCCGCGAGCGGATGGCGCCCCTGCGCTCCGCCTTCGATGCCCTCGGACCGATCAGACCGGACATTGCCGGATCGCTCGGCCTGCCATCATCCGTTCCCGTCTACTGTGGCATCCACGATTCCAACGCCTCGCTGCTTCCGCATCTCGTCGGCTTCGGCAACCCCTGCACGGTCGTATCGACTGGCACTTGGGTGATCAGCTTCGGTGTCGGCGCTCAGCCGGCAGGGCTCGATCCGTCACGCGATACGCTTGTCAACGTCGATGCCAACGGAGCACCCGTCCCCTCGGCACGCTTCATGGGCGGCCGGGAATGGGATCTGCTCACCCGCGACATCCCGCCCGTCGAGTCGGACGCGGAGCAGGCTGCCGTGCCGACCGTGCTCGCCTCCCGTGCCATGGTTCTGCCGAGCGTCGTCGACGGAAGTGGTCCCTTCCCGAATGCGCGTTGGTCTTGGCACAATGAACCGCAAGGACCGGCCGAGCGTCGCGCAACCGCGAGCCTCTACGAAGCACTGATGACCAAAACTTGTCTCGACCTGATCCGCGCCCACGGACCGATCATCGTCGAGGGGCCTTTCGCACGGAACAAGGTCTACCTTGAAGCCTTGCAGGGCCTCATGGGCACCCCCGTCCACGCCTCGGAAACCACGACCGGTACCGCCGTTGGTGCCGCCTTGCTCACTGGCATCACCGCGCCAGCAAAGTTGCGCCAGGTGCCGCCTGCAAAGCCGATGCAGGTTCTGGCAGATTACGCCGCCGAATGGCTGCAAAGAACGATGGTACGGTAAACACGGGATAGCCGATGTGCGCGGTTCGCTGGTCTCTTCAGCGGCAACCGTGTCCAACCTCTTGGTGGGCTGCTGTTCACACTGGCCCCGCTGGTTTCATCCTCTCGGAGAGACCGTCACCGGAAAACCACGTGCCTCTGGCCTCGGTCTTCGCGGTGCTTGTCTACGTCATGCTGCACACCGCCATCGGTCCCGTCTTGCCCGGCTGCGGCTTCTGGCGCTCGCGGACGGGCATCATCTCGTTTCACAGCTCGCTCGATCTTGCGATCGGACGGCTCTGGCAGGACTATCCAGCCATCATCGGCCTTGTCGGCCTTGCCTGTCCGTTCGCACTTGAGCGCATCGGGCAGACAGGAGGTTTAGAAGCAGCCCCCTCGCGTTTATTGCAATACTATCGGGATTCGTCGGCTGGCCGGTCGCGTTCCTGATGATCTATGCGGCTCAGGCGACAGGCTTCCGATTGGGCTGGTAAGACATGGCACTGGACCCTGTCTCATCACTCCGCCTGCTGCACGCCGCAGCTCAACTGATCCATATGGCCGAGATCGCGGCCACCTTGGTCACCTTTGCCGGCGTCGTCTGGTTGCTCTTTTGCGGAAATCAAGAACAAGACGAGCGCGGCTGGAAACAGCGGCAGGTCGGGAGCATGCCATGGCAACCTGAGGCAATGCGTTCGTGTCTGGTCTGGTTTCAGAGAACGAAGAGGAGCACAGCAATGAAGCCGATGGAGGTTGCGGCCGCGATCATAGCGAGCCGCTGCCGACATATCTCAAGGGATTGTCTCGAACGGTGGTCCCCAAACAGCCTGGCGATTGCTTGCGACATGGCAGTCTCCGTTGAAGCGAGGCCACTCATTGGCCTACGCCGATATTGACATATTTTCGTCACAATCCACCCGAAGTCAATAATCACGACTAGATTGGTATTCTAAAGAGTCCGCCCGGCGCGGAACGCTCTGCCTCGTTCTCCGATCGGGCCTCGCGGAGTGTTCCGACACCCGCAAGCGGGCAGGTCTGCAGAATCTGAAACCGCATATCCCACGATGCTGTCCGACAACATGATCATGTTGTAGGGATGCTGAAAGACTGCATCGGATAGTGTCATCTCGCAGGCCGTTCCGGCACAGCGATCACCGGAGAAACCATGACGCCCGCATTGTCCGGACCAGGATCCATCAAACTTTCCAGTATGGCTGGACCCGCGGTCATGCTGCTCGGCATGCTGCTCTTTGCATTGAACGATGCCATGGGAAAATGGCTGGTTGCGAGCTATGGTCTGGGCCAGGTAATCTTCATCCGCAGCGTTGCGGCCCTGATCATACTGGCACCCTTTCTCTGGATGGCCGGACGCAAACCGATTTTGGAGGCGGAACGTCCTGGGCTTCAGCTTGCCAGGGTCGTCCTTTCCACGCTCGAACTCTTCTGCTTCTATTATGCAGTGATGTATCTGCCCTTGGCCGACGTCATGACCTATTGGCTCGCCGCCCCGATTTATGTCGCTGCCGCCGCGCCCTTCCTTCTCGGCGAAAAGGTCGGCTGGCGCCGCTGGACGGCGATTGCACTCGGCTTCGTCGGCGTCATCATTACGCTTGAACCGTCGAGCGCCATGTTCACCATGCCGGCCCTGATCTCCATCATCGGCACTGCGGCCTTTGCCTTCATGATGCTGTCGGGCCGAAGCCTGAGGAACACGCCGGACAAGACGCTGGTTCTTTTCCAGACGGCTGGCGCAGGTTTGGCCGGACTGGCCTTTGCACCGTTCGACTGGACACCTCTGATGTCGATCACCGAGATCCTGCTGCTGGGCCTCCTCGGCATCGTCGCCATGAGCGCACACATGCTGGTCAACCGCGCGCTCAAGATCTCGGATGCGGCAACGGTCGCGCCGCTGCAATACACCCTGCTTCTATGGGCCGTCGTCTTCGGCTACCTGTTCTTCGATGAGGTTCCACGCGTCACCATGATGGTCGGCGCCTCGCTGATCGTGGGGTCAGGTCTTTTCATCTTCTTCCGAGAGCAACAACTGAAGAAGCGCGACACGGTCTTGCCCTCTATTCCCGAGTGAGGCGCCATCAACCCGACCTCCTTGAGCGCGGGATGGACGACGGCTGGCGCGGTCCGCCCCGGGAAGTCACGCCTGAATCGCCGCGCGAGTGGCGACCTTGACCGCACTTCCTTACGCCTTATCGAGAAGCCCCCGCACGGCCAGGTTCCGGAACAGCGCCCGCGAGCCAAAGCTCCATTCCTCGCAAACGTCTGTTCGATCGACCCAGTTGATCAGCCGTCCGAGCGTCGGTGTGGCGATTTCGACGCGGTCCCCAACCTCGTGCGTGAAACCCTGACCGGGTCCACGACGGTCCTTGACCGGTGCAAACATCGTCCCGAGGAACAGGACAGCGCCATCGGGATACTGATGATTCCGATTGCGCAATTGCGCGACGAGATTTTCAGGTGACCGGCTGATCGCCTCCATGGGGCTCTCCCCCTTCATCTCGAAACCGTCCTCTCCTTGCACCAACAGCGAGACCCGCACCGTGCGCAACACGTCAAGCGTGAAGTTGCCGTGGAAGAGCCGGACGAAGGGGCCGATCGAACAAGAGGCATTGTTGTCCTTTGCTTTCCCAAGAAGCAGGGCCGATCGGCCTTCGACGTCACGTAAATTGACGTCATTGCCGAGCGTCGCGCCTATGATCTTGCCGTCTGAACGCACGGCAAGAACGATTTCCGGCTCTGGATTGTTCCATTCGGAGATCGGATGAATACCGACGGTGTCGCCACATGTGACAGAGGACATCGGCTGTGCCTTCGTGAATATCTCTGCATCCGGGCCGATTCCGACTTCGAGATACTGAGACCAGAGGCCCATCTCCTTCAGCAGCTCCTTCACCTTCGCCGCCTGCGCGGACCCGGCGACAAGTCCCCTGAGGCTGTCACCCAGCACCGGCGCGAGTTTCTCGCGGATGGCCTGGGAGCGCCCTGCATCCCCCCTCGCCTGCTCCTCGATGACACGCTCCAGCATGCTGTCGGCGAAGGTGACACCGGCAGCCTTCACCGCCTGCAGATCGATGGGGGCGAGAAGCCGACCCAGAGCACCTGAAAGAAAGTCGTCGAGCTTGCCCAGGCAGGTTAAGCTCGGAAGCGACACAAGGCGCTCAGCAAGGTTCTCGATTTCGAAGAGACCGGATGAGGTCGCCGACAGGCTGGTGAGGTCGAACACCTGTCCCCCTCGAACAAGAACAGGGCACGGACCACCGGCCGAATCGGACCAGACACGACCGACCAGAACGGCCTCAGACGCGTCTTCGGGCAAGATATCCACCGATTCCAGGCTATGTTGGCGCAACAAGATGGACCTCCTCCCTGCCCCGGGCGGCAACGTTCCTGTCGCCCCGCCCCTTTGTCAGGATGTCTGACAACTTTCCCTACTTTTTCATAAGGGCATGTCTCCGAACTGTCCACCCCGGATGGCCGCACGGAAAAAACCATGCCCCCCCGTGGACAATGACGTCAGAACTGCTCAAGACTGAGGTCGATGCGGCTGGCGGCACCATGCAGATGGGCACGCATGGCCTCCCGGGCAGCAGTCGGATTTCGGCTCGCAATGGCGTCCCTCAGACGAACATGCTCCGTGATGGTCACCTCGACGATCTCCTCCAGTACCGCACGCGAACGGGCGGCATCAATCGCCATGCTGATGCGTTCGGCTATGAAGCCGATGAACAGTGCAAAATACTCGTTATGCGTCGCCTCGGCCACGGCTCGATGAAATGCGAGGTCGGCCACGATGCCCTGCTCGGACCACTTCTCGGCACCGGTCATGCGCGACAGCGCCTCGTCGATCCGGTTGAGGTCGGCAGGTGTATGATGCACGGCGGCAAGTCCTGCTGCCTCGATCTCAAGTGGAACGCGGAGCTGGAAGAGTGCCCGGAAGCTCTGCGGCTCGAAAAGTTCCCCGTCCCTGATCCGGATAGGTCGAGCGGATGGCTCGCTGACAAAAGCACCGACACCCTGGCGCGTTTCGACCAGCCCCTCGTTGCGCAACTGGGCGATCGCCTCGCGCACCACCGAACGGCTGACCGCCAGCGTCTTCGCAAGCACATGCTCGGTCGGCAACCTCTCGCCCGGCTTCAGGCGTCCTTGATGGATCTCTTCGGCCAACTGCACGGCGATCCGGGCTGGCAGATGCTCGCTGCGCCGGATTTGCCCGAAACTAATTTGCCCGATATCGATCGACATAGCCTGATATCTCCCTGTCTCAGCATGGGTATTTCATGAATCCGGGCCAAAATTCAATTGGCAAGGCGGGTTCATCACGAGGCAAGGATCGACTGCAATGCTTGATGGCGGTCGACAACCGCGCCTAGGGGGCGGCAAACGTGACAGGAAATCCGGTTTCTTCAGACGCCCGATCCCATGTTCAGCACGGATCGAGCCACCGAAATCATCGAGAAAGTCTTGATGGCTCCCTCTGCCTCGCAAATGCGTCCCTGAATCTCCTCTTGCGAAAGGCCCGCTGGCTGCAGCACGTTAAGATGTACGTTGCCGTCACCGATATGACCATGGGAGACGCAAAGGCAGTCAGACAGACGCTCAGCGACTGCCGCCTCTGCCGGTGAAACGAAAGCAGCGGCCGGGATAGGGGCACCGAGACATCCGTCCGCAGATGCGGTCCACGCCTTGTCTGCCACTCATTCATGTCATCCCGGAACAGCCATAAGTTCCCCGCCTGAGCTTTCGAGGCCGCGATGACCCCGTCGAGCACCAGTCCGTACTCCTTCACGCCGTCGAGGAAGCCATGCTTGAGATCCTCGATATCGACCAGACCGGAGCCGGAACTCTCCATCAGCCCATAGGCCGGATAAGGACTATCCATGGGCATGGCGAGATCCGGCATTGCCGGACGAGCCAGGGGGAAGGGAATCGGCGGCATGAATGCGAAGGCGGACATCAGGCCGCAGCAGTTCCGCCTTGCACGCCGATACAACATGATCGCGTCTTCCAGCGCCCCGAGCGGGCATGGATACAACAATTGGGTTTTCAAGCCGATGACCTAGAGTTATCAGACAACCTTACAAATTCTTTTTTTTGGCGCACAGCCTTGTCTGATTGTCTGGCCAAGCGGATGAATGGAACGGGAGGAAAAGGAAATGCATGTCCTGATTATTGGCGCAGCCGGCATGATCGGGCGCAAGCTGGCGGAGCGACTGTCGCGTGACGGCGCACTTGGCGGACACGCACTGGAGGCAATGACCCTCGTCGACGTCGTGACGCCGGAGCCCCCGGCAGCGTTCGACGGCAAGGTGACGCTCCATACGGTCGACCTCTCCGAACCTGCAGCGTCAGCAACGCTCATCGCATCGCGACCGGACGTGATCTTCCATCTGGCAGCCATCGTGTCCGGCGAGGCGGAACTGGACTTCGAACGCGGCTATCGCATCAATCTGGACGGGACGCGTCATCTGTTCGAGGCGGTTCGTATCGCACATGCGCAAGACGGTTACAGACCACGGCTTGTATTCACCTCCTCGATTGCGGTGGTCGGCGCACCTCTCCCGTTTCCGATCCCGGACGATTTTCACACGACACCGCTCACCAGCTACGGTACCCAGAAGGCGATCTGCGAACTCTTGCTGTCGGACTACTCGCGCAAGGGTTACTTCGATGGCATCGGCATCCGCCTCCCGACCATCTGCATTCGTCCCGGCAAGCCGAACAAGGCGGCATCGGGCTTCTTCTCCAGCATCCTGCGTGAACCCCTCGTGGGCCAGGAGGCCGTTCTGCCGGTGGGCGACGACGTCCGCCATTGGCACGCCTCGCCTCGGTCAGCCATTGGCTTTCTCCTCCATGGTGCAACGATCGACCTGGAACAGGTGGGCGCGCGCCGCAACCTGTCGATGCCAGGTGTCAGCGCCACCGTTGGGGAACAGATCGAGGCATTGCGACGGACAGCGGGTGACAAGGCGGTGAAGCTGATACGCCGCGAACCGGATGAGATGATCATGCGCATCTGCGCCGGCTGGGCGCATGGTTTCGAGGCGACCCGCGCACGCGCACTTGGCTTTGCGGCAGAAACGTCCTTCGACGAGATCATTCGCATCCATATTGAGGACGAGTTGGGAGGTATGCTGTGAGCATTGATTCAAGAAGCCGGATCGCCTTCATCGGTACGGGCCTCATGGGGGCTCCGATGGTGCGTCGGCTGCTGGCTGCAGGTTTCCCGGTCACGGTCTGGAACAGGGACGCACGAAAGGCAGAAGCGCTCGTTTCCACAGGCGCGAGGAATGCATCGACGGCAAGAGAAGCCGCGAGCGGCGCCGATATTGTCTTCACCATGCTCTCAGACGGAACCGCCGTCGGCGAGGTCCTGTTTTCGGCAGGCGTGGCGGACGCCCTGAGGCCAGGTGGCACGGTGATCGATACCTCTTCGATTGCTCCGCCGATCGCCAGGGACCATGCTGCACGCCTTGCCGAACGCGGGATCGCCCATGTGGACGCACCTGTCTCCGGCGGTGTTGTTGGCGCCGAGGCCGGCACCCTGGCGATCATGGCCGGCGGCGAGGCAGACGTGATCGCGGGGCTGTCAGCGGTTTTCGCTCCTCTCGGTCGTGTAACCCATGTCGGCCCCTCCGGAGCCGGGCAGATCTGCAAGCTGGCCAACCAGCAGATTGTCGCCATCACCATCGGCGCCGTGGCGGAAGCCATGATGCTGGTCGAGGCAGGCGGCGCATCACGGGCGAAGTTTCGCGAGGCGATCCGTGGCGGCTTTGCAGAAAGCCGGATCCTCGAGCTGCACGGCCAGCGGATGGTCGAGCGCCGTTTTGAACCGGGCGGACCCTCGCGCCTGCAGTTGAAGGACCTGAACGCAGTCGCCGCCATGGCGCAATCCCTGGGATTGCACCTGCCGCTGACTGCAGACATTCGCGAGGCGTTTGAGGCATTCGTCGCC
>CALSAF010000021.1:0-40640 GCA_943372805.1 Rhizobium sp. Q54
CATCGTCGTCATGAAGAACTCGGAGAAGAAGGATGCGGCGATGAAGTTCATCAACTTCATCCTTGATCCGGCAAACCATGCCTGGGCAGCCCAGAACATCCTCTACAAGGTGCCGAACAAGCCGGCGATGGAGAGCCTCGACAAGGCTCTGATCGAGCAATATCCGAACATGGGCATGACACCGACAGAACTGACCAAGTTCGAATTGTTGCGTGATCTCGGTCCGGCCCAGAAGGACTATTCTCGCGCCGTCAGCGAGATCAAGGCCGCCAACTGACCTGACGTCCGGCAACCGCCAACGACTGCTTGCACTGCATCGAGGGAGGCGCCTGTCTCCCTCGATCGCCCCTCGGGATGAGCCGCTCTGGACGCCCCTTGTCCTTTGGCCGCAGCCCTTGCCATTTCAGTGTCGTGGAACGCCTGCATGTCCTACCAATCCGCCCGATCGAACCTGCTTGCCGCGCCGGCTGTCGCCTGGCTCGTGGCATTCATGATCGTGCCATGCCTGCTCATCCTCTCCTATGCCTTCTTCGAACGCGGCGTCTGGGGTGGCATTGAATACACGCTGACGTTCGAGAATTTCACCCGCGTCCTCGATCCGCTGTATGCCAATATCTTCCTGACATCGGCCCGCATTGCCGGCCTTGCCACGCTTTTGGCGATCCTGATCGCCTATCCGGCGGCCTATGCGATCAGCCGTGCGCCGCAGATGCGCCAGCCCATGCTGCTGTTCTTTGCCGTTCTGCCCTTCTGGAGCAACTACCTGATCCGGACCTATGCCTGGATGGTGCTGCTCAATCGCGAAGGCCTGATCAACAATCTCCTGCGCAGGTTCGGCTACGAAGGCGAGCCGCTGTCGCTTCTCTATACCGAGGGCGCGGTGATCATCGGCCTTGTCTACAACTATCTGCCCTTCGTGATCCTCGCGATCTATTCGTCGCTGTCGCGGCTCAATCCGGAGCTGATGGAGGCATCCCGCGATCTCGGCGGCGGTCCGTTCCGTACCTTCTGGCGTGTCACGCTGCCGCTCACCCTGCCAGGCGTCGCAGCCGGTGGCGTCTTTGTCTTTGTCCTGTCGATCGGCAATTTCGTCACGCCGGCCCTGCTTGGCGGTGGACGGTTCCAGATGATCGGCAATGTCGTCTATGACCAGTTTCTCAGCGCCAATGACTGGCCGTTCGGCGCCGCACTCGGCCTGGTGCTGATTGCCATCATGATCCTGCTCCTCATGCTGCAGGCCCGGGCAACGGCGCGCGCCAGCGGCGAAAGGGCCGGCGAAAACGCAGGCCAGCAGGAAAGGGCAGGGGTATGAGACTGTCCCATTCCTCGCGCGTTCCGGGGCGGCTCGTCCTGCTTGCCGTCTTCGGCTTTCTCTACCTGCCGATCGCAGTTCTGGTTGGCCTGTCCTTCAATGAGGCGGGGCTGCCGACAAGCTGGTCCGGCTTTTCCTTTAAGTGGTATGCAGCCCTTGCCAGCAACGGCGAGATCCTCGGCGCCGCATGGAATACTTTGATTGTTGCCGTTTTCGCCACGGTGATTGCCACTGTGCTCGGAACGCTGCTGGCTCTTGGCATGGAAAGCCGCCGCCGCAAGAGCACCGGGCTTGAGGCACTCGCCTTCGCGCCCATGGTCATTCCCGATATCGTGCTTGCGGTCGCCCTTCTGACCTTCTTCTCGCTGCTCAATGTGACGCTCGGCCTGCACACGATCATCATCAGTCACGTCATCTTCGATCTGGCCTTCGTCAGTTCGGTGGTCAGGGCGCGGCTCAAGCATTTCGACTATTCCATCGTCGAGGCCTCGCGTGATTTGGGTGCGTCGGGCTGGATGACCTTCTGGCGCGTGACCTTCCCGGTTCTTTTGCCGGCGATCGTTGCCGGTGCCTTGCTCGCCTTCACGCTGTCGGTTGACGAGTTCATCATCGCCTTCTTCACCGCAGGCGCCGGACGCTCCTCGATCACGCTGCCGATCCAGATCTATTCGATGATCCGCTTTGGCATCACGCCGGAAATCAATGCCCTTGCCACGATCGTTATGGGGGGCAGCGCCACGGCGCTGCTCATCTCGCAATGGCTCAACAAAGAACAGATGCAATGACTGATACGCGCCTTTCGCATGACGCGCCGATCCTGGCGATCGACGGCCTTCACAAGAGCTTTGGGCCGGTCACCGCCGTCGACCGCGTCTCGCTCGACATTCGCCGCAACGAATTCTTCGCGCTGCTCGGCCCGTCGGGCTGCGGCAAGACCACGCTGTTGCGCATGCTGGCCGGCTTCGAGACACCGAGCGGTGGCCGCATCCTGCTGGAAGGCAAGGACATTTCCGCCCTGCCGCCGGAAAAGCGTCCGCTCAACCTGATGTTCCAATCCTATGCGCTCTTTCCGCATATGACCGTCGCCCGCAACCTGGCTTACGGTCTTGAAATGGACCGCTTGCCCAAGGCGGAAATCGCAAGGCGCGTCGAAGAAATCATGGCCGTCACCGACCTTGGCCAGTTCGCCGCGCGCAAGCCCGATCAACTGTCCGGCGGGCAGAAGCAGCGGGTGGCGCTGGCCCGGGCGCTGGTCAAGCGGCCCAAGGTGCTGCTGCTCGATGAACCGCTCGGCGCGCTCGACAAGAAACTGCGCGAACGCATGCAACTTGAGCTGAAACGTCTTCAGCATGAGGTCGGCATTACCTTCATCATCGTCACCCACGATCAGGAAGAGGCCCTCGTCATGGCCGACCGGATGGCGATCCTGAAGGATGGCCAGCTGCTGCAATGCGGCTCGCCGGAAGAGGTCTATGAAAGGCCCACCGATCGCTTCGTCGCAAATTTTATCGGGGTGATGAACTTCATTGACGGTGTGGTCGCGTCCGACGGAAGCTTCAATGCCGTCGGCCTCAACCTGGCCGTCTCGACCGAAATCCGCGGGGTCGCGACACTGGCGGTTAGACCCGAAAACATCCGGGTCACGAACGCCGGTGCCGGCATCGAGGGCAGGGTCGTCGACATGGCCTATCACGGTCTCGACCGCGTCCTGCATGTCAGGATTGCCGCCAGTGAAGCACCGCTGCAGGTCAGGGTGCCGGCGAATGCCGCCGTTCCGCACACCGCCGGTGACACGATCCACATCGCGATCGATCCGGATCGCATCCGTCTTTTCAAGGCTTGAGAACAAAGGGGAGCCCCATGTCGCAAAAGACCATCGCATTCTTTCCCGAAGCCGCCTTCGGCCCCGCCTTGAACTCGGTCGGCATTGCCCAGGCCGTCGAGGCACTGGGCCACAAGGCCGTCTTCCTCTCCGATCCGGGCTTTGTCTCCGTCTATCAGGGCTATGGCTTCGAGGCGCATCCGGTGAACCTATCGGAGCCGATGCCGCCGGAACAGATGGCGAAGTTCTGGGAGGACTTCATCAACGGCCACATCCCGAATTTCCGCAAGAGCCCCTATGAGCAGATCGACACCTATGTGAAGGACTGCTGGACCGCGATCGTCGACAGCGCCAAATGGGCGCAGAAGGATCTGCCGGGCGTGCTCGCCCGCATCCAGCCGGACCTGATCTGCGTCGATAATGTCATCCTGTTCCCGGCCATCAAGCAGTTCGGCAAGCCCTGGGTGCGCATCATTTCCTGCTCGGAAAACGAGATCGAGGATCCGAAGATCCCGCCGCATCTGTCCGGCTGTGGCGCGGACGACTATGCCGGCCATGCTGCCTATCGCGATCATTTCAATGCCGTCATCCAGCCGATCCATGACGACTTCAACGCCTTCCTGGCCGAGAATGGCGAGGCGTCCTATCCGATCGGCCAGTTCTTCGAAGCCTCGCCCTTCATGAATCTGCTGCTCTATCCGGAAGCGGTCAAGTTCGAGCGCGAACACCCGCTTGATCCCGACCGGTTCCAGTATCTCGAAGGCTGCGTGCGCTCGGAAAAGCCCTATGAGGTGCCGGTCTTCAAAGCCAACAACGACAAGCCGCTGCTCTATGTCTCCTTCGGTTCGCTGGGCGCTGGCGATACCGACCTTCTGAAGCGGATCATCGCCACGGTCGCGAAACTTCCCTACCGGGCGCTCGTCAATGTCGGCGACTACAAGGATCAGTATTCCGATGTGCCCGACAATGTCATCATTGACAGCTGGTTCCCGCAGCCCTCGGTGATCCCGCAGGTCGATGCCGTCATCCATCACGGTGGGAACAACTCGTTCACCGAATGCCTCTATTTCGGCAAGCCCGCCATCATCATGCCCTATGTCTGGGACGGCCACGACAATGCGACCCGCGTCGATGAAACCGGTCACGGTTTCAAGATGCCGCGTTATGACTGGACTGATGCGGACCTCGCCGCCCGGCTGGATCACATGATCAACGATGCCGGCATGAAGGCGAAGCTCAAAGCCACCTCGACACACATGCAGAGCCAGAATGGACCGCAAAAGGCGGCCGGCATTCTCGATACGCTGCTGAAGACGGAAACTCACAATGGTTGACACATTGAAGACTACAGCGCCGCACATCCATGGCGCCACGACTTTTGACGAGCTCGTCGATTGGGGCGTGCAGGCCGATGCCATCGAGGGCAGTTCTGCCTCCACCGGGCGCCTTCTGTTCAAGGGGCCGAACAATCAGCCGGAAACCGGGATCTGGGTCTGCACGCCGGGAAAATGGCGGCTGTCCATCCCGCGCGACGAGTTCTGCCACTTCGTCGCCGGCTCGGCGACCTATCGCTCGGATGACGGCGAGGTGATCGAAGTCTCGCCCGGCACGGCGGTGATGTTCAAGGCCGGCTGGACCGGCGAATGCACCGTCCATGAAACCATGCGCAATATCTACATGCTGGCCTGATCCGGCCACTCGAAAGGACCATGACCATGACCTCCGCACCCCTGATGCGTAATCCCCTTGAGCAGACCGACCTTGTCGACTGGGGCACCATCCCGACCATGATCGAGGGCGTCAGCCATGTCTCCGGCAGGTTGATCCACAAGGGCCCGAATGGCGAAAGCGAATGCGGCCTTTGGATCTGTACGCCGGGCAAATGGGACTGCCACGTGACCCGCGACGAGTTCTGCCATTTCCTCGAAGGCCGCAGCACCTACGTGCATGAAAGCGGCGAGGTGATCGAGATCACGCCCGATACTGCCGCCTTCTTTCCCAAGGACTGGAAGGGCGTCTGCACGGTCCATGAGACGATCAAGAAGGTTTACATGATCCGTTGACCGATGCTGCGCCCGGACAAGGTTCTGTGCCGGGCGCGCCGTCCCATTCTCGAATTTTCCATGCAGGCAGGACGCCATGAGCAGTTTCGACCTTTCCAAGCCCCACTATTATTCATCCGGTAGTTACCGGCAAAGCCTGGGGCCTGTCTTTGAGGTCATCGATCCGGCCCGTCTCGAAACGGTCGGCGTGATTGCCGAAGTGACCGGGGACGAGCTGTCCGCGACGCTGGACGCAGCAACCGCTGCACAGCGCAAGTGGAAGGCACTCGATGCCAAGACGCGGGCCACAGTGCTGCATAAGATCGCCAACCGCATCGAGGCAACTGATATGCGGCGCTGCGCCGAGATCATGTCGCGGGAAATGGGCAAGCCCTATCCGGAAGCGATCGGCGAAGTCGCCAATTGCGCTGGCGCCTTCCGATATTTCGCCGAAATGGCCCGTGACGAGGCCGGCAAGGTGGCCGGCACGACGCAGGCCGGCTCCTTCCAGTTTGCCCGCTACGAACCGCTGGGTTTGTCCGTCCATATCATGCCCTTCAATTTCCCGATCCTTCTGATGTGCTGGACGGTGGCGGCGTCGCTCGCTTCGGGGAATGGCTGCATCATCAAGCCTGCGCCGGCCACCACGCTCTCGACACTGGAATTCATGCAGGTCTTTGCCGATCTGCCGGACGGCCTGATTGCCTGCCTGCCGGGTGGGGCTGCGCTCGCCCAGACGCTGATCGCCTCGCCGAAGACCCATGCGGTGGCCTTTACCGGCTCGGTTGCCACGGGCAGGGCGGTCGCCATGGCCGCCGCCGGGCAGATGAAGCCTGCCGTCATCGAGGCCGGCGGCTCCGATCCGATGATCATCTCCGCCCATGCGCCGCTGGAGATTGCCGCAGCCGGCGCCGTCACAGCCGCCTTCCACATGTCCGGTCAGGTCTGCACCTCCGCCGAGCGCTTCTTCGTGGTCGACGCCGTGTTTGACGATTTCATCGCAAAATTCGTCGCGGAAACCAAACGCCTGCGCATCGGTCATGGACTGAGCTGCGCGGAAATTGGCCCGCTCGTCTCGGAAGCCGCCCGTGCCAAGGTGATCAGGCTGGTGGAGGATGCCGTTTCGAAGGGCGCAAAGGTCGAAACCGGCGGGCGCATCCCGCCGTCGGAACCTGTCGGCTGGTTCTATGAGCCGACCATCCTCACCGGCTGCACCGCCGATATGGCGATCATGCATGAGGAATGTTTCGGCCCTGTCGCCGCCGTGATGCGCGTTGCCGATTTCAACGAGGCCATCGACAAGGCGAATGACAGCGAATTCGGCCTCGGCGCCTCGGTCTTCACCACCTCGCTGGAGGAGGCCATGGAGGCGGCGGAGCGGCTGGAAGCCGGCATGGTCTGGGTCAACAATCCGTTGATCGACAATGACGCGCTACCCTTCGGCGGCTGGAAATCATCGGGCATCGGCCGCGAACTCTCGCGCCTCGGCCTCGACACCTTCCGTCGCTCCAAGATGGTCATCATCGACCACAAGCCGGTGCGGCAGGACTGGTGGTATCCCTATCCGGATGACTGGTTCTACGAAACAGGTGGCCGCAAGCACGTCTGAGTTAGCCGGCCGGGCCGGCGCATATGAGATGACAACAGGGACAAGAATACATGATCATCACCATCCTTGGAGGCGCCGGCCTGATGGGCGCGGGCATCATCCGCGATCTGCTTTCCGACCGATGCATCATTGACATCACGACCATCCGTCTTTGCGATGCGGCGCGCCCGCGCATGGAAGCTCTGCTGGCAGAGCTGTCCGATCCCCGCATTGAGCTTGTCGATCTTGATGTTGCCGATGGCGCGATCCTGTCTGCAGCGATTGCCGGATCCGATCTGTGCATCAACTGCGTACCGACCCTTCTCGGCTTCCAGATGGCCATCTTCGAGGCTGCCCTGACGGCAAAGGTGCATTATGTCGATCTGGGTGGGCTCGGGACCTTCACTGTCAAGCAGCTGGCCGAGCACGACCGGTTCAAGGCTGCCGGTGTCACTGCCGTGATCGGTTGTGGAGCGGATCCTGGCATGTCGAATGTGATTTGCCGCGCAGTGGCCGACCAGCTCGATGAGATCGATTCCATCAAGCTCTACTGGGCCGCCGAATTCGTCGGCGAGGAAAATCCGGTTCTCGTGCCCCCCTACAGCATCTCGACCGTGCTGGCGGAATATGCGCAGGAAAGCACGCAGTTCTATGGAGGGGAGCATGTGACCTGTGCCCCAATGAGCGGGCGGGAAATCCTTGAGCTGCCGGAGCCATGGGGATCGTGTGAATTCATGCATTCTCCGCATTCCGAACAGCTGACCGTGCCGTTGGCTGACGGGATCCGGGAGAAGGGCATCAAGGAGTTTTCGTGGAAGCTGCATCTGCCGCATCGCGAGCATGAAGCCTGGGTCGGTCTGGTCAAGGCCGGCTTCGGGGATTTTGCCGAGCCCGTTGTCATCAACAATGTCGAAATCAGTCCCCTGGACGTGCTGCAAAAGGTCATCAATCGCAACATCGAGCGCAATCGCGACCGGATCCCTGAACAGGACAGCCACGAGATTCACTTCGCCATCGGCAAGGGACGAAAGAACGGCAAGCCGGCAACCGTGCGGGTCGAAGTCATCGTCGAGCCGGATCCGATCTATGCCCCTTATGTCGATGCCTGCACATCGATGAACGGTTCGATTGCCGCACAGTTGATGCTGGCCGGCACCATGAAGCCGGGTGTCTGGGCGCCGGAGGAATATTTCGAGGTATCGCCCTACTTTGCGGAGCTCGCAAAGCGGAAGTTCAAGGTCGCGAGCCATATGGAATAAGGCTTTTCGACTGTAGGGCCCGGGCCGCTGATGACCTCGCGAACGAGACAAAGCGGTCGCCTGTTCAGGCTGTCCTCTCGTCCTTTCCACAGACGATGCAAGGGGACTCAATCGATGCGCTTCAACACGGGGCGGCTTTGCGATCTGAGTTCCAGTGGGGCACAAGGCTTTTTTGTATGGCCTTATGTGAGCCGGTCCTCTTGCGGTTCACCATTCGGCGACACTGCCATCCTCATGGCGCCAGACGGGATTGCGCCAGCGATGGCCTTCCTTGGCCCGCTCGATCACGTATTGTTCGTCGACCTCGACGCCGAGGCCTGGGCCTTGCGGAATGCTGACGAAACCATCGGCATAGTGGAACACCTCCTTGTTGGAGATGTAGTCAAGAATGTCATTGCCGGTGTTGTAGTGGATGCCGAGGCTCTGTTCCTGGATGAAGGCATTGTGGCTGACGGCGTCGACCTGCAGGCAGGCGGCCAGCGCGATCGGACCGAGCGGGCAATGCGGGGCCAGTGCGACGTCATAGGCTTCGGCCATGGTTGCGATCTTGCGGCACTCGGTAATGCCGCCGGCATGCGAGAGGTCGGGCTGCAGGATATCGACGAAACCGTCAGACAGAACCGACTTGAAGTCCCAGCGCGAATATAGCCGCTCACCGAGCGCGATCGGGGTCGAGCAGTGATTAGCAATCTCGCGCAGCGCTTCGCGGTTTTCTGACAGCACCGGCTCCTCGATGAACAGGAGGTTGTAGGGCTGCAATTCCTTGGCAAGCACCTTGGCCATCGGGCGATGGACGCGGCCATGGAAGTCGACGCCGATCCCGACATGGGGTCCGACCGCCTCGCGGATGATCGCGATTGTCTCGACAGCCTTCTCGACCTTCTCCCAGGTGTCGACGATCTGCATTTCCTCGCAACCGTTCAGCTTGATCGCCTTGAAACCACGGGCCACGACATCGCGGGCATTGTTCGCCACGTCCGAGGGCCGGTCGCCGCCGATCCAGGAATAGACCTTGATCCGGTCCCGCACCTGACCACCGAGCAGCGCATGCACGGGCTGGCCAAGAGCCTTGCCCTTGATGTCCCAGAGTGCCTGGTCGATACCGGCAATCGCGCTCATGTGGATGGCACCGCCGCGATAGAAGCCGGCACGGTACATCACCTGCCAGTGATCCTCGATCATCATCGGATCCTTGCCGATCAGATAATCCGAAAGCTCATGCACGGCCGCCTCGACAGTCAATGCGCGGCCTTCGACCACCGGCTCGCCCCAGCCGACGATGCCCTCGTCGGTCTCGATCTTCAGGAACATCCAGCGCGGCGGGACGATGTAGGTCGTGAGCTTGGTGATTTTCATGCGTGTCATCTTCTCTGCTGTCGCAGGCGTTCAGCCTGCTTATCTGCTGTTGTTGCGGCCGATCACCCGTTCGGCGGCGGCGAGATCGTGTACCGCCAGATCGAGCATGCGGTTGGATGCATGCCTTGCCTTTTCGCCGTCGCGCATCCGCAAGGCCTCGACCAGTTCACCATGGATCACCACCGCGTCTTCACGGCTTTCAACGGCGACGTTAGAGGCGTGCAAGGCATAACGAAGCGCGGCATGGATGGCGCTCGACAGCCGCCGGAACACCTGATTGTGGCTGGCGAGCAGAAGCACGGCGTGAAACTGCACATCGGCCTCGGTGAAGCGTTCCGGGTCATCGCTCGAATCGCGCATCTGGCGCCAGGCGCTTTCCAGATCGGCAATCTGCTGCGTCGTCGCCCGGCTTGCCGCCAGTTCGGCGGCGACAGGCTCGATCGTCCGTCTGGCTTCCAGGATGCAGCCGAGCAGGTCGAAATCCTTGATATAGGGGCCGATCCATTCGAGCACGTCGGCATCCAGGATATTCCAGTCATCCTTGTCACAGACAACCGTGCCGACCCGTGGCTTGCCATGCAGCAGACCCTTGGATTCGAGGATTTTCAGCGATTCACGAATGACGGTCCGGCTGACGCCATAGATCTCGCAGAGATCGTTTTCCCGCGGCAGCTGCGACCCCGGCGGATACCGATCGGCGCAGATGTCCTGCGCAATCGCCGCCGTGATGCTGCGGCGTACACGTGGTCGGCGAACCGTGACCGGTTCTTGCCCTTCGCTGAGCTGCTCCACGCTTGCCACCATCGCCTCCCTCTGCCGTCTCAAGCTCTATCGTCTATCCGAATTTGCAGGGGGTTACGATATCGCACCACAATGCCCAAACGCGAATTCGCAATCTCTAGCTCAATCATCATACCAAAGCAATTGACTGGTACGATGATTTGACCTAATTCTTGGGCACTGTCGGGAGGCAGTTGCTCAGTTTTTGAGATTTGGGAGAGATCACATGTGTTCATGGAAAGCAGCCATTCTGGCTGGCGTCGTCGCGTTCGCGGCTGCCGGCACAACCTATGCCGCCGACATCAAGATTGGTTTCATCGTCAAGCAGCCGGAAGAGCCCTGGTTCCAGGACGAATGGAAGTTCGCTGATCAGGCTGCGACGGAAAAGGGCTTCACCCTCGTCAAGATCGGCGCTGAGGACGGCGAAAAGGTCATGTCGGCCATCGACAATCTGGCTGCCCAGGGCGCGCAGGGCTTCATCGTCTGCACGCCTGACGTAAAGCTCGGCCCGGGCATCGTTGCCAAGGCCATGGCCAATGACCTCAAGCTGATGACCGTCGACGATCGCCTTGTCGGCGCCGATGGCAATCCGCTCGAAGACGTCGTGCATATGGGCATTTCGGCGACCAAGATCGGTGAGACCGTCGGTCAGGCGCTGGCCGACGAAATCAAGAAGCGCGGCTGGGATATGAAGGACGTCGGCGCGATCCGCGTCTCCTACGACCAGCTGCCGACCGCCGTCGACCGCGTTGAAGGCGCGATTGCTGCGCTCAAGGCCGCCGGCTTCCCGGCAGAAAACATCTATGATGCGCCACAGGCCAAGACCGACACCGAAGCTGCCCTGAATGCGGCCACCACGGTGCTCAACAAGCATGCCGACGTGAAGCACTGGATCGCCTTCGGCCTCAATGACGAAGCCGTTCTTGGCGCCGTTCGCGCAACGGAATCCGTCGGAATCTCTGCTGACAACGTCATCGGCGTTGGCATTGGCGGCGCGGAATCGGCGATCAACGAGTTCAAGAAGCCCACACCGACCGGTTTCTTCGGCACCGTGATCATCTCGCCGAAGCGTCACGGATATGAGACCGCGATGAACATGTATGAGTGGGTTTCCAATGGCAAGGAACCGGAAAAGCTGACGCTGACCGCCGGCGCGCTTGCCATGCGCAGCGACTATGAAGCTGTGCGCAAGGATCTCGGGATCGAGTAATCCGGTTTTCGCAACATCTGCCCGGCGGCGATCAACCGGCGCCGGGCCACTCTGCGGAGCTTTCATGGCCTTTCTCGAATTCAAAGACATCAGCAAGGGCTATCCCGGCGTCCAGGCCCTGTCCAACGTGTCCTTCTCGGTCGGAAAGGGCGCCGTCCATGGCCTGATGGGCGAAAACGGCGCGGGCAAGTCGACCCTGATCCGCCTTCTGTCCGGCGACCAGTCAGCCGATACCGGGACCATTTCCATCGATGGCGTGACGCAGACCTATAAATCGGTGCGCGATGCCTTTGCCTCGGGTGTGATCGTCATCCACCAGGAACTGCAGCTGGTCCCGGAACTGACGGTTGCCGAAAATCTCTGGCTCGGGCGCTTCCCGTCATCCGCCGGCGTCATCAACCGACGCAGCCTGAGCGACAGCGTGGCTGCGAAGCTCCGCGATATCGGCATCGATATCGATCCGGATGCCAAGGTCTCCTCGCTTTCGATCGGCGAGCGCCAGATGGTCGAGATCGCAAAGGCTGTCATTCTCGATGCGCGGGTCATCGCGCTCGACGAGCCCACTTCGTCCCTTTCCTCGCGTGAAAGCGAGGTGCTGTTTGCACTGATCGCAAAGCTGAAGGCCAAGGGCACGGTCATTCTGTATGTGTCGCACCGCCTCGATGAGATTTTCAGGCTCTGCGACAGTCTCACCGTTTTGCGCGATGGCAAGCTTGCCGCCCATCATCCCGAGATCGCCACCACGAGCCGTGACCAGATCATCGCCGAGATGGTTGGTCGCGAGATCAGCAATATCTGGGGCTGGCGACCGCGTGAATTCGGACCCGTGCGCCTGGAGGTCTCTGATCTGAGCGGCCCGCATCTGCGCCAGCCGATCAGCTTTTCGGTGCGCCAGGGCGAAATCCTTGGCTTCTTTGGTCTGATCGGTGCCGGGCGCAGCGAAATGGCGCGGCTGCTGTTCGGCGCTGACCGGCGTGACGGCGGCAAGGTCGTGGTCGATGGCGTTACCGTCACGCCCAACAGCCCCGGCGCATCGATCCGGGCGGGCATCGTGCTTTGCCCGGAAGATCGCAAGCATGACGGCATCGTCCAGGGGCGGTCGATCGAAGAAAACATCACGATTTCCTCGCGCCGGCACTTCTCTCCCTTCGGCATCCTGAGCCCGAAGAAGGAAGCCTCGGTCGCCGATGATTTCATCGCAAGGCTCAGGGTTCGCACCCCGTCGCGCATCCAGGACATCATCAACCTCTCCGGCGGCAACCAGCAGAAGGTCATCCTGGGACGCTGGCTGTCCGAGCAGGGCGTCAAGGTTCTCGTCATCGACGAGCCGACACGCGGCATCGATATCGGCGCCAAGGCGGAAATCTACGAAATCCTCTATGGCCTGGCAGCCGAGGGTATGGCGATTATCGTCATCTCCAGCGAATTGCCTGAAGTCATGGGCATCTCCGACCGGATCATGGTGATGTATCAGGGGCAGGTGGCAGCCGATGTTGCGCGTGCGGATTTCCACGAACGCCTGATCCTCACCGCCGCCCTGCCTGACCGCACCACAGCCGCCGCCACACTCTAGATTCAGGACCGACACCCATGCCGTCTCTCAAGAAACTCCTTCTCGGCGATCAGGGCCTGGTGGTGATCTTTGTGGTCGCCTTTGCCGTGGTGGCGCTGACCGTTCCCAATTTCATGACCGAACGCAACATGCTTGGCCTGCTGCAATCGGTCGTCACCATCGGCATCGTCGCCTGCACCATGATGTTCTGCCTTGCCTCGCGCGATTTCGACCTCTCGGTTGGCTCCATCGTCGCCTTTTCCGGCATGATCGCGGTCATGGCTTCCAATGCCACCGGCTCGATCACGCTCGGCTTGCTCGCCGCCCTTGCCAGCGGCGCCTTTGTCGGTCTGATCAACGGCGTCGTCATTGCCCGCTTTCACATCAACGCGCTGATCACCACGCTTGCCACCATGCAGATCGTGCGCGGTTTCGCGCTGATCGTCTCGGATGGCCGTGCTGTCGGCATCAACAATCCAGATTTCTACCAGCTGGCGCTGTCGCGGTTCCTCGGCGTGCCCACCCCGATCTGGGTCATGGCGGCGCTCTTCATCGTCTTCGGCTTCGTGCTCAACCGCACGGTCTTCGGCAAGAACACGCTGGCCATTGGCGGTAATCCCGAAGCCTCGCGGCTGGCCGGCGTCAATGTCGTCAACATGCGCATCTGGATCTTTGCCCTGCAGGGGCTGGTCTGCGCCATTGCCGGCATCCTGCTTGCCTCGCGCATCACGTCGGGCCAGCCGAATGCCGCAACCGGCCTCGAACTCTCGGTTATCTCGGCCTGTGTTCTCGGCGGTGTATCGCTGGCGGGTGGCCGGGCGACGATGAGCGGTGTCATTGTTGGCGTTATGATCATGGGCATTGCCGAAAATGTCATGAACCTCCTCAACATCCAGGCCTTCTACCAATATGTCGTGCGCGGCCTGATCCTGTTGATCGCCGTCCTGCTCGACAATCTGCGCTCTTCGGCTGCCGGACGGCATCGGTGATATCGGATCCGGAAACGCTTCTGCTGTCGGATGGCGCGGTTCAAGTGCGGGTTGCCCGGCAAGGCGCTGCCTTGACCGATGCCCGTTTCGACGGCGAAGCGTTCCTGGTCCCCGGCGGCGGCCCGGAAGGGCGTTTCGCAAGCTTTCCGCTGGTGCCCTTCGGCAACCGGCTAGAGCACAACAGTTTTGCGCTTGAAGGCACAGACTATCGTTTCCTGCCCAATAGTGCCGACCCGCTCTATCTGCATGGCGACGGCTGGCTTGAGCCATGGGATATCGACAAGGCCGATCGCACCTCGGTGACGCTGTCGCTCAGACATCGGCCCGGTCCGCTGTCCCCTTATGACTACAGTGCCTGGCAGACCGTCTCGCTTGCCGATAACGGCTTTACCCTTGAACTGTCGGTGCGCCATGAGGGCGAAAAGCCTATGCTCTACGGGCTTGGGCAGCATCCCTTCTTCGCCCGGACGGCACAGACGCGGCTCACCGCGCCGGCAAGGACCGCATGGAGCGAACGCGCTGGGCATTTGCCGGACGAGAGCGGGCCTCTGCCAAGAGAACTCGATTTTGCCGAACCCGCATTGTTGCCGGATCGCTTTGTCAACAATGCCTTTGCCGGCTGGGACGGACACGCCTTCATCGAATGGCCGGAGCTCAGGCTCGCTGCCAAGATCGACGCCGGGTCTATCCATGATATCTACATGCTTTATATGCCGGTCGACCGCACCGACTTCTTCTGCTTCGAACCGATGACCCACCTGCCGAATGCCCATCACATGGCGGGCTATGCAGGGTTGAAGCTGTTGGGAGCCGGGGAATCAATCAGCAGTGAAATCACCATTCGCCTGAGGAGGATATGACCATGGCCAACCGGCTCGACGGAAAGCGGATCATGATCACGGGTGCGGCCCAGGGCATCGGGCTTGCCGTGGCAGAGGCCTTTGCCCGCGAAGGGGCGGCCCTGCTGTTGATCGATCTCGACGGGGACCTGCTGGCGAAAGCCGCGGAAGATCTTGCAACTCGCGGGGCAAAGCTCTGCCATGCCGCCGCCGATATCACCGATGCTGCCTCGATCGAGGCCGCGATCGGACAGGCGAGGGAAGAGATCGGCGAGATCAATGCACTCGTCAACAATGCCGGTGTCAATGTCTTTGCCGAACCGCTTGAGCTCACCGATGAAGCCTGGGCGCGTTGCTTCGACATCAATCTCAAGGGCGCGTGGAACTGCAGCCGCGCTGTGCTGAAAGGCATGTTGGCCGGGAGTGGTGGCGTCATCCTCAACATTGCCTCGACCCATGCCTTTACCGTGATCCCGCATACCTTTCCTTATCCGCTTGCCAAACACGCGCTGCTCGGCATGACGAAATCGCTGGGCCTTGAATATGCCGCCGCCAATATCCGGGTGAATGCACTGGCGCCCGGCTATGTCTCGACACAGAAGGTGATCGACTACTGGAACGGCTTTCCGGATCCGGAGGCCGCCAAAGCGCAGACGATGAAGCTGCATCCCGGCGGTCGGATCGCAACACCCGAGGAGATTGCCATGGCGGCGGTGTTCATGATCTCGGACGAGTGCCCCTTCATGAACGCCACATGTCTTACTGTCGATGGCGGACTGAGCGTCCAGCAGCATCCGGTGTGATTTTCAAGCGGTTCATGCCCCCGCAACCCGTTCAAACATAAATCGGTGACTACGCGGATTTAAAATACGATTGGCCGCCAAATCCCTCACCGTCTCTGTCTGGCAGGGCGGTTTTTGCGTTTGGAGGGCCGACACACTTGGGCCGAATTGACAAATCCAAGAGCTATGGTCCCACCCTTTCAAAGTCATAGACCGCTTCCGCACGGCAATTGGCCATACCCAGCAGGGCAAGCGCCCCGGCATCGCCCCCTGCTGCGGCAGCAAAGTGCAAGGCCATTGTCGCTTCGGCATGATCAGGTGCGGTGAGCGTCGCGGTTGCGATCACGCTGACATCCAGTGTGCCATTGGCGGGCACAGGGAAAACCCCGTCAAACCGGGTGGGGCTGCGTTCAGTCCAGCGTATGCCATCGGGCGCGTTACCCACCACAAATTTCGACGGGTGGAACTTGCCACCCCAGGCGATCTGTTTGCTGCTGTTCATGCCATCCACCAACGGCGGCACCATGTCCGCGACCTGAGGCAGGCAGCCTTCAATCTTCTGAACGCGTACCGATCCGCGCCATGTGCCGTCTTCCGGCGTAATGGTGAACAGCTCAACCGGGCAAACACCGTCGCCTCCGTAGGAGGTATCGATTTGATCGGTGCTTGCACTGCTCCAGATATAGTCGTTACCCTTGATTACCAACACCATGTTTTCTGCACCTGGTGGTGCCGGGCTTCCGACCAGGATCGCGTAATCCGCAAACGTCACAGGGGACAGTCTGCAGGTGCAGCCTGCGTTTCCACAGTTGGCAACAATGATCTTTTCTTCCGCAAAGGCGGGCTGGCTCAAACCAATGACCCCCAACAGGCCAGCAACGAAAAGGCGCGCTTGCATCAGTTTTCTCCCAAGAGTTTTGCGCGCAGAGCGGCAGCGCCTTCAGGCGTCAGGTCAAGCCGGATGCCGGGAATCGTGATGTCTGGGCGGGTCGGGGTAAAGGTCAGACTGGCTGCGATGGCCGTGTGTGCTTTGATCACCGCCTCTGTTGCATCCGCCCAATGACACAACTGTCCAGCGGTGGTCTCAAGACAGGTTCCATTCTGAGCGCTCCAACGGATCGGGTTCAACTCGATCCGGTCGCCGGCTGCGGTCATGAATGCGATCGTGGGCTGGCCCGCCGACACGCCCGCAGCGGTTTCATAAAAATGGGGAAAGTCGGTAAACCATCCAGCAGGAAGGGCAAAGCCCAGGCCGGTCTGCGCATCATTGATACGGCAACTCGGTGCCGCATCACAACGATAAGCGGCGTCCTCACTTGCCTGTGCAGGGTCTACCGGACCTTTGCGCGGGATCACATAGTCTGTTTGTCCGGCGGCTATGGTCACTCGGCCAAAGAACGTGGCATCGGTCGCCATGCCAAAAAATGCCCACTTACCCGGTATCAAAGTGGTTTGCCATCCGTTCGCCACGGTATCTGCAAGGCGGTCATCCTGCGTGCCGCCTTCGGGCATCGCCGACCATTCGACCAGCCCATCATAGCCTTCTGCCTTGATCGTGACGGCCACCGTGTCGCCTGAAGGAAGGTCTTCGCCCATGCCCATGGTTTCAAACGGGGTCAGCGGGATGTCGAAGCTTTGACCCGCATCGGCTGTCACCGTGATGTCGGCCGCAAAGCCCTTTCCCCCTGTTACGCCCGCCGGGGCCTCACCGTAAATTCGCCAGCGGCCTGGATAGAGCTCGGCGACCCAGGGCCCCGCGAGCGCCTCGGGCATGGCCAGCGCTTCGGGGGCGAGCGGGTGCGGGTCAAGCGGTTCTGCTGACCATTGGATCGGCTGTTGGGCAAAGCCAGCCGGCGGCGCGATCTGCACCGGCACGATGAGCAAACCGCCATTCGACGGCGTCGCCTCGACCTTGTCCAGCGTCACGGTAATCGGCTGCACAAGGATCGTCTCGACGTCGCCGAACCTGTAGCGGAACTCATAGATCCCCGGCTCGTCGGGCATGGTGAAAGTCAGTTGATTGGTCTCGCCAAGATACTGGTAGCTGATCCGCTCATCGTCGGCCTTCCGATACAGCTGGATATTGTCATAGGTTGAATTCGGGCCGACCCAGGTGATTGTCACCTCGGTTCCCGCCTGCGCCATTTCAGGCGCGTTTATGGAAACGGGGGCTTCGGTCAACGTGATGGGGCGCGAGACGATCACCTCCTTGCTTTCAAACAGATAGGTCAGCACAAAATCGCCGGTCATGAATGGCAGGCTCAGCATCACGGGGTTCTCATCCCCGATCGCTGCCTCGGCGACGCGTGCGCCTGCCGCGTCCAGCAGATTGATGTAGTCGGACTGCGCTGCGGGGCCTGTCCATTCAACCGCGATGGTCGCACCCGCCGGCGCGGCTTCGGGGGCGTTCAGCGATGCGGGCGCCTCGACGATTGTCAAAGCCTTGCGTGCGATGATGTCGCTGGACCTGTAGGAATAGGCAATCTCGTAAGCCCCGATTTCGAAAGGCAGGCGAATATCGACATAGGGGGCTTCCTCCACCACCGTCTCGGCCTTCCGCTCGCCCTTGGCGTCGAGAATATGGATATAGTCGAACTCCTCGTGGGGACCTTCAAACGCTACCCGCATGACAGTCCCGGCCGGCGCCGTGTCGGGAGCGCTCAAGCTGGCGGCGGGCAAGGAAGGGGCCGGCTCGGGGACCGGCAGGGGCTGGGGCGCCGGCAGCTTTGCGGTTACGGTCGCCGAAAGCGCGTCCGCCAGAGCGTCCGCGTCCGAGGCCTGCAGATATTGGCCGCCGGTTTCGGTGGCGAGGCAGGCCACCTGCGCCCCCTCGGCTTTCGTCAGGCCGAAGCCGATGACATGGGCGGTGAAGTTCAGCCCCGCCGCCTCCAACTCGCGTCCCAAGGCGCAAGGATCGGCGTTGCAGGTTTCCAGCCCATCTGTAACCAGGACCACCGTTGCCGCCTCTTCGCCGTAGCGAAGCGCCTCAGCGGCCCGGCGTACGGATTCCGAGAGCGGCGTCTTGCCCAGAAACCGCATCTTGCCGACTTGAGCCGCGATCTCGGCCCCGGTGCCGGGGGCGGGGGGCACTACCAGCTCGATGTCGCTGCAATTGCCCTTTTCGCGGTGGCCATAAGCCATCAAGCCCAATTCCTGATCGGCGGGAATGCTGCCCAGCACGGTCGCCACGGTTTCACGCGCGATCTCCAGCTTGGCGCGCCCGTCGATCTGGCCCCACATGGACCCCGATCCGTCCATCACGATGATGCTGCGCTGGCCATCAGCCAGCGCGGGGCTGGCAAGAACGGCCAAAACGGCCAGAGTTTTGACTGACAGTTTCATGATCATTTCCCTATCCGCGTGACGAGGTGCCGTGTGGACCAGTTGCAGGGCCCTGTTTCCATCCTGCCCTTGACCTCCCAGTCCACCGCGAAAAGGTTTGGCGTTAGCAGTTGCATCCGCCCGGTCGAGGTCATTGGCCCCATCTCGGTCATGGCCTGTGCTGTGCCGATGCTTTCCACCGGGGTGATGTCTTGGAAGGCGTGGGGCGTGTATTCCGGATCAGGGTCGGCCGTCATAAAGGCAGTCTGGACCGTGTCGCCCGAGAAAACTCCGTTCCACACGATCGTCGCGGTGACGATCTTCTGATTGGCGAGAACCTGACGGAACATGTCCCCCATCGGCCCACATTCGACGGTGATGTTGTAAGGTGTGCCATCGCGCCACTGACCATCGTGAGGTTCCAGCGCGGTTTGCGGGCAATAGCCCGATCCGCCGAAACGGGCGTGCAAAGCCTCGGCCGTTTCATTGGTCAGACTGTGGTCACTGGCCGGGCTGTCCCAGACCCCCTGCACGTCCGCCGCAACTGACTCCAGACCCAAGGCCACCGCTACACCGCCGCGGTCCACGGGCATGGCGGCACAGGTGCAGCCTGCCCCTTCGACACAGCTGGCCGAATACAGCCCAGAGGCATAGACATCGACAAAGGGCCGGCCCTCATCCCCAGGGGTGAATACCGGGATGGTTTGGGCATGGAGGGGCAGGGCAAAGGCGCTCAAAACAAAGGCGGCAAGGCGCATAAGGGGCTCCGCTGTGAAAGGGGATCGGAAAAAGGGCGCACTGGGAAATCTGTGCTGATCTATGCTGAAAGGCGGTTGATATGGCCGGTCAAATCGCGGTTTCACCCCGTCTTGGGCTGGCCCAGTGATAGGCCCGCTCTCCCAAAGCCTTGAATTTGTCCGAAGCCCGCTCCAGCTTGGCTTGCCATGTCGGATCGGGGGGCTGCCCGGCAGTCAACTTGAAATAGGCTTGCAACATGCAGGCAATGGCAAAGGGCTCGATCAGCGCCACCTTGACGGCCCAGGCAAACAGGAGGGCAAAGACAACCCCCATCGCCGACATCTGCCCCGGCAACAGCCAGGCCACCAGCCCTGCAGGCACAAGCATGATGACAAAGATCAGGGCCGACAGGAGCCAGACCCACAGCGTCACCCAAGCCGCATTGATCAGCATTGCTCTCGCGTTCTGGGCATAGAGTACCAGCGCGGTCTTTGATGCTTCATACGGGTTCTCGGTGCGGGTTTCAAAGCAATGCGCGAGCATCACCTCGTCTAAAAGCCCAACCGCCACCCGCAGATAGGCGCGGACTACCGACATCAGCTTGTCCAGCCCCGGAATTGGCAGGATCGACATCAGCCCCTCCAAAAGCCCCGTCACTGCATTGATGACGCCCTTGACCAGCTGATCAATGCCGAAAAGAACGTTAGAGGTGCCAAAGCGCTCCGTCACCTTGGCACGGGCATAGGCAATCTGACCTTGGCCACCCGGGATTTCCCGGCCCTGCAGCAGTTCGACCATTACGGCAATATGGCCTGCCTTCACCGTGTAAAGGAGATATTCGCGCAGGAAATACAACACTGTGGCCGTCAGGCCAAAGCCCCCGGCTGCCCCATACGCGCTGGCGGCCAGGCGGCGGTCATCGTCCCAGAAACCACCAATGCCATAACCCACGCCGGCGCCGACACCTGTCACCAACACATAGGCTGCGGCAATGCAGACATAGATGGCCAGCCGAAACATTAAAAAAGGCGCGGTCTGGCGCATAATGCGTAGCGCGGTAGAAAAGCTGAAATTGCTCATGTGTCCTCAACCAAGGCGAGCCCTAGATAGGCTGAGGACAAAGTAGGCAACATTTGCGGCCAATGCTTGGGGCAGACGGCACTCAGCACGGGGTGGATGGCACAAAGCTAACGATGCGACAGACGCGCGCGGCTTTCTGATGGGGTTTCGCCATAGATCTGGCGAAAGCACTTGTTGAACCACGACAGATCGCCAAACCCAACCGCCATTGCCAGATCTGAAATCGATCGGTGGTCCTGCCCCTGATCTGCCAACATGCGCCGCAAAAGCTGCATCCGCCTGCGGGTCAGATAGTCGCGAAAGGTGGTCTGATCTTCGGCAAACAACGCGCGGGCGTAGCGTTCGGAAATACCTGCGGCGGCGGCTATGACGGCCAGTGACAGGCCCGGTTCGGTCAGACGTGCATCAATCCCGGCCTTGACCGCTCTCAGCCTCGCCGCTCTGACCCCGCGGCCCTGCGCCTCCAGTCGGGCGGTGTCGCCTGCGGTCAGGGCGATCTGGGCCAGTTCATAAAGATGCGCACTGTACTGCGCGCGCTCCTCCGGGGCCAGCACTTCGGCCTCGGCGTCCAGAGACTGTGCATAGCGGATGAACATACGCCATTGTGGCGATACCGGCATGGTCTGGCGCAGCCGCCCATTCAGCGCCTGCGCTGATTGCGCCAGCGCGGCGCGTGGAATCGAGACATAGAACAAATCCGACTGCGCGGCCTGAAAAACCGCCCGCCCCGCCACCTCGTTTGGATCCAGATAGACCTCTCCCAGCTTGCATTCGACCGCCCTCCCGCCGGTCTGGACCATGGAGAATCCGTGGTTCAGCGGTATGTGGATGAGCAGATTGTCCCCCTCATCTGCCGCCATCGCCCGCGTGCGAGTGGTGACCGAAGCAGAATGACTGGTCCGCGCCGTCACGACACCCGGCAGGATCTTGATTGTTGTGGAGGAGGCATAGGTGTCAGGCGTTTCTGGTTCTATCGCAAGCTTGCAAATCGCCGCCGCCGCGGCCTCAAAAGCTTGCACCCTGTTGCAAGGGTCAAAATTCTCGGTCGAAAGCGAGATGACGGGGAGTGGATTGATCATTGTTGCCAAGCCCTGCCTTCCCCACTGTTGCAATTTGACCTTTGTACAAAGGTTGCCGCCTGCCGCAGATGTGTCAAGAACTAGATCAGGTTGCCCTCCAAAACCCAGAATCTGCCCGGTGGCATATTCCGTACATAGAGGTGGCTGTTTGACGCGCTCGTTGGACACATTCTCGCCGTTGACAGTTACAGCGATGGTCGATCGGCTGTTTTGACGTGCGTGGTGCAGGTCAGGAGGCCTTCCTGAATTTCCCCCAGATCATGGCAATTTCCTCCACCATGCTGCTCTGCCATGAAGAGAAATTCGGGTAGAGCGATCCTCCCGGCACTAGGGACGACGCCCGAGTCTGTCCGCGACCTGAAGGCGCTCTTGTGACGTGACTGCGGCCAGTCGTGCGACCAATGCGGTCTGCAGGACGCTTTCGGCGGTTTTCATGCGCTCCGACTTCTCCGACAACAATCGATCGAGAGCCTCCGGATCGAAGGGCTCTGCCGTCAGGACGGCCCGAAGATCGGCAATGTTGCTATCGGACAGATCGCGAAAGGCCGGGTCGTTGCGCAGAAGGTGGGCGACCTCGTCCCGATAGGGTGCAGGCAGCGCGTCGAACAGCATGTTGCGCGAGACCTCGACCGAGCGCAGCGGCTGTGGTGGGTGAATGAACAGGGCATCGCCGATCATGATGCCGATGATCAGGGCGTTGAGGCTCAGCGAGCCGATGAAGATCCGCCGATGGATCCGCGAGGGGATGGCTTCGACGAGGCGGTTGGACAATCTGTCGGTCATCTGCTGATCCGTTTCGTCATTCACTCGGTCATGCCTTCAGATGTTGCGATGAGTTCTGATGGGTTTTCGGGCAGGTCTAAGGTGATCGCCGGCCGGTCGAGGCCAAGGCCGCGCAGCAACATCGCGGGGTCGCTGCCGAGCGCGCCAAACCAGATGCCGCAGAACAATGAAGCCGCCATGCCAAGCGCAGGGCGCCATCCACCGATCAGGCCAAGGATATCTTCGACCATCAGGCGTATGGAAAAGCCGGTAGGTCGATCTGCCAGGCGCTCGCGCTTAGCGGCCAATTCATCACTCTCACGTTTTGCGTCAGCGACAAGCCTTGCTGTCAACGCATCAGACGGGGCCGCCGCAATGCTGCGCAGATCGGCAAAAAGTGTATCCAGCCGGTCATCATTCATCGGCATAACCCAGGGCCTCCTTTTTCGACGATAATGCAGCGGCAAGGGCGCGCTTGCCACGTGCGGTCAGCGATTCCACCGCCTCGACCCCGATATCCATGATCGCGGCGATTTCCGGATTGCCGAGCCCCTCGATAAAACGCAAGGACACCGCCAGCGCCTGGCGTTCGGGCAGTTCGGCCAGCGCCCGGCGGAGGGCATCCAGCCGCGCCTCCTGTTGCAGGCTCGTGATGATGGCGGGATCGCCCGCGGTCATTTCACCCGGTACCGCGTCGATGGGAACCGTCTTGCAACGGGCGCGAAGACGGTCCAGGCAAAGATTGGCTGCCACGCGGTAGAGCCAGGTGCTGACCTTCGCCCTGGGTTGCCATGTGGGGGCCGCCCGCCAGAGGCGGAGCAGGGCTTCCTGCGTGATATCCTCTGCTTCCGATCGGTTGCCGAGCAGACGAAGCGCCTGGGCGAGCACCCGAGGCGACAGCCGCTCGATGAGCTTTTGCGCCGCTCGGTTATCGCCGGTGGCGAAGGCTTTCAGCAGAGATGCATCTTCGTCCTGCAAGCGGGCGCAGTTCCTCTTCTCCGTCGACGCCGGCGCGAGCGACCGTATAGCGGGCATACCCGGCATCGGGCGTGCCTGACTGGTCCATATGGGACTGATTTCCCACCGCAGCATCAAGGGGATCACCATAAGCATTCACAGAGGTTTGCGACAAGAACTGCCATGTTGAACGGTGGGGAAAGGATTTTCCGTCGGAGGGCCGATCTTTCTCGATGCAACCGCGACGGAAACGGCAAGAATTTCCGTTGAAGCGCCATCACAATCACCTGGATACCCCATGCGCTTCTTCCGATTTCTCCTGACCCGGCATCCGCTGCCGACTGCCGTATTGGTCATCGGCCTTGCCGGGCTCACCTGGTTCGGTGTGCGTTTCGTCTCTGAACTTCTCTATTTTTCCGATCCTGCCCATCAGGAGCAGTCGCTCGCGCCGTGGATGTCCCCCTATTATGTGGCAAAATCCTGGGATCTGCCCCGCGAGGTGATCATTCGCGAGATGCAGCTTGAGCCAGACCACAAGCAGCCGACGCTGGCCGATGTCATCGAGCATATGGGCATCACGCTTCCGGAACTGGAGGCGCGCATTCGCAAGGCCAAGGCATCGCTCGAAGCGGAGCGGAGACGGCATCACAATGGGCGCGATGACATATCGCCCGGCCTGGAGCGCGGACGCGGCGAGGCCGGGGCTGGCGACCATGACTGATATTTTGCTCGGGCTCGTGCCGACATATGGGCTGTGGCTCATCATGGGTGCCTTGCTGCTGTCGTGCCTGGCGCTGCCGGTCCCCTCCTCGATCCTCGTGATGACCGCAGGCGGCTTTGCCTCCAGCGGCGATCTTGTGCTGTGGCAGGTTCAGATCTCAGCCTTTGGCGGCTTCGTGATCGGTGACCAGCTTGCCTATGGGCTGGCGCGCAAGGGTGGCGCCCCGCTTTTGGCAAGCTTGCGTCGGCATCCGCGCATGGAAGGGCTGTTCGGCAAGGCCGAGGCGCTGCTTAACCGCCGGGGACCGGTGGCGGTGTTCTTGAGCCGCACCGTGTTCAGCCCGCTTGGCCCCTATATGGGATATCTCTCGGGCGCACTGTCTCTGCCCTGGGCCTCCTTCACGCTTGCTGCCGTTCTCGGTGCCGTGTGCTGGTGCTGCGGTTACAGCCTGCTCGGCTATGTCTTCGCCAGCCAGATCGCCCAGGTCGCCTCGCTCATAGGCAATGCGATCGGCATCGTGCTGCTCGGAACCCTGGTGCTGGCGACCGGCTTCCATCTCTGGCGCAGCTGGCGGCGGGAGAGAGGCGAGCCTTCTCAAAATAATTCTGAGACCGGCGACGGAAAAGCATGAAGGCGCCGTTCAACGGGTCATCAATCCATGGCCATTCTGGCCGCTTCCACGACATTGGAGCACACCATGAACAGACGCACATTCCTCGTCAGCCTTGCAGGCCTCGGTCTTGTCGCTGCCACGCCCCGTCTTGTCCTTGCCGTCGAGGGCGGTGCTGGCATCCAGGCGGTGACCGCCATCACGCAGGTCTTCGGCAACGGTCAGCGGCTGACGGCGCTGGCGCTCGATTATGGCACGGAGATCGAGACGGCCGCTCTGTCTGCGGACGCATTTACAGTTGCGGATCGCACGGTGACGCGCGTCTATGCCAACACGACGGCAGATCTTTCCGCTGAGGGCAGCAACGGCCGCTTCGTCATTGTCGAACTGTCGCCCGAGGATGCGGCAGCGCCGACCTATATCCAGGTGAAGCGCGACATCGTTCACAAGAAGGCCGAGGCAAGTGTGGTCCAGGCCAAGGCAGTCAAGACGGTTGCAGGCGATGAGATTGCTGCAAACGATATGGCTGTATCGAACACGGCCCAGAAGAACCTGCTGGTCGACGAGTTCAAGCCGCTCGTCTACACCGATCCGGCAACCGGCAAGACGCTGGCCTACAATCTCTTCATCCCGCGCGACTATGATCCCTCGAAGCGCTATCCGCTCGTCAATTTCATGCATGACGCGGGCGTGACCTCGACTGAAGTCGACCGCACGCTTGTGCAGGGGCTGGGTGCTGTCATCTGGGCGGATCCGGCGGAACAGGCAAAGCGCCCCTGCTTTGTCGTGGCGCCGCAATTTCCCGAACAGTTCGTCAACGACCAGTCGGAAGAATCGCCCTATCTCGACCTCGTGGTCGGGCTGTTGAACTCCGTTGCTGCAGAGTATTCGATTGACCCGAACCGGCTCTACACGACGGGCCAGTCGGGTGGTGGCATGCTGTCGATCGCGATCAACATCAAGTATCCCGACTTCTTCGCCGCCTCCTTTCTCGTCGCCTGCCAGTGGGCTGCGGAACTCTGCAAGCCGCTCGCCACTGACAAGATGTGGGTGGTGGTCAGCGCCGGAGACGTGAAGGCCTATCCGGGACAGAACGCCATCATGGAGGTTCTCGAAGCCGAAGGTGCCAAGGTCTCCCGGGCGGAATGGAATGGCCGGGCGACGCCCGCAGAGCTCTCCACTGCGGCAGCCGAATTGGAGAAGACCGGCGGCACGCCGATCCTCTATGCGCATTTCGCCAGCGGCACGGTGCATCTTGAGGGGCAGGAAGACAGCCCCGGTTCCAACCATGTCAACACCTGGCGGATCGCCTACGAGATCGAGCATATCCGCGACTGGTTGTTTCGGCAGGTCAAGGCCTGAGCTGGCGCTCTGGTCTGTCCTGATGAACAATCACCAAATGCGCCTGCCACCGTTGGAAAGAGGATGAACCTGATGAAACCCTTATCGAGAACCATGCGCGGCCTTTTGTGCGGGGTGAGCATCATGGCGAGTTTGACGGCGGGTGAGGCGATGGCGGAAGGTGCTTTCGACAAGTCATTGACACTTGATCCCGCGCGCTTTGCGGTCGTCAACGTCACTGTGGATGGCAAGCCCATGGTGCTGCGTCGCTATGATGCGGTCTATGTCGGCAAGCCTGTCGCCATGGCATCCGAGCAGCCGGCCCGCAGGATGGGGCCGGGCGGAAGTCCCTCGGGCGCTGACACGCAAACGCTGGCTGATCCGCTGACATACCAGAAGCTCAGCATATTCGTTCCGGAGACGGCATCCGAGACCTCGGCAATCATCCTGAATGTCAACAACGGAGGATGGTTCGCCAGTGAACTTCAGGCCGATATCGAAGACGGCGGTGCCTACCGATCGGACAGCGATACGGACAAGGCTGGGGCAGCGCTCGCCGCCGGCTATGTCTATGTTGATATCGGCAGTCGCGGACGTGGCATTCTGGCGGCCGATGGCAGCCTTCCCGGCAAGGCGCCTGCTGCCGTGATCGACACCAAAGCAGCCATTCGTTACCTGAGGCTCAACGATACAGCCCTGCCCGGATCGGCGGAGCGCATCGTCATCACCGGAACCTCCGGCGGCGGCGGTCTGTCTTCCGTGGTTGCCGCGAGCGGCAACAGCCCGGATTATCTGCGCCATCTGGCCGAGATTGGTGCTGCCGGCGTTGCGGAAGACGGGACAAGCAGTCTCAACGATGACGTCTTCGCCGTCATTGCCTATTGCCCGATCACCGATCTTGGTCACGCCGACATGGCCTATGAATGGCTCTATAGCGGCATCCGCGCGGAGGAAAACACCGCAGACAATCGCTGGGGAGAGCGGGCCAAGGCCGCGTCAGCCGAGCTCGCTGCCGCTTATCCCGCCTATCTGGACGGCTTGAAGCTGACCCGCGCCGATGGTACGCCGCTCACCTCTGCGACCATGAAGGCCGCAATCACCGATGAAGTCCGCGAGGAAGTCGAACGCCATGTCGCAGCAGGTGGCGCAATCCCCGCCCGTGGCGAAGATTTCGAAATCACGCTGCGGCAGCGAGGCGGCGAGAAGACGCTCGTTCTCCAGAATGATTGGGTGACCGTCGGAAATGGCGCCGTGACGGCACTCGACTTCGACGCGTTCCTGGGTTTCGTCGCCAAGACCGTCGCGCTGAAGAACGTGCCCGCCTTCGACCGCAGCGCCAATACAGGGAATGAAGGCGTTGACGGCGAGAACTCGCTATTTGGCGCGCCCACTCAGGCCTATTCGAATTTCAGCGCCTTCGGCTGGAACAACAACGAGGTCAGAGGGGATGGATCCGGTCCCGACGACACCGGAATGGACTGGGCAGGCTATACAAGTGGAGCGGGAACGGCCCTTGCCGAGCAGGTGCGCCTGATCAACCCGATGGCCTATCTTCGCACCGAGGCGAAGGCGGCAGGCTACTGGTATATCCGCCATGGCTTGATCGACAGGGATACCTCCTTTGCCGTGGAACTCTCACTTGCCGAAGCGGCCCGTATGGATAGCGACGTAAAGTCCGTCGATTTCCGCCTGCCCTGGATGACCCCGCACAGCGGCGATTACGATGTGCAGGAAGCCTATGCCTGGCTGGCAGGTGTGCTGGCACAAGCGGGGCCGCCTTCTCGACCTTGAGCGGGGAGCCTCATGGGCAGGATTGATGCATCTGGCGAAGACAATGTCAGAGTGTCGAAAACATCGATCTTGTCCGGGTGGGCTCTCCTTCGGCAAACGGTCAAACAGGAAACGACGCTGCGATGTCCCGTCAATGACGACGGGGGCTTCTTGGCTACTGCAACCAAGGCTGCGAGCCGACGGTGTCGAAACGGACTTGCCGGACGAATCCGCCATCTGCAGCGTGGGTGCATCCTGTTTCACCGGACATGTCGGCCAGTCTGATTTAGCCCTTATGAACTGCCGAGGGGAAGCTGCTCTGATCCTCGTAAGCTGGAGGAACTTCAGGTTCTCGGGGCACGAGGCACAATCACCCGCCACCAGACACCAATTGCCGGGATGATGTTTATCCGTAGCGGGTTACGCCTCGTCCATCGGAAAAAGGGCCACGGCGCGGCACCAGCCGGCAGAACCGCCCTTGATCTTGACCGGCAGGCAGGAAACGGTGAAGCCGGATGGCGGCAGTTCGGCAAGCCGTGTCAACTTTTCCATGTGCAGGAATATGCCTTCACGTGCAGCCTTGTGCCCTTCCCAGATCAGTCCCGCATCCCGTGTTTCGGCAAAACGCTTCGCCGTGACAGGGAATGGTGCGTCCCAGGACCAGGCGTCCGTGCCGGCAATGTGAACTCCCTTGTTCATCAGCCAGTGCGTTGCCTCGCGACCTATACCGCAGCCGCGACCAAGAAACTCGGGCCTGCCATAGGCAGCGCCGGCGGCGGTGTTGATCAACACGATATCGAACGGCTGCAAGTCGTGGCCCGTCGCCTCAAGCGCCGCTTCAAGATCGGATGCGGTGGCAACATATCCGTCCGGCAGATCGCGCAGATCAAGCTTCACGCCAGGACGGATGCACCAGTCGAGCGGCACTTCGTCGATCGTCCAGGCGCGCTCGCCATTGTTCATGGTCGAGGCGAAGTGCCAGGGAGCATCGAGATGCGTCCCGGCATGAGCCGTCAGGTTGAGTTGTTCGACGGCCCAGCCTTCGCCGCCGGGAACGTCGGCGATGTCGAGGCCCGGAAAGAACCGCAGAACCTCTTCGGCGCCCTCGGCGTGGTTGGTATAGCTGATCCTGGGGCCAAGACCCGGCGGATCGGCGGGAACGTCGTTTTCAATGGCGACAGAAAGGTCGATGATCTTCATGGGTCAATCTCCTGAAAGAGCTGCTTTCACAAGCGCATCGAGATCGAGATCCGCCTGAAAACCGCAAGAAATGGCCGTGCTGGCATCCAGCGGCGGCATCGCGCCGAAGATGCGTTGCAGGGTGGCGTCCTTGCCGAAGGTCACCTTCGCCGTCTGACCGGTCACGCGGGTGACGGCATTTGCGACATCGGCAACGCTCGCGTGAAGCACTGGCGGCTGGATTACACTTTGTGCCGTGGTTGCGCCGGCTGCGTGCAGCAGAGTGTCCACGGCAGCACTCTTCGACATCCACCAGCAGGTGCTTTCCGCCGGAACCGGGCAGGTGTAGGCCTCTCCGGCCGCTATGCTGTGGAAGATCTGGCTCATGAATGCCGAGCCATGGCCGCTTTCTGTGGCGGGACGGGCGACGAGGCCGGGGAAACGCAGGCTTATGGCTGACAGCACACCTCGGCGCGTCATGTCGGCCAGCAAGATTTCGGTCATCCGCTTGTGGGCGCCATAGGTGAGCTCAGGCTGACAGGCTGTTGCGTCGGTCACCATTTCCTGCCCCAGGTCGCCATAGACAGCGATCGAGGATGCAAAGACAAAACGCAAGCCCGTCTGGCGCTTGGCTAGCTTTTCCACGAGGCCGAGTGTCGCCAGGAGGTTGACCTGATGACCGAGCGTCTGGTCACGCTCCGCCAGTCCACCCGGAATGCTCGCCAAATGAAAGACGAGATCGAAACCCGGCTCGATCAGCCGGTCGAGAAAATCCGGGTCGCCAAGGTCACCGGGCAGATGCTCCATGCCGCCTGGGTCGCCCGCCGCCGCAAATGAGCGGTCAGTCAGAACGATCCGCTGCGCGTCTGGATAAGTCTTGGGCAATGCGGCAACGAGGCCGCGCCCGAGAAAACCATCGGCTCCGGTGACCAGTATCCGCATCAGGCCTGTACCACGCGCTGGTCGATGACGCCAAAGGGGGCAGAGCCATCCGGCAGGCGGCTTTCCATGCGCACCCGGTCCCCCCAGGTGAGGAAGGGCGTGCGCGCTGCGCCTTCATCGAGAAGTTCAATGACCCTGATTTCGGAAATGCAGGACGAACCGGCGGCCCTGTCCGCGTTGGAGACCGTGCCAGAGCCAACCACGGTGCCAGCCGTGAGACGGCGTGTGCGGGCGCAATGCGCAATCAGCTGGCCAAAAGAGAAATGCATCTCGCGACCACCGGCGCGACCAACTTCACGGCCGTTGATCTCGACATGCAGCTTCAGAACCACACGCCCGTTCGACCAGTGGTCGCCCAGTTCGTCAGGAGTGATCGCCACCGGGGCAAAGGCGGTGGAGGGTTTCGCCTGCAGGAAGCCGAACCCGGCGCGCATTTCCCTTGGGCCCATGGCGCGAAGCGACCAGTCGTTGATCTGTACGAGCAGACGGATATGCGCCTCGGCATCTTCGGCTGACGTGCCCATCGGGACGTCTGAAAGCACGACGCCGAATTCGCCTTCCATGTCGATGAACAGCTTGTCATCGGGGAACTCGACATCGGCAAGCGGCCCACGAAAATCGTCGCTGGCGCCCTGATAGATCAGCGGGATGGTTTCGAATTCCGGGTTCGGCGGATTGTCGAAGGCCTTGTCCATCAACCGCCCATGATTGAGGAAGGCGGAAGCATCCAGCCATTGCGGTGCACGCGGCAGGGGCGCCAGGCAACGTTCGGGCGCGAAGCGGGTCGCGAACGGCTCTTCGAACTTGTTCAGCCTTTCATAGAGCGCCGCCAGCTTCGGAGAGACATCATCCCAGGTCTCGATCGCCTCCAGCAGGGAGGTGGCTATGCCTGTCGCCGGAATGGCGCTGCTCAGGTCGCGGGAGACGACCCAAAGCTGCCCGTCGCGGGTGCCGTCGTGATAGGTTGCGAACTTCATATCGACCTCATTTTTGCTGGATTGGCTTCATTGTCCGGCGAGCTTGTCGGCGAGGCCGGGCTCGTATGTGCCGGCGACCAGCACGAACAGCATCCGGCAGAGGCGCCCGGATCGGTTTGCCCAAGCATGGTTGGTTCCCCGCTGGATCACGACCGAGCCTGGCTTGAGGAGCACCTCGCCATCATCGAGCACCAGCGTCATCTCCCCCTCGATGACAACGCCATAGTCGATCGATTCCGTTCTGTGCATCAGCGGGTGTGGCGAATTTTCCCGCACGGTGGAGGCCGCCTTGTCGCCGACCTGCTCGAACGCTTCTTCCATGCGCTCGGCACCGGTCTTGAGGAATTCTTCCGTATCCGGCGGTATGTCGACGAACCGGATCCGGGTGCCGCCGGGGGGAGGGGGCAGCACCAGCGGACCCAGCGTCGGATCGGCACCATTGCCCACGGGAGACGGGCTTGCAGTGGTCGACCAGACCTCGTGAAAGATTGTGCCCGGGATCGCAGTGATTTCGACGACACTGGGCAACGGCCCGACCTCGGTGAGGATGGACCGACCGTCGTCGGTGTGTCCGGTGACGATCCGGGTGATGGATGGGAATGTTGTCATGCAGTTTTCGCCTTGGTGAAGAAGCCTATGGAAGCGCCGGCGACGACGATTGCCGCCACGCCGAGAGCCGAGAAGCCGAGATTTTCACCCAATGCGCCGCCCACGATCGGTCCAAGGGCTGCACCGAGCATCAACATGGCCGGCGTTGCCGCGACTGCGCGTCCGGTCGGATCGAGCTTGGCCAGAAGTCCGAAGACGAAGGTGTGGGTGAAGATCTGGACGGCAACGAACACGGCCGCTGCCGGGCCCCAGATCGGGAATGCAGTGGCAGACGTGACGATGATTGCAAGGATGGCCTGGATCGCGGGGCCGATCTGCGTGATCAACGGCGCCGAGACCCGGTTCTGGAGCACAGCGGCAAGCGGAGCCGGGAAGAGGAAGTTGACAAAACCGAGAGCGATGAGGACGGCGAGCACGTGACCCGGTTCGAAGCCGCGCGACTTGCCGATCACCTCGACGAAGGAAAAGACCATGGCCTGGTTGAAGGTCATGATGCTGATGCCGAGAATCGTGAACCAGGTTGCCCGGCTGAACGGTGCCTTTTCCTGTTCGATCACGTTGACCGGATTGCGGAACAGGAGGCCGGATGCCACGGCGGCAATGGCCATGATGCCGCCAAACACCTGAAACAACACGGGACCGTCTTGCGAGATCAGGAGCTGCGGAATGGCGGCGAGCAGAATGATGGCGAAGAGGCCAAGCGCCATGCCGGCGGCGGCAAACAGCCTGTGCGGGTTCGTGGCGCGCCCCATGGTACCATGCACCATGGAGAGAGCCGCTCCCGTCGCCAGGCCCGCAACGAGATGCAGGACAGCCAGCACCGGGAAGGTGGATTGCGTCGAAGCGACCAGGAAAGTTCCGGATGCGATGGCAAAGCCGAGCGTCGCGAGGAGCTTCTGGTTCAGCCCATTGAAGCGTGGTGCGGTCACCATGCTCGCGCCGACTGCGCCGAGCAGGAAGAGTGTCGCAAGTGCGCCCGCCTGTTGCGGGCTGAAACCGAAGCGCTCGACAAGGGCACCCACCCAGACCGGCAGCGCCACCAAATCAAGCATGCCCGCACAGTGACCGATGACGAGCGCCGCAGCTCCCGCTACTCCAAATTTTTGTCCTGACATTTATCAATTCCTCCCTGCGGTGCGCGCATGTCCGCCCGGCCTCCCGGCTCCTCCCGGTCCATGCGCTGATGTTGTTTCAGATGGCCTGAGCCAGTGATTTCATGGACTGCTGCATGATCGCGGCATGTTCCTCGCGGCTTCCGCCATGCATCTCGATGTCGGCCAGCCGACCGGAATTCTCCACCACCATGCGGCAGCGTTCCCAGCGGCGTTCCTCGAAGGCGTCGAGCGCACTCTGCACGTCGCTGCCCCTGACAAGCTCTTCTGCCAGCACCATCGCATCTTCGATGCCAATGCAGGCGCCGGCGGCCAGGTGAGGGGTTGTGGCATGCACGGCGTCGCCGATCAGCGCGATGCGATCGCGGTGCCAGGGGCGGGGCAGGAGCATCTGCTCGAGCGGGCGGTAGACGATCTGGTGCTCCGACGACAGTTCGGACGCAATCTTGCGGATCGTCGGTGACTGGAAGCGCTCCAGCAACGACCGAAGAGTTTCGACGAAGGTTTCCGGCGGCACGTAATCATTGGTGGCACGATCTTCGGTCAGGAACAGATAGACGAGATCCTCGGTGACGCGATTGACGCCGACTTTCAGCTTCGGTCCCATCCACATGGTCACTGTATCGATGCCTTCGGGTCGCGGCAGGACCGCGCGCCATACAGACTGGCCGATGAAGCGGGGCTTGGGAGCATCGGGGAAGACCTTGGCGCGCACGGCCGAATAAAGACCATCGGCGCCGATCACCAGATCATAACGCGATGAACTGCCGTCGCTGAAGGTGACTGTGGCACCGTCTTCATCCCGGGAAATGTCGGTGAAGGTCACGCCAAGACGGATGTGGGTGGAAGACGCACGCACCGCCTGCGACAGGAGCTTCGCCAGCGCCGGACGCAGGATCGCGCCACCGCCGGGAATGTCGGGGCCGGCCACGCGCGGTGTGGGAATGGTCACCAGCACCGCATCATTCGGGCCGCGCAGTTCAACGCCGTCGCTCGCAAAGCCCTCCTGCATGAACTGGTCGATCAGACCGAGCTGCTTGATGACGCGAAGGGTCGAACCATGCAGGCTGATGCCCGCCCCATAGGATCTCCAGCCGGCATCGATCTCGACGAGATCAACTTCGAAATCCTGCCGGGACAGCTGCAGGGCGGCCGTCATGCCGGCAAAACCGCCACCAATCACCAGGATCTTCTTGATACCCGAATTCATGCTACTCCTCCTTCGCGTGGTCCAACGACGAACACGTCGCCCTCTTCGCCCACCGCGATTTCAATTCGTGTCAAACTCTGTCCGAGGCACGGCCCCAGAATGCATTCGCCCGTATCCATTTCGAACAGGGCATTGTGGGAATGGCAGGTGAGATGTGTGCGCTCGCCATTCAGATAGGCGTCGGTCTTCCAGGCCATCGGTGTTCCGGTGGAGTAGTGCGGGCAGGCATCTAGCCAGGCGTGCAGCACGCCGTTTCGTCTGATAACGATGACCTTGCGCTTCGAGCCCTCCAGTGGCCCGAAGCCCCGAGCCTCGCCTTCGGCCACATCATCCGAGTGACATAGACGCTGGCCCAGCTGTGCAAACAAGCGCGGTGCCCCCTGGCTAGACATGCAGTTCCCTTAAGGAAAGGGACATGCGCTCGGCGTCAGAGAGGTAGTCCTTCTGAACCATCTTCTGGAGCAGTCCGGTGTTATCCAGAACCAGATCGCGCAGCCAGGCGAGGGGTGCAGGGGCCTGATGGAAAATGTTCCCGAGTTTGCGGGCGAACTCGACCTGATGGTTGCAGTATCCTATGCGTTCCGCTTCAAAGGTCTTGATCGCCTGGGTCAGCGCGATGCGGTCGGCAAGGTCGCTGGAGCCGATTGCGCGGGCAAGGAAGTAGCCGTCTTCGATCGCCATACCCATCCCATAGGCCGCATAGGGCGAGACAGGATGGACCGCATCCCCGAGGCAAACGACTCGTCCGTTTGACCAGGCCGTCAAGGATGGTCGGTTGTAAATCTCCCACCGGAATATCTGGCTGGAGAAATCGGTCCGGTTGGCAAAGAGGTTCATTGGATAGGCAAACGGCTTCAACAAGGCTCGCACATGAGCCTCCGTATCGGCAGGAGGTTTGGCCGTTTCCGACGATGGCTCTACGATCCACCACTCGTAACCCGGCTTGCCCTCGTGTTTCATAGGGAAGTAGCTGGCCTGAACATGGCGCCCGTGATGAAGGGCGCCCATGTCCTTCGGCAATTCCGGAATGTCCTCGCACCAGGCAAGCCACACCCGCAATCCCACATGAAACAAATTCAGATCGCCCAGCGCCTGCTGGGATACACGCGAGCGGATACCGTCTGCGCCGATCAGAAGATCGACCACTTCCGTGTCGCCGTTCTCGAACGTGACGGTGACTTCGTCGTGATGCTCCTCATAGGATACGAATTTACGCCCTGGCACGAGTGCCTGCGGATCCAGCCTGTTGAGGACTTCGAGCATCCGGGCGAAGGCTGAGGACCGGAGAATGCCGTAGTGCCAGCCTTCAATGCCGAGCGCCTTTTCGACGGACGGATTGAAGGGCAGATCGACACGAACCTTTCCACGTGGATTGCGGAACTGCACTCTCGTCTTGCTGCCGAAATTGTTGACGACGTCTACACCGTAGCTGCGCAAGATCGCCAGAACCGGCGCAGATAGAAGAACCGCTCCCCCCAACGGTTTCGGTGACGGGTTCTGTTCGAACAATCGAACCCGGTAACCAGCCTTCAGGAGGCCGATGGCGGCGGATACACCGCCCGGACCACTGCCCACAATTCCTATGCGCTTCCCTTTTTGCATGGTTTTCCTCCCAGAGCATGCATGTTTGTCTGTGTCTCAGCCCTTCGCGCCAGGCGGTGGGCCGCCGGGAGCCCATTTTTCACGGTATTCGAAGAGAACGATCTGAGAGGCTTCCGCGCCCATCGGCGCTTCACGCGCGACCCAGGTGTCGTCGTGCTTGTCCATGTCGGCGTCATATTCGAAATGACAGCCGAGCGGGCTGTTGAAGTACCAGAACCAGTTCGAACCGAATTTGTGACGGCCGGGACCCCAGAAGCTCTGATAGCCCTTCTTCACGAAGCGCGTGCCGGCCACCATCAGTTCGGTCGGGCCACCCATATGGAAGGCGAGGTGCTCGCAACCCTTCATGTATTCGGGCGTGCGGATGAAGAAGAGGGTGTGGTGGTCGTCATTGGCCTTCGGGCGCAGGAACGGGCCGGCGCCGGTCAACACATCGGTGATGACGAAACCGAGGCGATCACAATAGAACTTCGTCGCGATCTCGATGTCGGGTACGAACAACACGACATGGCTGAGCGTGCGGGGCAGGGCCGGCATCTCTTCCCAGACGCCGATCTCGTTCGGCTTGCGCTGGGCCGGGGCACCAGGCGCATTGATCTTTTCGGCCGGCATGTCGAGTTCGCGGCGGATCGTGACCTGGAACTTCAGTTCGAAACCATGGTCGTCCTTGAGTTCGATCGAGCCGTTGGAGAGACGGCTGACGCGCCGATCCTTGCCAAGTTCGGCTTCGATCGCATCGAGATCGGCAGCGGAGCGCACGCCGTAGACCTGCTGGCGCAGCATGTTGGAGGTCGGCAGCGGTGGCGGCAGAGACGGATCGGACTTGTGGCGGATGATGATACCCGTGCCGTCAAGCGTCTCGAAGAGGCCGCCCTTGTCTGTCACATCCACCGGCTTCAGGCCCCATGCCGTCAGATATTCGATCGAGTTTGCGACGTCATCGACACCGAAGACGAGATAATCAGGACCAACGATATTCATATTCTTCTACTCCCACTTCCAGACCTTGAGGTCCGGTTCGTTCATGTTCGGGGCTCAGGCGGTAGCGGTCTTGCCGCCCAGCATCTCTGCCACCCAATCTGCGATGTAGGCCCCGGCATTGGCTGAGTTGTCGAAGCTTGAATGCTGCACGCCGCCCGTTCGCTCGTCGAAGATCTTCAATTCGCGCTTGGGGCTGTTGACCAACTGGTCATAGGTGGCGTGGGCCCATTGCAGCGGAATCTGGCTGTCTTTCTCGCCATGAGTGACGAGGAAGGGCACCTGTATGCGGTCCAGAATTCCATCGAGGTGCACCTTCTCGGCGATCTCCATGAAGTCGTCCATGTCCTTGGCGCCCCAGACCCACATGACGTGGCTCCAGTAATGCGGGACCGGGAAGTTGCCCTCGCGGGCGAGGCGCTTCTTCTGGACATCGCGCCAGTCGTGATTGGCGCCCCAGACGACGCCGCAGGCGAAACGCGGCTCGAAAGCGACAGCGCGCGGACAGTAGTAGCCGCCGAGCGACACCCCCTCCATGCCAATGCGCCTGGGATCAACGAAGTCTTGGCCCTCAAGCCAGTCGACCACTCGGCTTGCCCAATGCTCGCTGTCGAAACGCGCTGTCATGTCGTGCAGGCGCAGGGCCTCACCTGTGCCCGGCTGATCGACGATCAACGACGCGATACCCCGTTTGGCGAGCCAGACGGGCAGGCCGACGAGGAATTTCATCTCCTTGGTGCTGTCAAGGCCATTGACCTGGACGAGCAGCGGCTGTCGTCCATCGACGCCCTCTGCCGGCACATAGAGCGCCGAAAGATGCTTGCCTTCATAGGGGATCTCGACCCGGCGACAGGTGGATCCCGACAGCGTGAGCCCCTTCTCGAAGGCGGCGAGGAAGCGTCGGTAGAGCGCCATGCGCCCTTCGGAGCCATGTGCCAGAAGGCGTTCAGCGGTCAGCATGTAGTTGGCGGCGCGGATCAGCTTGTCGCCGGCAGACATCGATCGACCGCGGGCTTCGTCTTCATCCGCGAGCGAGACCAACTTGTCCGCCATCTTGATCCAGGTCTCGCGAAATGCCTGTGTTCCAGCCGCGTCGGGCGCCTTGGCTGCATCCTGCAGCGGCGCGCACATTTCCTCGATCTCTCCCATACGAGCACCCATCTCGATCGACAGATTGACCGAGAGGTTCCACACGTAGTTGGTCGGAAAATACTTGAACATTGGGTCTCCTCGAAGTCGCCGATTACGGCGAGAATGCCGGTGAGAGGCCCATCACGTTACCGACCGCAAAGCGGCCCGGCATCGACATCTCCTCCCGGCAAAAGACTTAACGAACATCAAGCTGTTTACAAAATTGCTTTGATGAATGATTTATATTTGCGTTGTGAATACGTGGAGGACGTCGTCATGCGCTTCAAGAATCTCGATCTCAATCTGCTGGTCGCGTTGGACACCCTGATCCGGGTCCGCAATGTCAGTCGCGCTGCGGAGGAGGTGTTCATCACGCAATCTGCGATGAGCAATGCGCTGGGGAGGCTGCGAGACTATTTCGACGATCCGTTGCTCATCCAGGTCGGGCGCACCATGGAGCTTTCGCCGCTGGCCGTTTCGCTTGAGCAACCGCTGAGAGACATCATCGTGCGCATCGAGGCAGCCGTCGTCTCGACCCCGTCCTTCGTGCCCGAAGAGAGCACGCGCAGCATCAATCTCATCGTCTCCGACTATTCGCTACACACGGTCATGCCGCCCTTTCTGAAGATCATGACGGAACAGGCGCCGGGCATGCAGGTGAACTTCAAGCCCCAACAGAATTACCCACATCTGCTCTTGGAGCGCGGCGAGGCGGACCTCCTGATCGCGCCAACCATCTTCTGTTCGCCAAGCCATCCGGCGGAACACCTGCTCGACGACCAGATCTGTTGCGTGGTGGATGCGGGAGGTCCTCTGGCCCTGAGGCCGATGACCGAGTCAGCCTTTCTTGCTGCGGGACATGTGGTGATGCAGCCGCCGAATGGCGGGGAAAGCTTCGCCCAGCGCATCTGCAGCCAGTTGGGGCTGGAAATCAGGGTTGATGCAAGCACCTATTCGTTCACCTCGCTGCCGCTTCTGATTCGAGGCACGACGCGCATTGCACTGGTACAGCGTACACTTGCTCTCAGCATGCTCAACCTTGGGGGGATTGCGATCGTCGAGCCTCCGCTGCCGTTCCCACCGCTGGAGCAGTCCTTGCAATGGCACAGTTATCGCACCCGTGATCCGGGTCTGGCCTGGGTCCGTGCTCAGATCCACGAAGGTGCTGCGATGTTTAGAGGCGGGCTGAAAGAGCTTGATTGATCGTCAGGCGGCAATCTGACGTGATGCAAACATTCAGACGGTGAATACTTCATATTCCGAATGACGATTTTACATATGTCAACTTCGCTTCTACTGGATGAATGAGGCGGTCGCTCGGCAATGCAGGGAACATTGTCGGCGGGGGCGGATCTGCCGCGGCTGGGTAACGGCTGACGGTGCGGGAGAGGGAAATGTAACAGAGTGAGCCGACTGACACCGCCACGGCGGTGAACGCTCTTGCTTTGCCGTTTTTCATGTCCGGAGACGTCGACAATCGACAGGCCGACGTTTTCGTCGGGAGGGCCGTGCGATCGTCAGTATCCCATGTTTAGGAGGATGGAATGGGTGTAGCGAACAGTTTGAAATGTCTGGCTCTCGGGACGCTGATGGCGGGCGTCGGGATGAATGTAGCGGGTGCGGCGGAAAACGGGAATACGCAATATGCGCCCGGTTCCCCCCAGTTCTTCGCGGGACAGATCCCGCCCTATCCGGGTCTGTATTTCCTGTCGCAGACGAGCCATTTCAAGGCCGATCAGACCAATGACGGCAATGGTGATGCGCAGCCGATCGACTTCGATGTCCGCGCCATCGCGGAGACCATGCGCTTTCTCTATGTCTCCGATGTCGAGTTCGCCGGCGCGAAGGTCTGGGGGCAGCTGGTGGTGCCTTTGGTGCATCTGGATCTGACGGTCCCGTCTCAATCCGACACGAGTTTCGGCTTGGGCGATATGGTTGGCGCTGTCGGTCTCGCCTGGTATCTCGATCAGAAGCAGACGTTCATTTTCGGTGTCGATGTTGCCATGCCGACCGGTCGCTACGACGAGAATGATTTCCCCAATATCGGTCTGAACCACTGGTCCTTCCAGCCGACGCTCGGCTACCATTATTTCGACCCACAGGGCTTCGAATTCGGCACGACCGCGCGCCTCATCTTCAACACCGAGAACCCGGACACCGACTACAGGACCGGTAATGAGCTGGTGATCGATTACGCGATCGGTTGGAATTTCGACAAGATCCGTGTTGGCGCTGTCGGTTACTATCTCCAGCAGCTGACGGACGACACTGGTCCGACGGCACCAGCCGATGGCAAGCGGGGCAAGGCCTTCGCGATCGGCCCGTCGCTGACCTACAGCTTCAACCCCGCTCTACAGGTAAGTGCCTCCTGGCAGCACGATGTCTTTGCTGAAAACCGGGCCCAAGGCGATACCATCTGGGTGAACTTCGCAACGAAGTTCTGACCGAGGCGCGGACGCAAAATGATGAGGTAGCGCTCCGCGAGGGCGCCCCTCATCGAGCGGGAAACGGGGGCTGCCGACCGGAAAGTGGTCCCGATCACCGGTGGCGTTTGTCCTTGACGCAAGTCTGGACGCCGTCAGGTTCCTGGGAACCAGAAGCTGAATAGAAGGCCCCGCGTCAGCGGGGCCTTCTGCGTGAAGAACACTAAGCGGGGGGCGTGGCCATCCCGAAGCCCTATCCAGGATGTCGTTGCCGATTGTTGTCGTCAACGTCGAGGCATGGTTCCGGACGGAGGCCGGTGTGGCTGATGGCGTCAACCCTGCAGGCCAAGCGACCAGGCAGGCAGGCCGAGGGAGTGAAGCATGGCGCCGCTGCATGCGGTGGATGGTTGCAAATAGCAAAATTATTTTCATTTGGATTTCTCGACAAAAATCGGATTGATATGCATCCTGTCCGCTTTGGGTGGCTTAAATGTTGACTTATGGCATCGAATTAGCGCGGGGAAGGGCATCGAGACGTGTCGAAGGCTAGAAATATATTCATTGCAA
>CALSAF010000022.1:0-39428 GCA_943372805.1 Rhizobium sp. Q54
CCGACACGCTGATGGGCGGGCTCTTCAAGCAGACAACAGGCCAGTTCCCGGGTGCCAGCGCCTTTACCGCAACGCCGATGGGCGCGATGATGCAGCAGTGGCTGGAGAGCACCGGCCTGCAGCCCAAGCCGCAGCCGCAGGCAGCGGCGATGTTTGACAATCCGTTCATGCGCGCCTTCCAGGACATGATGGGCGGCCAGAAGAAGGCACCACAGGCGCCCGCCAATCCCTTCCTCGACAATCCCTTCACCAAGGCTTTCCAGGACATGGCCGCCGCCTATACCGCGCAGATGACGGGACAGCCCGCCGAGGCCTCGAAGCCAGCACAGGAGCCGGCCAAGGCACCGGAAAAGGAAGCGCAGGAGAGCTTCGCCGCGATGATGAACACCATGTTCGATAGCGGACTTGAGGTGCAGAAGAGCTACCAGAAGAGCATGGAGCAGATTTTCGATACCTATCTCTCCGCATCCCGCAAGGACGCTTCGACGCCAGCCGATCCCGCCCCCGAAGACAAGGGCTGAAACAGCCTCAATTCCAGCGGAAATGAAAAACGGCGCGGTTTCCCGCGCCGTTCGGCATTCTGGCGGCAGTCCAGCCTCAGAATTCTTCCCATTCGTTCTCGGACTTGCCGTCCTTGGCCTGATTGAGCTTGGCGCCGAGGCCGATCGAGATCTTGTCCATCAGCGAACGGGCCGGCGAGGCGACGGCGCGATTGCCCGCTTCGGCAGGAGCGACCTTTGGCTTCAAGAACGACCGCGACGCGGGTTTGGCGGCACTCGATGCCGGCTGCGACGGGGCCGGCTGGACCGGACGGCTGAATCCTGTGTCACGCTGGTCGGCGAAACGGTTCTGGAGGCTTGAGGCATTGGCCTCAAGCCTGAACTGCCCGACCAGACCAGAGAGCATTTCGGCATCCCGCGTCAGGCCCGACATTTCGGCATTGGTCTGTTCGGCAGCCCGCGCGTTCTGCTGGGTGACGTTTTCCATGCGGGCGACGGCGTCATTGATCTCGTTGAGGCTCGCCGACTGCTGCTTTGCCGTGGACGCGATCGAATGAATGTGATCGCCAATCTGGACAACCTGGCCGGCAATGGAGGAAAGCACCGTTCCAGTCTCACGCACCAGGCCCACGCCGCTGGCGACCTCCTCACCGGACTTGGTGATCAGCGCCTTGATATCCTTGGCGGCCGTTGCGGAACGCTGGGCGAGTTCACGGACCTCCTGGGCCACAACCGCGAAGCCCTTGCCGGCTTCGCCTGCGCGGGCCGCCTCAACGCCGGCATTCAAGGCCAGCAGGTTGGTCTGGAAGGCGATCTCGTCGATGACATTGATGATCTTGGAGATCTCGCTTGAAGCATTTTCGATGCGCTGCATGGCATCGACGGCCCCGCCGACGATCTCGCCGGAGCGATCGGAATTGGCGCGGGCCTCGCGGGCGAGACGGGACGCGTTTTCGGCGCGCTCCGAGGAGTGACGGATCGCTTCCATGATCTGGCGGATCGCGGTCGAGGTTTCGACGAGGGCCGCTGCCTGCTGTTCGGTGCGCTGGCTGAGATCGGCGGTGGCCGAGCTCACGGTGCCACTCTTGCGGTTGATCTCGGCGACATTGCCATGCACGGCGGAAACGGTGCCGGAAAGACGCTCGAGGGAGGCGTTGAAATCGAGGCGCAGCCGATCAAGATTGCCGGCCAGCGGCTTGCGGATCGTGCCGGTCAGATCCCCGTTTGCCAGGCGCTGCAGGCCAGAGCCCAGCACTTCGATGGCTTCGGTGAGCTCTGCCTGGGCTGCGGCCCGTTCCGCCTCACGCTGATGGCGTTCGCTTTCGGTGGCTGAGCGACGACTTTCGTTTTCTGCTTCCAGCTCGCGCTTGTCGATCTCGGCCTGACGGAAGACCGCGACCGAACGGACCATGTCCCCGATCTCGTCGGAGCGGTCGACACCCTTGAGATCGATGTCGGTGTTGCCGTCAGCGAGCTGGCCCATCGAGGTGACGAGCTCGGAGATCGGCCGGGTCAGGGTACGCGAGAAGACGAAGCCGACGAGCGAACCGATGAGCACCAGCACGGCGCCGATGCCGACTGATTTCAATCCGGCCGAGACGAGCTGCTGAAACACCTCGTCTTCGCCAATCAGAGCCACGACAGACCAGCGCACGTCGCCAAACTCCAGCGGGACCACTGCGGCATGGCTCGTGATACCGCGATACCCTTCGATGTCGCCGCTTGCATCCTGGCCACCCATCGATGACGTGAGCAGCGGTGAGTTTATACTGACCTTGAGGCTGTCGGCATCAGTCGTCCTCGGGCTGTCGGAGACCAGCATGCCCGACTTGTCGACTAGGAGGGTCTCCCCGGAGACGCCGAGGCCGCGGGTATTCGCAAAGATGCCAATCAGCTGGTCGTTCGGCAGCTGATAGGCCAGAACGCCGAGCTTGCGGTCGTTCATGATGATCGGAACGGCAACGAAGGCTGCCGGTGCGCCGCCCGAGGGCTCATAGGACTCGAAGTCGGAATTGGCGAAAGTCTCTGGATCGTCGCTCTCGATTGCCTTCTTGAAGACCTGCGCGAGACCGGTGTCCTTGTAGGGCCCGGTCAGCAGATTGGTGCCGAAATCGCGCTCCTTCATCACGGTGTAGACGATGTTGCCGTCCGCATCGATCAGGAAGATGTCGTAGTAGCCCTGTGCCTTCAGATGCTTGAGGAAGGTGGCGTGCCCCTGACGGTGGGCTCGATCGTAGCTGTCCTTCTTCGCGCTATCGAGATTGTACTTCTCGCCGACGGGATTGGGGTTATCGTCGATGTAGCGCTTGTGCAGTTCGGCGGCCGGGTTGTCGCCGAGCTTCGGCCAGGCCCCGGTGATGCCGAACAGCGATTGTTGCGTCATCATGTCGGCAGCGGTGCCTCGGGCATCGAGCCTGATGGCTTCGAGGAAGCGCCGCGTTTCGTTGCGGCGACCGTCGGCGGTCGCCTCCAGCTTCTGGTAGACCTGTTCGTCAAGGATCCGGTTCTGCTGAACCAGGCCAATCGCCACGGAAGCACTCAGGATCACGAGGGCGAAAAGCGTTGCCGCCAAAGGCAACTTTGTCGAAATGCGCATGAAGGGTCTCCGCAACAGGTAGCACGTCAGGCGGTTCCATCGCTGACATATGGCCGTTAGCAACAGGTTACTTCCGGTCGCTTTTCCCTTAGAATTTCACAACAAGCCTCGTTATTTTAGCGTTTACAAAAAAGCCCGGCCCAAAATAATCGGGACCGGGCAAGAGGCAGGGCTATTGGCTATCACCCTGCGGGGATGGAAGGCTAATCACTCGGATTTGCGACCGCGAAGGGACCGCTCGGCGCGGCGGCGGGCGAGACGGGTCAGTTGCAGCGAAGGATCGTCAGCATAGCCGTGCCGGCGCAGCACATCCCGCACCTCGCCTTGGCTCAAGCCGAGGTCGTTCAGGAGGCGCTCGTCGAGATCGGCGAGGCTGTTCGCGGCGAGACGATTGCGCACTGCAACGCGAAGGGATCCGAGCCAGACATTCAAGCCAGCGAGACGCGCAGCAAGCGTCCGCTCCGGCTTTTCAACGGCAAGGTCGAGGTCGAAATCAAGGATCCGATCGTTCGTGCGCATGGCTATCTTCCTTTCAGCGGGCACGAGAAAACTATCCCGTCTGCGAACGCAGACAGGTGATGGGGTTTGAGGTGAAGGCTTGGCCGGGAACCGGTCGGTGAAGATTACGCAGCTGAAGATGCCGAAAGGATATTGATCAGTCCAACGAATGTTTCTAATGATAACCATCAACACTTCTGATGGACCATTCCCATGTCGGCTCCCCTCGATATCGATCAGTTGCAGACCTTCATCGCCATCGTCGACACCGGCAGCTTCACCAAGGCGGCCGGGCGCGTGTTCAAAACCCAGTCTGCGGTTTCCATGCAGATGCGCAGGCTCGAGGAGCGCGTCGGGAAACAGCTCTTCATCAAGGACGGTCGCGGCAACAGGTTGACGGCCGATGGCGACAAGCTTTTGAACTACGCGCGGCGCATCATCCGCCTCAATTCGGAGGCGATCGCTGCGTTCGACGACAACCGGCTGGAGGGCACGCTAAGGATCGGAACGCCGGACGATTATGCCGACCGCTACATGCCCGAGATTATCGGGCGCTTTGCCAAGACCCACCCGAATGTCGAGCTCTACATCGTCTGTGAACCCTCCGTGGATCTTGCCGAGAAGATGGCAAAGGGGGAGCTCGACATAGCACTCGTGACCCACAATCCCCTGCTGCGGCAGTCTGATGTGGTGCGGACTGAGCCCCTCTGCTGGGTCGGTTCAGCCAATCACCCGCTGAAGGACGATGCACCCGTACCGCTTGCCGTGGGACGCCGCGATTGCCAGTGGCGCCAGCTCGCTTGTTCGGCTCTGGACGCGGATGGACGCAACTATCAGATCCTGTTCACCAGTTGGTCTTCGACAGTCGTTGCCGCCGCCGTTCTGGCCGGCATGGCGGTTTCCATCCTGCCGGAGTCTGCCCTTCGCACAGGCATGAAGGTCCTGACATCCCATGACGGTTTTCCGCCGCTACCGCCGGTGCAGATCGGCCTGATGAAGCGACCGGGGCTGTCGACGTCGCTTCTCAACGCGATCACCGATCACATCACCGCTTGCCTCGACAACATCACGCCGGCCCAGGTCGAAGACGAGATGGACGGCGAGCCCAAGACCTATGCGCGTTACTATCCGCGCCTTCGTGCGGGCCACATGATCCCCGGCTGGTAAGCGCCTCAGTAGGCGAAGACATTGGCGCGAATGAACCGCCGCCAATGGTCGAGATGAGCGCGGGCAACGTCATCGCTTTCGCGGCAGGCAAAGCGAATGACCTCGGCCGTCGACAGAATCATCAGCTTCATGTGGATCCGAAAGCGCTCGAAATCCGGCGCCGGCACGAGATGAGACAGGTCCTTGTGGAAGGTCTGGATCAGCTGATCGTGAAAGTCGGCGACCAGTCTTGAAAGACCATTGTCGGTCGCGACCACCTGCCAGAGGCTGATATAAATCGGCTCCTTGCGAAATCTCGCATAGATCTCGAGCAGACAATCGGCTGCGCGCTCGGCCGCATGGTCGAGCGATTCCACATCGGCGAAGATGTTGCGGAAGACGTTCTCCATATGGCCTGCCAAACGGTCGTGCAACGCCTTGACCACTGCGGCTTTCTGCGGAAAGAACTGGTAGAGGGAACCGATCGGGATCGCGGCCCGTTGGGCAATTTCGCTCATCGTGACATCGCCAACCCCCTTTTCGAGAATCAGCGTTTCGGCCGCCTCCATGATCGCTTCGAACCGCTGGATACTGCGTTCCTGCCGAGGCTGCTTACGGAGCTGCAACCGGCCATCCACCATGTGTTCGTCCATCACCCATTCCCTGTCCGAAGCCCGTCCGCTCCCCGACCTCCTTCATGGAGATAGGTTCCCCATCTGGCGAAAACGTTAACAGGAGACAACAGTACCATGTTTGATCGAGCCTATCCAAAAAAGGTCGGTCATGTCGCCGGGCCACCAACCCTCAGATGACGCTCCCGTGCCAGGTCGAAGATCTGGATGCCATCCTTCGGGCGGCCGCGCCGACGCCATTTCGGGTGCTTCAAGGTGTAGCTCGCGTCGTCGTAGCCCGCCTTCCAGTGTTCCTCGATCGATCGGCGGGAGAACTCGGCATCCATCGCATGGGTGGCATGGCTGGCCCGGCGATGGATGAGATGAACGATGGTCACGTCATATTCGTGGCCGATTGAGCGCAGAACTTGCGCATCCTCGTCATTCTGGAACTCCGGCGGGAGCTTCTCGAGCAGGCGCTTGGCGGCACGACGAACGACCTGACGGCGGGCAAAGTCGTCGGTATTCATGCGGGTTCGGCTCGAATAGCGGATTTCCTTGACGCGGCTTTCGACTTCGAACTGATCGCGTGGCATGTCGCCCCGCGCGTTGAACAGGTCGACCTGGAAAATCTCCAGATCCCGCGACGCGTCATTCACATTGAGGACGTGCTGAAGCGGCGTGTTCGAGACGAGACCACCGTCCCAGTAATAGCGACCGTCGATCTCAATCGGCGGGAAGCCGGGGGGCAGAGCGCCAGAGGCCGCGACATGGCGCGAATCCAGCCGACACATACGATTGTCGAAGTAGGCGAAGTTGCCAGAACGGATCTCGACGGCGCCAAGGCTCAGCCGAGTCTGGCAATCATTGAGGAGATCGAAGTCGATCAACCGGTCGAGTGTCTTCATCAACGGTTCGGTATCGTAGAAGCTGACATGCAGGTCCGGATTGGCGAACACCTGCATCGGCGTCATCAGCCGCGGCGAGAAGAATCCGGGAACGCCGAACACCGCTCCTGCCATGGCCGCCGCGTCGTTCTGGATGCGTCGCAGCGTGTTGTCCTGGGCAGACCAGCCGAAGTCGAGCGTCGATGAGACCGTGTGCCAAAAGTCCCGCAGATTGGCGATGCGGTGTTCGCGCGGGCTGCCCGCGATGATCGCCGCATTGATCGCGCCGATGGAAATGCCAGCCAGCCAGTCCGGCTCGACATCGTTCTGATGAAGCGCCTCATACGCACCCGCCTGGTAGGCCCCGAGTGCTCCCCCGCCCTGGAAAACGAAGATGCGGTCGGTTGTGGCGTTGCTCTCTGCCTGGGTCATGTCGTGTTCCGTCACTTGCTGCAGTGCAACACATATAGCGACCAGCCGCGCGGCCGACCAGTGCCGCCTCTTTCATGCAACGTTCACATTTACAGAGATCTATTGCAGGTCCCTCCAAAAGTGATGCGATGTGCCGTCGCGGATCTGGATTATCAAGGGGGATATCGATTATCCGGGGACCGACATTACATGATCCGATCAACTGCCATTCTCTTCTGCACAGCCCTTGCAGCAGCGACCTTCGCAACCAGTCCGGCAAGGTCTGACGAAGCATCCGTCGACCAGCAGATAGAGTCCCTTCTGGGGGACGCTGCGGACTACAAGGAACTCTTTTACGCTTTCAAGGTGGCGCTGGAGGAGGGCAAGTCCGATATCGTTGTCAGCCTCGTGAACTATCCGCTGACCGCCAATATCGATGGTGAGGAGGCGACCTATGCCTCGGAGCAGGAGTTGCTCGACGCCTATGATTCCGTCTTCACAGAGACGATCGTCGAGGCGGTCTCCAACCAAGAGTATGGCGACCTGTTCGTCAATTCCGAAGGCGTGATGATCGGCAATGGAGAAGTGTGGATCTCAGGCATCTGCGAGGACAGCGCCTGCACCAGCGCTCTGCCCCGCATTGCGGTCATCCAGTCGGGCAACTGAGCCGCGCTGCCTCACCTGAACGCAAAGGAGGCGGCATCAAGAGCCGCCTCCTTGCAACTTGAGCCGCCGTGTCAGGCGGCGAGATCGAGCACGATGCGGCCGTCGATCTTGCCTTCTTTCATGCGGTCGAAGATGGCGTTGATGTTCTCAAGCTTGTCCCAGCTGAAATGCGAGGCAACCTTGCCTTCACCAGCGAATTGCAGGCTTTCTTCCAGATCCTGTCGCGTGCCGACGATCGATCCGCGAACGGTGATGCGCTTGAGCACGGTTTCGAAGACCGGAAGCGAGATGAAGCCGGGCGGCAGGCCGACGAGCGACATGGTGCCCTTGGAGCGCAGGAAGCCATAGGCCTGCTCCATGGCCTTGGGCGAGACAGCCGTCACCAGTGCGCCATGCACGCCGCCTGTCGCCTTCTGTACCTGCTCGATGGCATCAGCCGCCGTGCCGTTCACCACCATGTCGGCCCCGAGATTGGTCGCGAGCTTCAGCTTGTCATCGAAGATGTCGGCAGCAACCACATGCATGCCCATGGCCTTGGCATATTGAACGGCCATGTGGCCGAGGCCGCCGATGCCGGAAATCACGACCCATTCGCCGGGGCGAACTTCGGTTTCCTTGAGGCCCTTGTAGACTGTCACCCCGGCGCACAGGATCGGTGCGGCCGCCCCGAATTCGAGATTGTCCGGCAGGCGGCCGACATAGTCCGGATCTGCGAGGCCATACTGGGCGAAGGTGCCATTCACCGAATAACCGGTGTTCTGCTGGCTGCCGCAGAGCGTTTCCCAGCCTGTGCGGCAAGGCGAGCAGCAACCGCAGGCCGTATGCAGCCACGGCACCCCGACGCGGTCGCCTTCCTTGATGCGGGTCACGCCAGCACCGAGCCTGGCAACATAGCCGACACCTTCATGGCCGGGAATGAAGGGCGGGCTGGGCTTCACCGGCCAGTCGCCGTTGGCGGCATGCAGGTCGGTGTGGCATACACCAGTGGCCTCGTATTTCACCAGGATCTGGCCCGGACCAGGTTCCGGGATTGCCATTTCCTCGATCACCAGTGGCTTGCCGAATTCGCGGACCACTGCAGCCTTCATCGTCGATGCCATGTCAATCTCCCGTCGGTTTCTCATGTCCATTCCCCCGGCGCTCGACCGGCGAGTATGGCGGGAGGTTATGCGCGGGATGGCTGCGGTCGTTTGATCGGTGTCAAACGAGCGAATATTTCATCAGATTGTCATGTTTGGGGAGCCAAGGGCTCCCCAAGGGTCAGGCGAGGTTCGTCTTGAGGAACTCGACCGTGCGTGACCAGGCGAGATCGGCGGCGGCCTTGTCGTAGCGGGCGGCTGAAGTGTCGTTGTTGAAAGCGTGGTTCACGCCCTCGTACATATGAAGCTCGTAAGTCTTGCCGTTGGCGTCCAAGGCTGCCTTGTAAGCGTCGATCCCCGCATTGATGCGGTCGTCGAGGCTCGCATAGTGGAGCATCAGCGGCGCCTTGATTGACGGCACCTGATCGGCCGGCGCCTGGGAGCCGTAATAGGCGACACCGGCGCCGAGTGCGGGAGAGGCGACCGCCATCCGGTTGACCATGCCGCCACCCCAGCAGAAGCCGATCGCACCGACCTTGCCATTGGTTTTCTGATGGCCGGCCAGGAAGGCGCGTGTCGCCTCGCCATTTGCCGTGGCGGCAGCCATGTCCAGCGACTGGAACATCGCACGGGCCTCGTCCTCATTGGCCGGCGTGCCGCCGTTGGGCGACAGGAAATCGGGTGCCAGTGCGACGAAGCCCTCGAGCGCCATACGGCGGGCGACATCGCGGATATGCGGGTTGAGGCCGCGGTTTTCGTGGATGACGATCACGGCGGGCAGCGGGCCGGCGGCATCCTTCGGAAAAGCCAGATAACCCTTCATCTCGCCCGAGGCGCCGGGATAGGTCACATTCTGCGCATCAAGACGCGGATCCCCCTCCTCGACGAGGGCCGCATTCACCTGGCTGGCCGCCAGCATTGGCATGATCGCAGCGGCAGCGGCACCGGAGCCCGCGAGACGGGTCAGCTTCTCCATGAAACCGCGGCGGTCGAGCGTCAGGTGGGTGTATTCGTCATAGGCGTCGATCATCGCCTGCGTGATACCGGTCTTTTCCATGATATCCTCCTTTGCCGTGGTGGTTCGACGCAACTTAGCGCCGAGCGATGACAGTCCCAGCCTGCGGGCCGTCAGGGGGCAACACAGTTGCGTGATCCTTTACGAACCAAGGGGTCAGCAGCGATCCTGCGCAACGCCGATTGTGAAGCTGCCCTGCAGTACCCCCGCATCAAGCTTTTCGACATCGAAGATGTAATCCCCCACCTCGTCACGGGAGAATATGCCATCGTTGTCGTTGCGGACCCGCCGCTCGCCGCGACCGGCATAGTCGGGATGGTCGGCATAGATGACGTCGCTCAGGCTGTCGTCGAACAGCAGTTGCGACACCAGCAGTTCCTGGCCGTCGACGACAACGCGCAGGTGAATGTGTACCGTACGGGTGCGATACCAGCCGGGGTAGACCGTGAGAAAGTCGACCCGACCTTCGGAATCTGTCACCTGCAATCCCCTGGCAAAATCGGCGGCCTTGGCCTGGGGATCGTCGGGGTTGCACATGTTCGCAGCGTCTCCGGAATAAATCCCGCCGGCATTCGTGTGCCAGAGCTCGACATTGGCGCCTGCGATCGGTCGGCAATCGGGCATGGAGACAAGCCTTAAGGAGAGCCGCGTCGGCAGACCCGGGATGCCGGCGGAGATATCCTTGCGTACGGGGCTTTCGACATGACAAGGGCCGAGCGTGCGCGCACAGGTCGCGACACAATTGGGACTTGCCCGGAAGACCGGCTCCGGCAGATCGACCGGTATGGTCCGCGTGCCGCCCGCGAGAAAATCGCTCCCCTTCCAGTCATAGCTGCGCGTCGAAACGCCAATGGCCGCCCGCGGAAAGCCGACATAGCCGGCAGAAGCCACGGCCAGGGCGGTTGCCGCACCGCCGCCGATGATCAGGGTTCGTCTTTGCATTCCACCATCCTGCGCCAGAACGAAGTCAGCAGTCGCCTATCGGTTTCGGTCCGAATGCGAGCCTGAGAACCACAATGCCCGAGACGACGAGAAAGACAAATTTCAATCGCGTGAGCCAGCTGATCGCCTCGGCCATCCATACCGCCGCGCCCGGTGCCGGCACGGATGGTTGGAAGAGCAGGATGCACAGGATGTTTTCTGCGTAATCGATACCGGCATAGGCGACAGGGAATGCGAGCAGGAAGGGCAAGAGACGCTCGGCCGGGCGACCATAAAGGCTTGCACCCCGTGCAAGCCGCTGCAGGAGAAGCGCGATGAAAAGCCCCAGCGAGGCCGGCAGCAGAAGATCCGGTCCGAGATGCATGCCACGCAGAAGTCCGACCGCCTCCTGGCGATCTTGCAGCACGGTTCTCAATTCGAGCAGCCTCTGCGCGGTGCTCCCGATGTCGAGATCCGGCATCGGCCGATTGCCGGCAAGCTCTCTGAAGGGCAAGGCAAAGCCGAGATTCATCCAGAGAAGCAAGGCGACCGACAAGGCGCCGCTCGCCCAGAGGAGCGGCGCCTGGCGTGGTGTGGGCAATTGCCCCAGGATCATGCGGCGCCCGGATAGTTCGGGCTTTCGCGGGTGATCGTCACGCCATGCGGATGGCTTTCACGCAGGCCCGCACCGGAAATGCGCACGAAGGTCGCCTTTTCCTGGAAGTCCTTGATGTCCTTGCCGCCGACATAACCCATGGCGGCCTTGAGGCCACCGGCGAGCTGGTGCAGGACGGCCGAGACCGGCCCCTTGTAGGGCACCTGGCCTTCGATGCCCTCGGGCACGAGCTTCAGGGTGTCGCGCACCTCCGCCTGGAAGTAGCGATCGGCCGAGCCGCGGGCCATGGCGCCGACGGAGCCCATGCCGCGATAGGCCTTGAAGGAGCGGCCCTGGTAGAGATAGACCTCGCCCGGGCTTTCGTCGGTGCCGGCGAGCAGCGAGCCGACCATGACGGCCGAGGCGCCGGCAGCGATTGCCTTGGCGACGTCGCCGGAGAACTTCAGGCCGCCATCGGCGATCACAGGAATGTCGTACTTGTTGGCTTCCTCGACGGCGGCCATGACGGCGGCAAGCTGGGGAACGCCGACGCCGGCAACGACGCGGGTCGTGCAGATGGAGCCCGGGCCGATACCGACCTTGACGCAGTCGGCGCCTGCATCGATCAGCGCGCGGGTGCCCTCGCCCGTTGCCACATTGCCGGCAATGATGCGGATGGCGTTGGACATCTTCTTCACATGGGCGACGGCATCCAGAACCTTCTGGCTGTGGCCGTGCGCGGTATCAACGACGATCACATCGCAGCCGGCGTCGATCAGGCGCTCGGCGCGCTCCACGCCGTCATCACCGGTGGAGATGGCGGCGGCGACGCGAAGACGACCCTGGGTATCCTTGGCGGCATGCGGGTTGAGCTGCGACTTCTCGATGTCCTTGACGGTGATCAGACCGACGCAGCGGCCTTCGTTGTCGACCACCAGCAGCTTTTCGATGCGGTGCGAATGCAGAAGGCGTTTGGCTTCCTGCTGGTCGACACCATCCTTGACCGTCACGAGGTTTTCGCGGGTCATGAGTTCGTAGATCTTCTGGCTCGGGTCAGACGCGAAGCGCACGTCGCGGTTCGTGAGAATGCCGACGAGGCGGCCGGGGCGGCTTGCGCCCTCGACGACCGGAATGCCGGAAATACCGTGCGCGCCCATCAGCGCCTTGGCTTCAGCAAGCGTTGCCTCGGGGCCGATGGTCACCGGATTGACGACCATGCCGCTCTCGAACTTCTTCACCTGGCGAACTTCTTCGGCCTGTTCGATGGGGGTGAGGTTGCGATGGATGACGCCGATGCCGCCGGCCTGGGCCATGGCGATCGCGAGGCGGCTTTCGGTGACCGTATCCATTGCAGAAGACAGAATCGGCAGCGAAAGATCGATGTCCCGGGCGATGCGTGTGGCGATGTTGGTCTGCCCCGGCATCACTTCGGAGTGCCCCGGCTGCAGGAGGACGTCGTCAAAGGTGAGCGCTTCTGCGCCAGTTGCCGACATTACGATGCGTGCCATTGCCAATTCCTTCGTTTGAATAGGCAGAATCCGCCCGGAAAACGGGAAATCCCGTTCGGTCGCTTCTGCATGAAATGCTTGGAAGTTGGCGAGGGCTGGTAACACGTTCATGACAGGAAGGGAATAGCAAAACGCCGCCCTCGGAGGGCTTTGACTGCCCCTTTGAAGCAGCCCACAGAAAAAGACCGATCGTTCGAATTTTAGATGCGACTTATACGATCCTTGAAGGCCTCTTCTCTATAACGACACCTGCTCTCGGGGCCGGGGGCACAAGAAAGAACAAGAACACGAGGGGATTATCATCATGACAGCATTGAAGAAGCATGCGCAGGCTCTGGAAAATCAGTTCGCCCGCCAGGCAGAAGTCGAGTTCAAGGCGAAGGTGCGCGGGAGCAAGATGATCGGGCGCTGGGCGGCCTATACGATGGGCCTCGACGATGTCGAAGCCTATGCGCGGACCGTCGCCGTCAAGCAGGTCGTCGAACCGCACCGCCTGCTGGAACTGCTGCGCCAGGACTTTTCGAAGGCCGGCGTCGAGGTCAGCCAGGCCGACATCGACAGCCGCATGCATAACTTTGTCGAGCAGGCCACTGCCGAGCTCTACGCCGGTCGCTAAGGCCTGCGAAGGGGCCGCATCTGAAGCGCGGCCCCCAACCCGTCAGATCTCGAACTGATAGGCCTTCGGCACGAAGCGATAGCCCTGATCGAGCTTCTCGACAAAACCGACCGCCGGGAACGGCATGTGGTAGCCCAGGAAGGCGAGCTTGTCGGTCGCCAGCATGTCGAAAACCCTGGCGCGGGTCGCTGCGGCTGCAGCCTTGTCCATGTCAAAGCGGACTTCCCAATCAGGCCGTTGGAGCGACAGCACGAAGTGGTTGGCCGTGTCGGCGGTCAGGACCAGCTGGCGACCTTCCGACTCGAGCCTGTAGATCATGTGACCGGGCGAGTGACCGAAGGCGGCCATGCCGGTAATGCCCGAGACGACTTCTCCACCATCGCCGATGAAGGTCATCTTCTCGGCCATCGGCTTCACATTGGCAAGCACGCCCTTCTGGCCGTTTTCGGCCGGGGTGCCGACACGCGCCGGATCGACCCAGAAGTCGTATTCGGCCTGGCCCGTGACATAACGCGCATTCGGGAAAGCCGGCTGGCCGCCTTCCATCAGGCCGCCGATATGGTCGCCATGCATGTGGGTGATGACAACGGTGGTGACATCCTCACGCTTGTAGCCGGCTGCCGTGAGGCCCTCGACGAGACGGCCGAGACCGTTCTGCCGGCCACCTTCTCCCAGACCGGTGTCGAAGAGGATGACATCCGAGCCGGTGTTGACGAGCACAGGCGCAAAGCTGTTGACGAACTTGTCCGCAGGCAGGAAGTTCGCTTCGAGCAACGCGCCGACCGTTTCCGGCGGCTGATTGGTGCCGAACGTCTCCTGCGGCTTTTCCGAGGGCCGGGCGCCGTCCTTCACCACCACAACCTCGAACTTTCCGACATTGAAGCGGTGCGTTTCCGGCGGCATGGCATGGTCGATATCCATCGAGGTCTCCGCACCCGACTGCTGCGCCACGGCAGCACGCGTCATGATCATCGGTGCGGCCAGTGCTACACCGGCACTTCCGAGCAGCATACGTCTTTTCATCGAAATCATCGCAATCTCCTCAATCAAATCGCCTCGCCCTTAACGGGCTCACCTCGACATAGGAGAAAGCCGGGCCGCGAGTAGCACCCTCACACCATCGTGATGCCAGCCTCGCCAAAGTGCAGGAACAGCACTCTGCGAGAACCTCCTGGTTCGGTGCGATCCCGGACGTCTGCCGGCAGTTTCAACTGGAACGGGACTGCGCTATGAGACACGAATTCGACCGCATCTGCGGCCCCGTTCCGGAATGCCGATGAACCGCATCACTCCGCTCATCCTCGCCGTCGCCCTCTTCATGGAGCAGATGGATTCCACCGTGATCGCCACAGCGCTGCCGACGATCGCGACAGATCTCGGCGTCGGGCCGATCACACTCAAGCTAGCGCTCACCTCCTACATGGTGGCACTTGCGATCTTCATTCCCGTCAGTGGCTGGATGGCGGATCGCTATGGCGCAAAACGGGTATTTCGCGCGGCAATCCTCGTCTTCATGCTGGGGTCGCTCTTCTGCGCGATCTCGGGCTCGCTCCTCACCTTCGTCGCCGCCCGTTTCCTGCAGGGCATGGGGGGCGCGATGATGACCCCGGTCGGGCGCCTCGTTCTCCTGCGCACGACAAAGAAGAGCGAGCTGGTCTCGGCCATGGCGCTGCTCACCATTCCGGGATTGCTGGGGCCGATCACCGGCCCGCCGGTCGGCGGCTTCATCACCACCTTCTTCAGCTGGCACTGGATCTTCCTGATCAACATTCCGATCGGGCTTGTCGGCCTGTGGCTCTCGACCGTCTATCTGCCGGAGATAGAAGCCATTGAGACGGCGCGGATCGACTGGAGGGGGTTTGTGCTGAGTTCGGTAGCCGCCTCCGGGCTGGTCTTCGGCCTCTCCGTGATGAGCCTTCCGGCGCTCCCCGTCTGGGTGGGGGCTGCGGCGACCGTGGTCGGGGTCCTCTCGATGGTCCTCTATGTGCTGCATGCCAGGCGGCATCCGGCGCCTCTGCTCGATCTCACACTCTTTGGCAACAGGAGTTTCCGCGCCTCGATCGTCGGCGGCACGCTGTTTCGCATCGCCGCCGGCGCGACGCCCTTTCTGCTTCCGCTGATGCTGCAGCTCGGCTTCGGCATGAGCGCCTTTCAATCGGGCATGACCACCTTCATCGCCGCTGTGGGGGCCATCTCGACCAAATTCATCGCGCGGCGCGCATTCGCGGCGGCAGGCTTTCGCAACGTGCTGATCCTGGCCGGCATCTTCGGGGCATTGACCACGGCGGCCAACGCGTTCTTCACCCCGGCGACGCCGGTCGTCCTGCTGATGGCGGTCCTGCTCGTCGGCGGCTTCTGCCGCTCGTTCTTCTTTACGGGCGTGAACACCCTTGGCTATGCGGAAATCGAGGACCGGGATGCGTCGCAGGCGACCTCGCTGACCTCGGTCCTGCAGCAGGTCAGCCTCGCGCTTGGCGTGGCTGCCGCTGCCTCGATTCTGGAGGCGAGCACCCGGATCACGGGCGAAACGCTGTCGCTTGGCGATTTCCACCTCGCCTTCGCCGTGGTCGCCGGCCTCTCGCTATTTGCGGTTGTCCCCTTCTTCGGCCTGCCGCGCGATGTCGGCTCGGCTGTTTCCGGCTACCGTCGTGCAAATGAAGACGACACGCTATCCGTGAAGTGACTATTCAGGCCGTTCGCAGAGCGCCGAGAGCTTGTTGCCATCGGGATCGCGCACATAACAGGCATAGAAATTCGGATGATGGGAGCGGATGCCAGGCGCGCCCTCGTCGGTGCCGCCATGCGCAAGTGCGGTCGCATGGAACGCATCTACAGCCGCACGGGTGGATGCCTCGAAGCAGGGCATCGAGCCATTGCCGACAGTGGAGGGTCTGCCGTCATAGGGGCGGGTAAGCCAGAGGCGGCAACGGCTGTCACCGGGGACGCCATAACCGACCTCGTCGGCTTCAGTCGCGCCTCTGATGAAGCCGAGTGTCGCCATGACCGGATCATAGAAGCGCGCCGCGCGCTCCACATCGTCCGTGCCGAGAGTGATATAGGTGAACATACCGCCCGCACCTCAATCCTGATCTTCGTCGGTGGGCATGTCCTCACGCGGATCGCGGGCAACCCCCTCCTCGTCGAGTTCGACGATTGCCGGTCCATTGCGGCCCTTGAAGCCCTTGGCGAGCAGGAACATCTCGACCGATTCCTGGCGCGAGGAGGCGGGCTTGATGTGGAGCACCTGGCGGAAATTCTGCTTCAACATGTTGAGCAGATCCTTTTCCGTGCCGCCCTGGAAGGTCTTGGCGAGGAAATGGCCGCCTTCGGACAGGACTTCGACGGCAAAATGCGCCGCCACCTCGCACAGATGCATGGTGCGGATATGGTCGGTCTTCTGGTGGCCGGTGGTGGGGGCCGCCATGTCTGACAAGACGAGGTTCGGCGTGCCGCCGACGGCCTCGATCAGCTGGCGTGGCGCATCCGGATCGAGGAAATCGAGCTGCAGGATTTTTACGCCCGGGATCTGCGCCATTTCCAGGAAGTCGATCGCCGCAACGCGGATATCATCATCCGTCGAATCCGTCACCTTGGCGGCGATCTGCGACCAGCTGCCGGGTGCGGCACCCAAATCGATGATGCGCTTGGCACCTTTCAGGATCTGATGCTTCTCGTCGATTTCCAGCAGCTTGAAAGCGGCGCGCGCACGATAGCCCTCGAGCTTCGCCCGCTGGACATAGGGGTCATTGATGTGGCGCTCGATCCAGCGCCTCGACGACGCCTTCAGCTTGCCCTTCTTGACCTTCTGGCCGAGCTTGCGGCCGGTCCTGTTACCGCCGATGGGTGGCTTTGCCATGGTCAGCGCTCCTTTACGGTCTGCGGCCGGCGGCTGCGACCGCGTCGCCACACGCCGTCATCGGCCATCATGTCGGTCAATAGTCCCTCGCGCAGGCCACGGTCGGCGACACGCATGCGGCTGGCCGGCCAGCGACGGCGAATGGCTTCGAGGATGGCGCAGCCTGCCAGAACGAGATCAGCGCGGTCCGGTCCGATGCAGGGATTGCCGGCACGACCGGCATAGTCCCAGGAGAGAAGCTTGGCCTGCATGGCGGTCACCTCGGCATCGGAGAGCCAGAGGCCATCGACCTTCCGGCGGTCATAACGCGGCAGGTCGAGATGTACACCAGCAAGTGTCGTGACCGTGCCGGACGTACCAATCAGGTGGAAATCCTCGGGGAAGCCGTCCGGACCCGCCGGCAGTTCGGGGCAGTCGAAGCGTTCGAGCATGCACTCGACCTCGCGGGTCATGGCCTCGAAGATATCTGGGGTCACGTCGCGACCGCCATGGCGCTCGGACAGCGTCACCACGCCGACTGGCAGGGAGGTCCAATGGGTGATGTGATTGGCAAGCCGGCTGGAGCGATTGTCTCCGATCTTGATGACGGCGATTTCCGACGAGCCGCCGCCAATGTCGAAGAGCACCACGGACCGAGCCTCGCGACCGACCAGCGAGGAGCAGCCGGACACCGCAAGCCGAGCCTCGGTCTCGCGGTTGATGATCTCAAGGCTCAGGCCGGTCTCGACCGTCACGCGTTCCAGGAAGACTTCCCCGTTTTCGGCCGCGCGGCAGGCTTCGGTCGCGATCAGCCGCATGCGCCTGATATCGCGCGCACCGAGCTTCGATGCACAGATGCGCAAGGCCTCCACCGCCCGATCCATTGCATCCTGCGACAGGCGACCGGTGGCGGCCAGACCCTCCCCCAGACGCACGATGCGCGAAAAGGCATCAACCACGCGAAACTGACCGGGGCGGGTCGGCTGGGCGATCAGCAGTCGGCAGTTGTTGGTTCCGAGGTCGAGCGCGGCATAGAGATCGTCGACGACACCATCCGCCGCCAAGCGCAGGCGACCGGCAGTCTGGATCCCGCCGTGTTGCTGCGGCAGGCGCGACGACGTCACCGGAGCACTCTGCGGCTCCGGTCCGCGCACCTTGGCGGCGGTCACCGAAGGCGGTTGCGAGCCGGCCAGCGGGCGAACATGGCCCGGTTTCTGCGCCATGGCATGGCGGCTTCGATTGCGCTTGCGCTTGCGACCGGCGCGATGCGCTGCCGGGTCGGACAGATTTTCGGAGCTGTTCTGGCCATTTTGCGACGACTGGCGATGGCCAACGGCGGTGCCTGCCTGCATTCCCGGGCGATCCGACGCTGTGAGGGGGTCTTTCGGCGCAGCAACTGCGGCGTGGAAATCGTGTGTGACCGGGCTCGCGGCAGCGTTGCTGTTGCCACCAGGCTGTTCGGATGGCGCAGCACCGCCCTTGCCGCGCCGACGGCGCTTGCGCTTGCGGATGGGACCATCCGCAAAGACTGATTCGGAACGTCGCTCGGCAACCGGCGTGGCTGCCGATCCTGCCGAGGCAGAAGCATCGTGACCGTTCCTGAGCGGCCCCGTCTTCTTGCCCTTGCCGCGCCGGCGAGGAGACCCGCCCTTGCGCTTGCCTGTCGACGCCCCCTCGCTGTTCGGCTGTCCGCCGCGATTGGGGTCTGTCACTGAAGTTATCCACTGCACCGCGCAACGCGCCAAGTCCGACGCATGCCGCTGGTGTCATCATTCGTTTCGTTGGACAAAGCATACCAGCGCCTGCCCCATGCGCCAAACGGTTTTTCAGAAGCGCTTCAAGGGGCAACCGGAGCCACGCTGCTCCGGCCTTCTTCCCCTCGAACACGCCTGCGCGGGGGCCGCATTTGCGCTCCTGTCATTTTTTTGAAATTCGGTCTTTGCAATGCCGGATGTTTTGGCTATAAGCCCGCTCACCGGTCGCTGCGGCGACACCCTGGTGGGGAATAGTTCAACGGTAGAACGACGGACTCTGACTCCGTTAATCTTGGTTCGAATCCAGGTTCCCCAGCCAATCTCTAGTTTTCATCCTTTTTCAGACGCTTAGACGACCGGCGCCAAAGGCAGCCGGATCAGTTTTCCGCACCACCTTCCCGGATCACGACTGCAAACAAAGAGCGTTGTTTCCCGCGATCATGCTCAACAGCTTTGAGTGTCCCGCATGGAGCCGGCTGGTCTGACATCCGCGACAGCCGTCCACAAGTGATACAGCGAGCTGGCCGGGATCGTGTGGGCCGTTGGCACCTCGTTCAGGTCAAGACAGTCATGCCAGCAGCCATGTGGCACGCGCGTCATGTAGGCGGAGAGGATTGCGGAGGCCACGTCGTCGGCCTCTGTGCTATATCCCGGAAGACCAAGTCGCTCATGGAGCGTCATGAATGCCTTGAGCATCTCCACTTGCGGCCACAGCCGCCGTGATGGGCTGATTGCCTTGTGTGCCGAAACGGCGTCGAGCAGGAAGGGCGAGCCCTGCATGCGCCCGACCGCCAGCGCGGTTGAAAACAGATCCAGGCATATCTTGGTGTTATCGCTGTGAGTGAGAAGATCGTGACGGGTTGTCAGCCAGACCCACTCGCACATATGGCCTGGCTCCAGCCGATCGGATCCGTATCGGTCGGCGAGCTCCCATCGGGGACCGAATAATTCGTGAAGCGGCCCATCCGGTCCGACGAGAAAATGTGAGCGCAAGAGTGCGAAGGTCTTGCCTTCCGACCTCATATGCATGGAGGTCCGGTTGTTTTCACACAAGGCCAGCGTGGCTTCGAGATAATGCATGTGCGGGTTCTGGCGGCGAGGCAGGGTGCCGTCGCTGTCTTCGGCCCAGCCACCAAAGGGGTCTGTCAGGGTCCGATCGACCGCGAGGATCGTCTGGTCGATCTGGTGCCGATAGGCATCCTTGGCCGTGGCCGTCAGCAGCCAGGAAAGCGCGAGCAGCACGCAGGCATTGTCGTAGAGATCGCGAACCGGATCAGTGATCAGCTCGGTATGGCGGTTGAAGCTTCTCACATAGCCGCCGCGCTTCCCGCGGAACCAGGCGATGCGGTGCAGGTTTTCGAAGGCCTGCTCTGCCATGGCCAGCGAATCTGAAGGGGCAACACCGAGATGGGCTGCATGGGCGTGAACATAGATCTGGCGCGCCACGGTTCGGGTCCGCACCTCACCTGCCTTCTGGGCCGATCCATCCAGCTCCAGATATTCGACGAATTGGCCGCAGGCCTCGTCGAAGCCGGATTTGCTCCAGGTGGGCAGGATTTCATCGAGGAAGACGCGTTTCAGTTGCTGGACGCTCATGGCCGATCGCCTGGTGGGGCGGCCCACCTGCCTTCCGCATTCACTGGGCTGCCCCGATGGGATGCATCGTTTCCAGAAGCCTGCTGATCTTGATCGTGGTGAAGTTGGAATAGGTATCCGAGACGGCATAAGGCAGGGCGATCAGATCGCCATGGCGCATGGCACCACAGGAATAGACGACGTTCGGCACATAGCCCTCGCGCTCCGTTGGTTCCGGCTGCAGCAGCGGTTCGACCGTGCGCGAGAGGATGATGCTCGGATCGTGCTTGTCGAGCAGTGTCACACCAATCGCGTAGCGCCGCATCGGCCCCACGCCATGGGTGAACAGAAGCCATCCCTCGTCGATTTCGACCGGTGAGCCGCAATTGCCGATCTGGACAAACTGCCAGGCGAATTCGGGCTTCATCAGCAGCCGCCCCTCGTCCCAGTGATGCAGATCGTCGGAATAGAGCAGGAACAGGTTCTCGCTGTCTTGCCTGGCAATCATCGCGTAGTGCCCGTCGATGCGCCGGGGGAAGAGCGCCATGCCCTTGTTGCGGGCGGCAGGACCATGGAGCGGCGTCAGGGTGAAGTTCAGGAAATCCGTGGTCTCGAGAAGCTCCGAGCGGATCGAGGAACCGCTATAGGCGGTGTAGGTCGCGAAGTAGATCGTCTTGCCATCGTCATCGAAGGCGACGAAACGCGCATCCTCGATGCCGTTGGATTGCGCCTCGGTGACGGGGAAGATGACCCGCTCGCTGAGTTCGCTGTCAGCCTTGAAGCGCAGTCCGATGCAGCCCGCAGGTGCCAGGCCGTCATGGGCGTGGATCTCGGGCAGGCCTGCCAGTTGCGTCGGCGCATCGATGGTCACGGCCCCCTTGGGGTCGATGACGCCGGAGCGGAATGTCAGGGAGGAGATATGCCCCTCGCCGACAGCCCTCAGACTGATGATCACCCGCGTGCTGCCATCGGCAATGCCGGACTGATCCGGATGGGGCACGATGCTCGGGTTGAACAGAGCTGATGACTCAAACGAATACTCGTTCATGAAATAGGCGCCGACCAGTTGCCTCTCCTGCTGGCTGAACTGCTGGTGATGCTGGAAGGCTTCTTCCATGGCATCGGCCCGCAGCTCGAACTGGCGTAACAGATTGCGATGCCGGCCTTCGAAATTGGCAAGGATATCGCGCAACTGTCTGCCGGTGGCTGCCTGGTCAAGCGACAGAACACGATCGACGATTTCGTTCGCCCTTGTCTTGTCACGCGGGTTCAGATGCCGCGGCTCGGTCGACGGCTTGAAAGGGCGAACGATGACCCGTGTGGGATCAGGCTTCAGATAGAGGGCCTGGCGATTGAGAAGGCTCGAATGGGGCAAGGAAGATCCTTCGGAGTTCTGGGCATGGGAGGGTCGGGTCAGGACAATTGCCTGACGCCGATCCTCGGAAGCACGGGGCGCAGCATCTGGTTGGCGCGGCCGATCTCGATGCAGGAGATCAGGTAGCAGAGGACGGATTCCGCCCCCCGGTTCTCGTTGGGGCGATCGGCATGCAGTCCGTCGCGGCAACTGCCCGTCTCGGGATCGACGAGCGAGATGCCATGATCATTGCTGCCGGTGAACCAGTCGAAGGCCCTGTTGGCAGCCTCGATCCAGGTCTTGTCGGAGGTCGCCTCATAGGCGGCCAGACAGGCTGACACGGTGGCCGTCGCCTCGACCGGCTGCTGATCGAACAGTTTCGGTGCCTGACCGATCTCGAAGAAGCCCTCCGTGCCGACAGCGCGGAACTGGCCTGCCTCCCCCGTCTGCTGGGTCATCAGCCATTGCAGGGTCGCAACACCGGTTTCGACGAAGGCCGGAACCTTGGTCGCCGCACCCGTGATGATCAAGGCCTGGCTCAGGCGGGCATTTTCATAGGAGAGCCCCTCCTCGAACCAGCGGCGCTCGCCTCTCGACACACGTCGATCCAGGTCCATCAGGTTTTCCGCGTGCCGGACGCGCAGCATGCGCGCGTGGGGATCCTGAGGGTTGGCAGTGCAGTAATCATTGAGGCCGAGCAGGGTGAAGGCCCAGGCGCGCGGCGAGCGGAAATCGAGCGTGGCGGTCATGGCCCTTGCAAAGAGCGCACTCGCCCAGCGACGACGGGGTGCATCGGTGTCGGAGAGGGTGCAGGCACCGAGCGCCCAGAGCGTGCGTCCATGGCTGTCTTCGGATCCCTCGTCTTCGAGCCAACGGCGATCGAAGCTCATGAAGTTGCGGAAACGGCCCGTGTCAGGATTGAAGGCGTGTTCGACGAAGGAGGCGAAGGAGGCCGTCATCCGGTCCGCTATGCCGGTCTCGCCGACTGCAGATAGCAGCGACGACAGAAGCAGTGCCCGCGCATTGTCGTCGACGCAGTAGCCGTGGGAGCGGTCCGGGACCGAGAACACGGCATGCTGGAAGATGCCCGTATCGTCGCACATGGTGTGCAGATGGCCGAGCTTCAGAGCCGTCTGCTGTGGCGGCCGCTTGATCCGCAGGGAGATCAGATCGCTGACCAGCTTTGGTCGATAGGCCGCGCGGGCTTTCGCCATGCTGTCGAGATAGAGTGTGGCGACATGCGACCAGATCATCGATCGACCGGCGTCGTAGGCATGCTTTCGCATCGCCGTCCTTGCAACGTCATCGCTGAGCAGGGAGGCGATTGCCTCGCCGGTGGCGGCTGCATCGCCGAAGGGCACAAGGATGCCGCGGCCATCCGCCAGCAGATCGCATGCGTGCCAATAGGGCGTTGATACGACAGCGCTGCCCATGCCGAAACTATAGGCGAGCGTGCCCGAGGTCATCTGCGCCTCATCGAGATAAGGCGTCACATAGACGTCGCTCATGGCGATGAAGTCGAGAAGCGTCGGCAGGTCGACAAAACGATTGAGGAACTGGACGGCGTGATCGACGCCGAGCCGCTCGGTGCGTTGGCGCAGGCCGTCGCGATAGCTGTCGCCCTGCGTGCGTAGGAGGGTCGGGTGGGTCGCGCCGAGAACGACATACACCGCGTCGGGGCTCTGCTTCAGGATCGCCGGCATGGCGTCGATGACCACCTCGATGCCCTTATTGGGAGAGAGAAGGCCGAACGTCAGGATGACAGGGCGGCCGGCATAACCGCGCTCGACCTTGGCGATGTCAGGATCATGAAAAGGGCGATCGGGAATGCCGTGGGCAATGACGTCGATCTTCTGGGGTGCAACACCATAGATTTCAGTCAGCAGGGTGCGTCCCTTCTCGGCCATGACGACGACACGGCTGGAGTGGGCGGCGACCTTCTGCAAGACGCGGTGTTGAGAGGGGGTGGGTTCTGCGAGGATGGTGTGGCAGGTGGTGACAACAGGGATACGCAGATTGTCGAGGAGCGCGAGGATGAATTCGCCATCAGGGCCGCCGAAGATGCCGAACTCATGCTGGAGGGAGATCGCATCGAAGCGTCCTTCATTCAGCACGCGTGCGGCCGTCACGTAGTCTTCAATCTCGTCTTCACGGATCTCGAAGATCACTTCCTCCGGATAGGCATAGCTCTGCTTGGGATCCGTCACGGCGACAATGCTCGTGCGGATTGGCTCCGCCGCATCGGCTATGGCTTGGGAGAGATCGCTGGTGAATGTCGCGATCCCGCATTGGCGCGGAAGGGAATTGCCGATGAAGGCGATACGTGTCGGTTTTGTCATCTGCGTTCCCTTCAGAACGTGGTGGCGAGGTCTCGCCGCAAATTGCCGGGGCGCAACGCGCGTCCAGATCGTGGATACATGCGCCTCGGCTCAGCGATCAGAGCGATCCGACGGCCTCGAGATCCCGCTCCAGGGCGACGCGTCCCTGGTGCAGTTCGGCATTCCAGAGCCGGTATTGCGGGCTGTTCTGGTATGCCGGCATGGGGGCTTCGATCGTGTAGGTAACGGCGGCGGCCGGCGAGAGGCCCTTGGTGATGACGAGGCGAACCATTTGGCCGACGGTAAAACGATGAGAGGGCATGATCTTTCTCCAGTTATCAGTGGGTTTTGTTCGGACTCTCCTGGCCGGACAGGGCCCTGTCCATTTCCAGAGCGGCATCCAGCTCCGACGGATTTATGTCGATCAGGCTCGTCGTCTTGCCAGCAATGACTTCGATTGCGGTTGCCACGCGCCGATAGGCGAGCCAGGAAATCCCGGTGATCTGTTCCTCGTCGTCCTGCACCTGGTAGTCGCCAGCGGGATGGGTGCCATCCAGACCTTTGAGGGTGAAGGGGGCATCAAAATGCACGGTCCTTGTCTTTGTTCGCGTAAACATGAGAGCCTCCTTGGCTCGGACTGATGTCACTTCGGGGTGGGTCGGGTGTCGGACCAGTAGGCGATCCGAGCGTTGATCAGGCCTGCTTTGGTGGCACGGCGCGCATGGCCCTGAATGGATGGATGCTGCAATCCGGCCGCTTTCCGGCACATGACCTGATCTCGAAGACGTTCGGCCGGCAAGTCGCCGAAGCGATCCGCTTCTTTCGAATGTCCGCCAGTATGATCACCTTGCCTGCAGTCCCCATCAGCCGCTTCGCCTCCCGGTCGTGCCGGCCTGATCGCGACCAGATGGACTTCCGCCTTCATCTTCCCAGCGCAAGAGAGCCGCGGCCTCACTGAAAGGGACATTCTCCCAGAGGGCCGGTTGCATGTCGGCCATTACCATTCCATTGCGCAGGCGATTGATGACAACGACCTCTCTTGCGTAGTTGCGACCTGACTGCGCCCGAAGGTCCGCGCTCGAATAGTTGGAGCGGTAGAGCAGCGCACGCAGCAGCGTTTGGTCGGCCAGTTTTCGCTCCCCCTCTGGTGGATTTTTCTTCAGGGGCCCAGATGACTGCCCGAGACGGTCGTCATGGAAGATCACTGCAGTGGATTGCTTACGATCAGCCATGATTTGTTCCTTTTCCGAGTTCACTGAGCGCTTTGATTGCCTTCGTCAGATCGCCGACTGGAGGGACGACCCGAATGCACTGAGATCGAGTTCGATCGTATGCCGTCGCCGAGACTGATAGGCTTGCCTGGCTGTCGTCAGGATGCGGTCCCGCAGGCGATCGAATGCCAGGAGATAGTCGCGCTCCTTCCGACGGTTTGTCGCACCCTCACGATCAAAGAGCGCGACAGGCAGCAGAAACAGAATCTGGTTCAGACCGTCATGCCCGACGAAACGGATGAGACCGCGTGTCTCGTCATAGGCGCGGGTCGGATTGGGGAAAGAAAGGGTCACAGGCTCGACGCCTGAACACTGCACTTTCGCCTCGCGATGATGGCCTTGTCTGCCCAGAGGTTGACGGCGGGAGTCAAATCGTCGGGTCCACGCAAGCCCTTCTGGTAAAGGGTGATCGCATGGCGCGCTGCGCCGCGATCCAGCTCGCACAATGGTTCCTCATAACGAAACCCGGAATGCCGGAGCGCGTTTCTGATGATGCTGATGTCGAAGCTGCCAATCGGCTGATGAAGGTCGGAAGACATGACGTCCTCCTTTATTGGGGCCAGGGTGCGTGCCGCCCAGAAAGTGGCAGTGCCCGTTCAATGGCTGCCACTTCCATGAATATGGGCCTGCTTATCAGAAATTGCAAGGGAATTGGAAAAACATCCATAGGGCGGGACCGGAGACAGAGTCGTCTTCAGACGAACGCCGCGTCGCTCTCCGGCACGAATAAAGTCTCTTCAACGGCTGCCTACGAAGAAGGGATGGCTTGCTGTGGCACATCTTTAACCTGAGCGGCGCGGCTACAGCGATCCACGAAGTCTGTCGTGATCCAAACTCGTGGCGCTGGCGGGATGCGGAAATAATTGCCGCTCTAGCGCCATGTTCACGTCAGCTCAAAGCCAGGGTACAACGATACACCCACGCTCGGTCGCGGCGCTTTGCTGACGGGCGAGCGGACCGACTGCTTTCGGGTATCCAAGCGACCACCTTCAATGGCCGAAATGAAGGCGCAAAGCTGCCACGCGAACATGCTCGCCTCACCTCCCGCTTGGTGCTCCCGAGCGGAAATTATTGCCGTTCTCCCGCCATGTTGACGTCGGCCCAAAGCCAGGGCACAAAGATGGCACCCACGGTCGCTCGCAGCGGGAAAACAGAGGAAAATCAAAGGCGATTCTGCTAAGTCTTTGAAATCATGTGAGAATCCAGGTTCTCCAGGCGCGTCAATTCAAGTCGGTTTTCCGGTCAAAGTCAGCGTCCCTTTCTCACAGAATAAAGCGAACCTTCTCAATAACTTGAGAAATCCTGGCTGCGGTTCTTCAGGCTATCCGGCGTGCTGAGGCGGGCCTGGCAAAATTGGCTGGGGACCCCGAGAGCAGTTGACTGCAGCGGGCCTCAATCAAGCTGGCGGCTTCTTATTCGCTTTACCTGAACCTCGGCATTACAACAGTCCGAGACTACCGTTCAGGTTCCTGTCAGCTTTCCACGCCAGTGCATCGGATCTCTTTGATCCATGCATGAAAGGAAGCAGGCTTGTTCAAGACGCTTTTGAGCCTAAGGCCGCGGATGCGCAGCGAATGGCTGAGCATCCTCACTGCAGTCTATCTTCTCTTCTTCATGAACGGGACGTTCTGGGACAAGTCTTCGGTTTTCCTGAAGGGCGATGTGCTGGCGCTGTTTGCACTCGGCATCGGACTGCTCGCCGGGTTCATCGCGCTGATCGTCACCTTCTCGGCGAAATACATCATCAAGCCGGTCTTGATCGTTATCGTTCTGGCAAGCGTCTCCGGAGCCTGGTTCATGGACCGCTTCGGCGTCATCCTCGACGGCGAGATGATCCGCAACGCTATGGAGACCAATCAGGCGGAAGCTGGCCACCTGATCACGCCCGCCTTCATCCTCTACATGCTGCTCTTCGGAGCCCTTCCCGCTCTCTTCATCGCCGTCGTGGATATCGTTCACCGACCGATCCTGAAGAAAGTCGCCGTCAATCTGATGATCATCCTGTCCTGCCTCGTTGCGTTCGGGTTGGCCGGACTTTCGAACAGCGGCACCTTCATCTTCAACATCCGTCAGCATCGGGACTGGTTCCGCACGTTGAACCCGGTCTTCCCCCTAGCGAGCGCTGCAGGTTTCCTGATCGGGGAAAGCAAGGAGCAGAACATCGTCGTTCAGCCACTCGGCACCGATGCGAAGGTCGCGGATGATCTGGCGTCCGGACAGCATAAGCCGCGGGTGACCATCGTCGTGGTCGGCGAGACAGCTCGCGCACAGAACTTCCAGCTCGGCGGCTACAGCCGCGAAACCAATCCCGAACTATCGAAGCGCGACATCGTCTATTTCGACAACACGTCCAGTTGCGGGACGGCAACGGCCGTCTCGGTGCCCTGCATGTTCTCGTTCTACGGTCGCAAGGACTATTCGCACGCGAAGGGGCTGGCCACCGAAGATCTGATGGATGTTCTCACCCATGCCAGCATCAAGACGGAATGGTGGGACAACAATACCGGCGACAAACATGTTGCCGACCGCATCAATAAGACGGATTTGTTCAAGTCGAACGATCCACGCTTCTGCGACGGTGGCGAATGCCTCGATCAGATCCTTGTCGACGGTCTCGACGCCTGGCTCGAAAAGATCGATAGTGACGCGGTGTTGGTGCTGCACCAGCTCGGCAATCATGGCCCGGCCTACTATCTCCGCTATCCGAAAGAATTCGCGAAATTCATACCCGACTGCCGCTCCGTGGATTTCGACACCTGCACGCCGGAGACCATTACTAACGCCTACGACAACGCTCTGCTCTATACCGACCACATACTGTCAGAAGTGATCGACACGCTCGGTGCCCATGGCAACCGGCTGGACACGGCGATGATATACATGTCGGACCATGGGGAATCGCTGGGCGAGAACGGTCTTTATCTCCATGGCGCGCCTTACATGTTCGCACCGACTGAGCAGACCCATGTGCCCTTCGTCCTCTGGGTATCGCCCGGTCTGCGGCAATCGTCCGGGATCGACACCGCCTGCCTCGCGGCTAATGCAGACGCAGCCCATTCGCATGACAACCTGTTTCACAGCGTTCTCGGGCTGATGCAGGTGGAAACGCAGGTCCGCGATCCCGCGCTGGATATCTTCGCAGCCTGCCGCACGGGAGCCTCCTCATGACCGATCAAACTGAACAGGCTCCGCCTAAGGAGGCAGGAATTGCCCATCTGTTCTCTGCTGCCGGCTATTCGGTCGGCGGTCTGACACGGCTGTCGAAAGAAGCAGCCTTCCGCCAGGAGGTTCTGGCAGGCGCAGGGTTAGTGCCGCCTACGCCATCATGGATGTGACGGCCGCGATCAGGCTGTCTGCGGCCGTGCTGTTTCTCCTTCTGATCACCATGGAGGCGGTCAACACCGCGATCGAGGAGATCATCGACCGCATCTCGCCAGAAGTGTCCGATACGGACAAGTATGCCAAGGATCTCGGCTCTCTCGCCGTCTTCTGTCTGATCCTGGCCAATTCCCTGCTGCTCTTGTACGCGCTCTCGGTTCATCTTTCGATGTGACGCTGCGGTTGGCGGCCCGCATTGTGAGACATCCGCTGAAGACAGCCCAAAATACAACAAGGACGCCGCGGGCAGCGGCGTCCTTGTTCGTTTTCACCTGATATCAGAAGTCAGGCAATATCGCCGCTGGCAGGCGCACGCTTGCGACCGGTAATCATGGCCAGCACCAGGTTCTCATGGTGCCGGAGGCTGGCATGGATGACGCCTGCAACATGCAAGGCGATCGCCACCAGCAGCAATTGCGCCAGGGCCTCATGTGTTTCCTCAACCCACTCGATGCCCCAATAAGCATCGGTCGTCTGCATCCAGCCGGTGAGCGCAATGCCGCCGACCATCATGATCAGTGCGACGACCATGGCCGCCCCGAGCGGATTGTGGCCCAGGTAACGCTGCTCTTTGTGACGCAGCATCTCATGGGCATAAGTGAGCGTGCTCTTCGGCGAGCGGATGAACTGGCTGAAGCGGGCGTAGCGCGTGCCGGCCAATCCGAGGACGAGCCGCAAGCCAATCAGGCCGGCGGCTGCATAGCCTGCCAGTTCGTGCAGGCTCTGCAGCTCGTCCGCCGTCAACCAGCACAAGGCGACACTGCCCGCAAGGCTCCAGTGAAAGAGCCTGACCGGACGATCCCAAACCTTGACTGTCAACGTCATGGATCAGTCCTCGATCTTCATGTCGACGGTGTCGAGTGTCTGCGGGTTGAAATAGGCCTCGACCTTCTCGCCCTTGGCATTGATGGCATAGGCTTCGTAGCAGCCATCTTCGGTCTTGATCGAGCGGACCTTCCAGCCTTCGCCTTCGAGCTTGGCCTGCAGGGTCTCCCGCGGTTTCCAGTCGGCCATGGCAACATTGCATTTTTCCGAGGCGAACGCGGTGCCGCCGAATGCTGCTGCGAGGCTGAAGGCGATGATGATCTTGCGCATGTGACGTGTTCCTTTCCTGTGTTGGACACGGGGAGGAACATCAATCTTCAAGCTGACAGCCACCTGAATGGGTTCGGCCAATCTTGCGGGGGGTTCAGCAGCCTGTCAGTTTCGTGTGGCACAAGGGATCACAGTCGCTTGGATAGAGGGCATGGAATGCGGGTACTCCTGGTGGAAGACGATGAAATGCTGGGCGATGCCGTGAAGACGCATGTCGACCGCCAGGGCCATGCCGTGGACTGGGCGCTGACGCGCGACGAGGCTGAAGCGAGCCTTCAGGCCGCGGCTTATGAGCTCGTTCTCCTCGACCTGCGGCTGCCGGATGGGAGCGGGCTCGACATCCTCAAGGCTCTGCGCGCACGCCGCGATGAGACGCCGGTCATCATCATGACAGCGCATGACCAGGTGTCGGACCGGATCGCCGGACTGAATGCCGGTGCGGACGACTACCTCGTCAAACCCGTCGATCTGGGCGAATTGCAGGCCCGCATTCACGCCGTGTCGCGGCGCTACAGCACGCACAAGCTACCCGATCTCACAATTGGCGACATTGCTATCTACCCGTCCGAACGACGGATCGCCGGCGGAGGTGGCGAGGAGATCCAATTGTCCTCGCGTGAATGGGCGGTGCTCGACAGGCTCATCGCCCGCAAGCGCGCCATCGTTTCGAAGGCACAGATCGAAGAAGCGCTTTATGCCTTCGGCGCCGAAGTCGAGAGCAATACCGTCGAGGTCTATGTCAGTCGGTTGCGGCGCAAACTCGGCAAGGATGCTATCGAAACCGTGCGCGGTGTCGGCTACAGGATTTCCGGCGATGCGACTTGAGACCAAGAGTCTTGCCGGACGCCTCGTCTGGTCCCTGTCGATCTTGCTTGCCGTCTTCTGGACGATCGCCGTAGGCCTTTCCATCCATGTCATGCGCTCGGAATTCGACGAGGTCTTCGATAGCGCGCTGCAGGAAACCACCGAACGGCTCGCACCCCTGGTGGTCGACGACTATTTCCGTCGGGATACCGGCAGCATGGCGAACCGGGTCGCCGCCCTCACGCCGGGCACAGCCGACGAATATCTGACCTATCAGGTACGTGATGCGGCAGGACGCGTGCTCATGCATTCGCATAATGTCGGGACGGAGCCCTATTCCGCCCCCCTGAAGGCCGGTTTCTGGAGCGGCGACGACATCCGGATCTTCACCATCGCGACCGTCAGCGACACGCTCTTCATCCAGGTGGCAGATTCATTGGCGCATCGCCGAGAGGCCACGCTCGAAAGCGCTCTGACGCTTCTCTTGCCGATCCTGCTGCTTCTGCCGCTTGGCATGTTCGCAACACACTGGATCGTTGTGCACGCCACTCGGCCCGTAAATACGTTGCGGGACGCGATCAGCGCGCGAGACGGAAGCAACCTCGAACCGATCGCGCTCAATGGCCTGCCGACAGAGATCGCGACGATCCCGGGCTCGGTGAACACCCTGCTCGCACGCCTGAAACACGCAATACAGGCCGAACGCGACCTCGCCGCGAACAGCGCCCATGAACTTCGAACGCCACTCGCCGGTGCACTCGCCCAGATGGAATTGCTCTCCCAACAGCTAACCAAGCCTGACGACAGGTCTCGTTCGGATCGTGTGCTCGAAGCTCTGCGTCGCCTATCGCTGATGCTGGAGAAACTGCTGCAGCTCTCCCGCGCGGAGGCAGGTGTCGGATTATCGAGCACTCCTGTTGATTTGCTTGCCCTCGTCAAGCTGCTTGTCGAGACGTTCCAGCGCTCGCATGAGACAGCGATGATCGTGTTGCGACCAGAACCCGGGTTGTTGGGCCTCGTACGAGCAATCGACCCAGACGCCTTCGCCATTGCCTTCAACAACCTTCTGGAAAACGCAGCTCGTTACGGCGATGCCGAACAGCCTGTCACGATCGCCATCTCTGCGGATGGGCGCATCACGATGACCAATGCTGTTTCCGTTCCACTCGATCCGGACCTTAATGTTTACCGAGCGCGCTTCAGGCGCGGCCATACGAGTAAGCGCGGATCAGGTCTCGGTCTTGCGATCGTCGAAAAACTGGTGGCTCAGATGAGCGGCTCGATGATCTTGAGGACTGTAGTTCTGCCCAACGGGCGTACGGGATTCGAATGTGAACTGTCCCTCCCGCCGCCAGAACAATAACTCAAATACGGGCCTCCGAAACCAGCGCGCCAAACAAGGCGTTCATCGCAGCAATTGAACCCGCCTGCGGATTAGATCACCGCTTACGTCCCCATTGGTTTTAGCGCCTTCGCAAAAAACGCCGCTGACGTGCCGCGTGGAGCGCCGGCTTTAGGAGCCGTGTGTTCAGCAGGCGAACGACCGGAATGAAGGCGCTTAGCTACCCCCGCGTAAGTACTCACCTGGCCTCCGGCTTTGCGCTTCCGAGCGGAAATAATTTCCGCTCTCCCGCCATGTTGACGTCAGCCCAAAGCCAGGACACAAAGAGGGCATCCACGGTCGCTCGCGGCAGGAAAACAGAGGAAAATCAAAGGCAAAAATGTCTAAGCCTTTGAAAGAATGTGGGAATCCAGGCTCTCCAGGCAGGCAATTTTTCGTCTGTTTTCCGCTGACAATCAGCGACTATTTCTTACAGAAAAAAGCGGCGTCTTCTCAACAACTTGAGCAATTCTGGCTACTGTTCTTCAGTTCATACGTTGTGCTTAAACGGGTCTCGCAGAGCTGGCTGGGGACCCTGCCTAGGACTACATAAATGGTTTACGGCCAGCAAAACATGGCGTGACTTCAATCAGGCAAATCAACGCCTTGAAGCTGGTTCAATAGAAATGCATGCGTGGATTGATTGGCGACTATCAGGAGCCCCGATTTTTCGTAGTGCTCTGGGCCGCGGCCCCACCAGTCGGTCACAACGCCACCGGCCTCTTCGACAAGCAGGATGCCGGCTGCTGTGTCGACGAAGCCGGTCTGCTCGAAGTAGCCACTAAAGCGACCGCAAGCAACGTAGGCGCAGCAATTGGCAGCACTGCCGAGCACGCGTACCGCCCCGATCGGTGCACGGATTGCATCAAGCCGTTCATAGGCGCCGGGATGCATGGAGAGGCTCGGGATGGGAAGGCCGGTTCCGACCACCATCTGGCTGACATCGGCGCTGTCGCGCATTTCGAGCCGCTTGCCGTTGAGGTAAGCACCCTGCCCTTTGACGGCCGTGAACATCTCGTCCGTCACCGGATTGTAGACGAGGCCGCAGATCGTCTCTCCGGCACGCCGCAATGCAATCGTGATCGTATAGTCGAGACCCCAGAGGAAATTGGTGGTTCCGTCGATCGGGTCAACGAGAAAGCGATAGGTGTCATCCACACCCTTGACCGGCGGAAACTCTTCTCCGCTCAGGCTCCAGTCGGGATAGCGCGTCAGCAGGTGATCGCGGATGAGGGTTTCGGACTGCTCGTCGGCAATACTGACGAAATCGCCGGGTCCCTTCACGCCGATTTCTAGTGTCTCCCTGCGATGAAAATGCTCGAGCGTCAGCGCGCCGGCGCGCCGCGCGGCCTCGATCATGTCGGCCAGGACGATTGCGGGATCGATGGACATCAAGCGGCTCCTTCGGCCAAGGCAAACAGGAGACCCTCGGGGTCATCCGTGGTGATCTGGTCGACCCGCAAGTCGAGGAGACGGCGGATCTTTGCAAGTGTGGCCGCATTGATCGACCGGATGGTCCAAGCATCGACACGCCGGTTGTCGTCGTGCACGGCGCCGATGAGATCGGCGCCGGCTGCATCGGCCGCCAGAATGAGCTCGTAGTCGAGATAGATCATCGCCGCTTCCGGTGCCGTCTTCAGTGCAGCCGCAATAAAGCGCGAGAAGTCCTCCCGGGATTGCAAGTCATCGAGTACGCCGACATAGGTCGGGTCGTATCCGGTTCTGAGCCCAGGCGTGGCGGCAGCCAGAGACGCGACGGCAGCGCTATCGCCACCCGAAAGGATCATCGCACGCGCCACCTTGGAAACGGCCGCCGCAAAACTGGCAATGACGGCCGGCGACAGGCGCGACAGGTCTTCCTTGTAGTCGAGCTGCAGAAGGGCATCGCGATGGGCAGGATTTGCAGCCAATAGGTCACAGAGATCCTCGAGCAAAATGACCCGGCCAGCGATCGGCTCCCCGTCGTTTCCGCGCAGGAAAAGCTGGCGCAGCGTTTCGGCTGATGTCTCGCAGACCAGGCCGGATCCGGTGGTGCCGTGATCGAGTTCGAGATCGTGCAGGATCGCAAAACCCTTGTCGGCATGCACCACGAGATCCACCTCGACACTCGCGCCGATGCGCATCGCCTCGAGGATGCGCGTCGACGTGAATTCCGGATCGGTCGCCTTTCGCCTCGCCCGGTGCCATTTGAGCAGGGTCCTGTGGCCATTGCGTTCGACGAAAATGGGATCAGTGTACATCGATAGCCCGGCAGAGTTTGACGTTGTCACGGAAGGCGGCGAAAGCACGGGGGCCGAGGTCGACCGTCTGGCCGGCTTCGAACGGCTCAGGGCTGCGAACCAGGGACTTTATCCTGACGCCATCGGACAGGTGCAGATCGACCAGGCCGTGAGTGCCGAAGTCGGTGACACGATGAACGGTCGCCCGACCGGTTCTACTGGGCAGAAGATCAAGGGCCTCAGGGCGCACGGCAAGTGTGACCGGCCCATCGTCCACCGGCAGATCCACCGCAATGTCGGCATGCAAGAAGCGGCCGTTTTCCACCCTGCCTTCGATGAAATTCATGGTCCCGATAAAGCCGGCAACGAAGGGCGTTTGCGGATCGCGATAGATGACCTCTGGCCGATCGGCCTGTTCGGTCGCACCATTTCGCATGACGACGATGCGGTCAGCCATGGACAACGCCTCGTCCTGACCATGGGTAACGAAGAGTGTCGTAATCTTCAGGCGAAGCTGGATATCGCGCACCTCCTCCCGCAGCCGCTCTCTCAGATGCTGGTCGAGGCTTGCAAAGGGTTCGTCAAGCAGGAGGATCTTTGGCTCAAGGATCAGGGAGCGGGCAAGGGCCACGCGCTGTTGCTGTCCACCTGAGAGTGCATTGGTCATGCGCCCGTCATAGCCTTTCAAGCCTACGAGCTCGAGCACGGCTTCGACCCTGTCACGGATTTCGCCCTTTGGGCGCCCTCGCAGTTTCAGGCCGAAGGCAAGATTATTGAACACGTTCATATGGGACCAGAGGGCGTGGCTCTGGAACACCATGCCCGTTGGCCGCTGCTCGGGCGGCAGACGCGTCACGTCCTGGTCGTCGATCGCAATCGATCCGGACGTCGGCTGCTCGAAACCACCCACCATGCGCAGTAGGGTCGATTTGCCGGAGCCGGAAGGACCGAGTAGGCATACCAGCTCGCCATCCGCCACATCGAGCGAAACGTTGTCGACGGCGGTCGTGCCTCCCGGAAAAACCTTGGAGACCGCGCGGATACTCAGTTTCGACATGTTGCTAGTCCTGTCATGCTGCTCTTCATCCGCCAAACCCCTTGGCGAAGGCGTTTCCGCCGATGACGCGCCGGGCGAACATCAGGGCGACGAAGGACGGGACCCAGAGCATTACGGACAAGACCGCACCGAACTGGATGACCATCTGGTTGTTGATGAAGCTGATCATCAGAACGGGCATGGTGCGGATGCCCGGAGCGCCGATCAGCCAGGCGCCCTCCGTCTCATAGAAGGTACCGACAAAGGTCAGGAGAAGGGCTGCGGCAATGGTCGGTGCAGCCTGGGGCAGCGTGATCGACCAGAACACGCGAAGCGGGCCGGCACCCACGTCGCGAGCTGCCTCTTCCATGCGCCTGTCGACGGCCTGGAAGGCGGCGACCGGAATCCAGATCATGAACATCAGCGTGTTGACGAGCTGGATAAGCGCAACACCCCAGAAGGTGCCGATCAGGTCGAGCTGCAGGAAAATCGCAGCGATGGCGACCAGCAGTCCGAACTTCGGAAAGGCGTGACCCGCAAGAAACGAAAAGAACAGGAGATCCCTGCCCGGAAAACGCATGCGGGCGAAAGCGTAGGCGGCAGGAAGGCAGATGATGGCGGAGGTAAGCGTGACCACGGCCGAAAGCGTGAGGCTCAGCGAAAGCGCATTCCAAACATCCGACCGGTTCAGCGTCTGCTCCCAGAAACGCAGACCGAACTGCTGCGGCAGCACATTCGGATAGCGCCAGACCTCGGTGAAGGCCCAGACCCCGACGACCAGGAGAGGAAGCACGACTACGATCGAAAGCAAGAGGGCGAGCAGGATGCCATAGCCGTCCATCGGGCGCAGTTTGGCAATCGGTTCACGCATGGCACTCATTTCCCCTGGTTGCGGGCGACCGAGCGCACGTAGAACAAGCCAAATACGATGCAGAAACCGAAGGTGATTACCGCCTGGGTAATGGCGCCGACGGGGTCATTCAGATCGCGGAAGGTGCGCTGCATGAAGGGACCCATCATCTCCGGTGAGGCGGGCCCCAGCAGATAGGGCAGCGTGAATGCCGAGAAGATGCCGAGCACGGCAAAGGAGAGCGCGACGAGTATGGAATTGGTGATCTGCGGTAGAATGATGTGCCAGAGCACCTGAAGTCGGCTTGCACCGACATCGCGTGCCGCCTCGATCGCCATGTTGCCGACCGACCCGAGGCCCGACAGCAGGATCAGCACCGTCAGCGGGATGTTGTCCCACACGAGGCCGATCACCGGCCCCCAAGGCGTCAGATAGGGGGTACGAAGCTTGGGCAATCCGGCAAAATTCAGCAGAAGGTCGACCATGCCGTTCGGACCAAGGACCCGGATCAGGGCATAGGCAAGGATGATCGAGGGAACGAACATCGGCAGGATAGCAAGCGCCTGCACATAGGAGGCGATCCCTCCTTTGGTAAAGCGCAGATAAAGCGCGATTGGAAGCGACACGACCAGCAGCAAAAGAGCACAAACGGCCGTGGTCCACAGTGTCAGGCTGAGATTATTGAGACTGTAGGCATCCGAGAAGAAGAAGACGTAGCTCGACAGGTCAAAGCCATACGCCCCTTCGGGAGAGCTTCGCCACACCGTCCGGATGACGGCACTGATGATCGGCCAGATGACCAGCCATCCGACGAGCGAGACCGGGACGGCGACGAGCAGGAGGCCGATCAGCCCCCCGCCCGACACCGTCTTTGACACGGCAGACGATGTCACGCCTGAACTCACGACTTGCGGTCGATGGTCGGCGCCACGTTACGATACCAACCATCGTTGACCGCAGCCTCCCAGGCACCCGACGGGAAGGTCGGAATGCTGTTGGGAATGATGTCTGCGAACTTCTGGCGCAGATCGTCGGAGACGTGATCCCAGCTCACGCCGGGGAAGCCGCCGAGCTCGGTCAGGATGGCACCCTGGATCTCTTCGGTCAGGATGAAATCGGCAAGCTTCAGGGCAGCATCACGGTTCTTGCCGTTGCTCAGGATCACTCCACGCGAGAAGCCGCCACAAAGAGCCAGATCCTGAAGCTGCACGATACCGGTCGTTTCCGGCAGGACGCCCTGAGCGATTGCCTGGAGAACCTGGTCGGACCAGACCGGGGTCATGGTCACCACGCCCTGGGCGAGCAACTGGATCGACTGGGTGTTGCCGGAGGAATAAGCGCCGTTGTCGTAGACCGACGGGGCGATGTCCTTCAGGATTTCCCAGGCCTTGCCGAGCGCTTCATTGCCGAAAGCTTCGGTGTAGTTGTCGACCGTGAAGGCCTTGGGGTCGAGGCCGTTGGCCTGATGGATGGCGCGGCGAACGAAATTGCCGCCCGAACCGCCCTTGTCGGGGCGGTTGTAGACGAACTGACCCGGGTTTGCCTTGATCCAGGCAACGAGAGCGTCCCAGGTCTTCGGAGCATCGGCAGCCGACAGCTTGGTGGTGTCGTAGGCCAGAAGCACCTGGCTACCGCGATAGGGAAGCGAGAAGTCGCTGTCGATGGCGAGCGGATTGACCTTCGAATAGTTCGACAGGCCTGCTTCCTTGATGTTGACATAGAGGCCGGCTTCGATTGCGCCCTTCGGAAGACGCGGGTCGGCATGTTCGAAGTAGTCGGCCTGGGGATCGGTATTGGTCTGCATCGCAGCGATAGCGCGATCGGCGATGGCCTGGATACCGGCATTGTCGCCGGCATCAACGAGATTGAGCTTCACGCCGGCATTGGCAGCCTCGAAGGCCGGCTTGACGGTGTTGGTCCAGAAATCGAGCACATTGGCATCCGATCCGGTATACCAATCGATCTGCCCCTCGGCAGCAAAGGACAGCTTCGGCAGGATCATCATGCCGGCAACGGTGCCGGCGGTGGAAATCAGGAATGCGCGACGCTTCATCGTCTTCTCCCTTTGTTGCCGCGCCATGCGACGTCGGCCATTGTCACAATCCGAGACGCCCAAAGGTCGACCCAGAGGTCTGGACCTTGCATCCCTCGAAATTCCGCGTCCGGGCACGCCCGCTCATGTGGCCCGCCGCATCGGACCACACGACAAGACGGAAGCGGAGACTGCACATGAGTGCAATCGCCTTGCTCGGACACATCTTAACTAAAGGGGTTAGACGAAGTTTTAATGACATTCACGCCGTGCACACGAGTGCACGGCACTTAGCCGGGATGGGGACGAACCGAGCGTCGCCAAACGGCTACCGGCTCAAAAACCACTCCGTCACGCTCGGCCGGTGCATCAACATCCGTCAGAAGGGCAACGACATGATTGGCGATCTTTTCGAGTGGCTGCTCGAATGTCGTCAGCCGATAAGCCTGCCAGGAAGCCTGTTCGATATTGTCGAAGCCGATGACGCAGAGATCCTCGGGAATTCGCAGGCCAAATTCGGAGCGTGCACCATCCATGAAGCCCAGGGCAAGCAAATCCGTGACACAGAAAATGCCATCAGGCGGCTCCGATCGAGCAAACACACGTTTGGCGGCTCCCAAACCAGCACTGTAGCTGGTCGCCTCCGCTTCCACTGAGATGACGAAAAGTCCAGCATTGGAAGCCGCATCGAGAAACCGCTGTTCCCGCTCGACAAGGCTCGGTGTTCGCGCAGCCGAGGCCAGGATCCCGACACGTTGACATCCTGCCCTGCGCAGCAAGAACAGTGCCTCTCTCGCCGCACTCGCGTTGTCGAGGCCAACATTCTCGCAGCCTTCGAGACCGTCGTCGCGGTTGATCAGAACGACTTGCTGACCATTGGCGAGCGCAGTCTTGACCAGCGATGTCGAAGGGGTTCCCGAGAGGACCACCGTCGCATCGGCGCGATAGTGGAGTGTCAGCCTCAGTGCGTGGTTGACTTTCGCCTCGTCGCTCTCGGTGTTCAACACCACCGTGATCTTGCCGGCCGATTGTAGTTTGCGAGTCAGGTGATCAACCATCGCTGCCCGCACGGGCGTAGTCAGATCCGAAACGATCAAACAGACGATGTTGCTGCGCTCACGTAACTGCCGGGCTAGGTGGTTGACGTGGTAGCCAAGCGCTTCCGCAGCCTCGATCACCTTTCGGCGCGTTTCCTCCGAAACGCTCGCACCATCGGTGAAGGTACGTGAAACCGCAGAGCGAGAAACGCCGGCGCGCTCGGCTACCATCTTGGCGCTGACAAAAAGGGGAGAGCTATTCCTGCGCATGGGGGGACATTAACAACAACAAGCGCGCCTCGCACTAACAGTCACCGGAGCAGAGCCCCAGAAAAACGACAGACCATAGGCTTTACCTCTATAGTGTGACGTGACTTCGGGTGTAACGCAAATGAACGCAAAGACATGAGGTCAAATGCCTATAAGCGTCATGGTGACAT
>CALSAF010000023.1:0-39268 GCA_943372805.1 Rhizobium sp. Q54
TCGTCGCGATCCAGGAGAAGATCTTGATGCCGGTCGTCTCCGCGATGACCATGGTTGCGAAGAGGTAGTAGCGCTGTGCCTGGAGCGACAGACCGACCGTGTACTTGTGGTGCGCCCAGACACCGAAGCCGACAGCGCCGATGCCGACCATGGCATAGGCCATGCCGAGATAACCGAAGACCGGCTTCTTCGAGAAGGTCGACACGATGTGGCTGACGATGCCGAAGCCAGGCAGGATCAGGATGTAGACTTCCGGGTGGCCGAAGAACCAGAACAGGTGCTGGTAGAGAACCGGGTCACCACCGCCTTCAGGCGAGAAGAAGGTCGTGCCGAAGTTACGGTCGGTCAGCAGCATGGTGATGCCACCGGCGAGAACCGGGAGCGACAGCAGCAGCAGGAATGCAGTGACCAGAACGGCCCAGGCAAAGAGCGGCATCTTGTGCAGCGTCATGCCGGGAGCGCGCATGTTCAGGATCGTGGTGATGAAGTTGATCGCGCCGAGGATCGAGGACGCACCGGAAACGTGGAGCGCGAAGATCGCAAGGTCAACCGCCGGACCGGGCTGGCCCGAGGTTGCAAGCGGCGGATAGAGCGTCCAGCCACCGCCGACGCCGTAACCACCGGCCGGACCTTCGACGAACATCGAGAGCACGAGCAGGAGGAAGGCCGGAACGATCAGCCAGAAAGAGATGTTGTTGAGGCGCGGGAAGGCCATATCAGGAGCGCCGATCATGATCGGGATCATCCAGTTGGCAAAGCCGCCGATCAGCGCCGGCATGACCATGAAGAAGATCATGATCAGCGCGTGCGCCGTCGTGAAGACGTTGTACATGTGCTTGCCGCCATCGATGGCAGCATCACCTTCGAAGCCGTAGACCATGGAAGCCAGACCGTGGAAGATCTGGATACCAGGATCCTGAAGCTCCATACGCATGGCAACCGAAAGGGCGGCACCGATGATACCGGCCACGATCGCGAAGATCAGGTACAGGGTGCCGATGTCCTTGTGGTTGGTGGACAGGAACCAGCGGGCGAAGAAGCCCGGCTTGTGGTCGTGATGTGCGCCATGCGCATGTTCGTCGTGGGCAACAGAGCCAGCCATTGTCCTCACTCCTCTCAGTTCGTGATGTTTTCGGCGGTCTGGACGGCGGCGGGAGCGCCGTCGACAGCAGCCATCAGAGCGCGGTTGGCGCCGGACAGATCGGAGGTCGCAGCCTGCAGCCAGGTCGCATACTGCGCATCGGAGACCACACGGATCGCGATCGGCATGTAGGCGTGGTCCTTGCCACAGAGCTCGGAACACTGGCCGTAGTACAGACCTTCACGGTCGGCGCGGAACCAGGTTTCGTTCAGGCGGCCTGGAATGGCGTCGATCTTGATGCCGAAGGCCGGCATGGCGAAGGCGTGGATCACGTCCGTCGGCGCCGCCGTGACGAGTAGGCGAACAGTCTTGCCGACGGGAACAACAACTTCGTTGTCGACGGCGAGCAGGCGCGGATAGCGGGCAACATCTTCCTTGCCGGCAGCGGTGCGATCGCCTTCCTTCAGCATGTAGCTGTCGAACGAGACGGTCTGCTCGCCTTCATACTCATAGGACCAGAGCCACTGGGTCGCCGTCGCCTTGATCGTGACGTCAGGGTTCTCCGGCATCTTCAGCTGATAGGTCAGCAGGTTGAAGGACGGGATCGCAATCGCGAAGAGGATGAGGACAGGGATCACCGTCCAGGCGATCTCGATGGCCGTGTTGTGGCTCGTCTTGGACGGAACCGGGTTCGCCGATTCGCGGAACTTGACGACCACGACCACCAGAAGCAGCAGGACGAAAATGGTGATCGGAACGATGAACCAGAGGGTGTACTGCTCAAACCAGCTATTGAACTCCATGATCGAGGTGGCTGGTTCCTGCATACCCATCTGCCAGGGCTTCGGCTGATCGGCGAAGCTGACAGAAGCGAAAAGCAGACAGGCCAGAGCGGCCAGGGCTGCATAGGTTCTCTTCATCACGGTTGGTCTCCCACAAGCGCTTGATCCACATCAAACCATAGCGCAAAAATCATGCTAGTGTCGCCGTTTCAAATCACAGATTGGCCGCAATCGCAATACGCCCGCGCGAAAGCCGGTGCGGCATTTTTGCGCTTCATCAAATACATGCGACCTCGATACACAGGCTTTAACCAGTTGGGGCACCATGAGGCGCATGATTGCGCTTCCACATCCAAAACGCAGTCCCAATTATGCCGCAGTCGGCCTTAAAACAGGCGTTGGGGCTTCCCATTTGCCCACCCGGACGACAAGAATGTCGGCAATGATTCGTTTTCCAGAGGTTTTCATGGGTCTGCCTAGACTTGCCTGGTCCAGCCTGACCGCGAGCGCCGTGCTGATCGCTGCTCTCGCGACGCCGGCGCTGAGCCAGCAACCGCAACAACAGCCGGGTTCGATCCGCTCCAACCACGGCGCGTGGTCTGTCATCTGCGACAAGCCGGCCGGTGCATCGGTCGAGCAGTGCGCCCTGATGCAGAACGTCATTGCGGAGGATCGTCCGGAAGTCGGCCTGTCCGTCGTCGTCTTGAAGACCGCCGACCGCAAGGCACGCATCCTGCGTATCCTGGCTCCGCTCGGTGTTCTCCTGAAGGACGGGATGGAGCTCTTTGTCGACGGCAACAATATCGGTCGCGCCTATTTCACCCGCTGCTTCTCCGAAGGCTGCTATGTGGAAGTGGAGATCGACGAGGAACTGATGAAGATCCTGCGCGCCGGCAAGGCTGCCGTGTTTGCGCTTCGCGAATCCGCCGACCAGGACCGCGTCGGCATTCCGATCGAGCTTGCCGGCTTCGGCGAAGGTTATGACAAGCTGCCCTGAGGGGCCGGTCGCCGGATCGTGATGACTTTATAGATCAGGGGCAAGTCCGGCGGGCTTGCCCCTTTTTCGTCCCGCGCCTACATGCAGGGACAAGCGCCCCAAGGAGACCCGCATGACCCAGGACCTTCTCTCCCTCTTCGACTGCGACGAAGCCACGCTGACGCGGCGTGTCGCCGACGCACTGAAAGGTTCAGATGACGGGGAGCTCTTCGTCGAGCATGCCCAGGCGGAATCGCTGACCTTCGACAATGGTCGCCTCAAGGGTGGCTCCTTCAACACCGACCAGGGTTTCGGGCTTCGCGCTGTGGCAGGCGAGGCTGTCGGCTATGCCCATGCCGGCGAGTTGTCGCTGTCCGCCCTCTCCCGCGCGGCAGATGCCGTCGGCGCGGTCACCCATGGCCATTCCGGCTCCTATGCGGCTGCACCGCAGCGGACCAATTCCAAGCTCTATGGCGACGGCAATCCGATCGGCTCGCCGACCTTCGAAGAGAAGGTGAAGCTGCTTTCGGAAATCGACGCCTATCTGCGCGACAAGGATCCGAAGGTGCGGCAGGTGACGGCGACCGTCGGCGCAAGCTGGCAGGTGGTCGAGATCCTGCGCGCCGACGGCCACCGGGTCCGCGACATCCGGCCGATGACGCGCATCAACATCTCCGTCATCACCGGCGAAGGCGACCGCCAGGAAAGCGGCTCCTTCGGGGTCGGCGGCCGCATGGGTTTCAACGACTTTCTGACACAAGACAGCTGGCAGCGCGGTGCCGACGAGGCTTTGCGTCAGGCGCTGGTCAATCTCGAGGCGCAGGAAGCGCCGGCTGGCACGATGGACGTGGTGCTCGGCAATGGCTGGCCGGGCGTCATGCTGCACGAGGCTGTCGGTCACGGGCTGGAAGGCGACTTCAACCGCAAGAAGACCTCGGCCTTTGCCGGTCTGATGGGCGAAATGGTGGCAGCCCCCGGCGTGACCGTCGTCGACGACGGCACGATCAACGATCGGCGCGGCTCGATTACCATCGACGACGAGGGCACACCCTCCGCCTACAACGTGTTGATCGAAAACGGCAAACTGGTCGGCTATATGCAGGATCGGCAGAATGCGCGCCTGATGGGCATGAAAGCGACAGGCAACGGCCGTCGCCAGGGCTATGCCCACCAGCCCATGCCGCGCATGACCAATACCTACATGCTCTCGGGCGACAAGAGCCCCGAAGAGATCATCGCCTCCGTGAAGAAGGGCATCTATGCCGTGTCCTTCGGCGGCGGCCAGGTCGACATCACCTCCGGCAAATTCGTCTTCGGCTGCACCGAGGCCTATCTGATCGAAAACGGTAAGATCGGAGCGCCGGTCAAGGGCGCCATGCTGATCGGCAACGGGCCTGACGCGATGAAGCGCATCACCATGATCGGCAATGATTCAAAGCTCGACACCGGGATCGGCAATTGCGGCAAGGCCGGCCAGTGGGTCCCCGTCGGCGTCGGCCAGCCACATCTCAGGATGGACCAGATCACGGTGGGGGGCACGAAGGCTTGAAGGAGAACGCGCTCGTTCCAGAACTTGCTGTCAGCGACTGGAAGACGAGCCGTGCATTCTATTGTGACCTCATCGGCTTTGAGGTCGCATACGAGCGGCCGGAGGAAGGCTTCAGCTTCCTGACGCTCGGCGAGGCACAACTGATGATCGACCAGATCGGGATCGGGCGGACCTTCGACGTCGCCGACGCGCCGGTCGAGCGCCCCTTCGGGCGCGGGCTGAACCTGCAAATCCTGGTGCCTGCCGTATCGATCATCGTCGATCGCCTTGCGGCGGCGGGTGTGAAGCTTTATCTGCCGCTCGAAGAGAAGTGGTACCGGCGGGATGACCATGAGGTCGGCAATCGGCAATTCGTCGTCGCAGATCCGGATGGTTATCTGCTGAGACTCTTCGAAGATCTCGGCGAACGGCGGGCGATGCGTTAACACAATCCACTTTTCAGCAACCGAGACACTCCCCGATGATCCACCTGCCCCGCCCTCCCAGGGCCGTCATCTTCGACATGGACGGGCTCCTGCTCGATACCGAGATCCATTACCGCGCCTCGGTCATTTCGGCGGCCAGGGAGCGCAGCCTGCCGATCGATGAACGGGTCTATGAGGGCATGATGGGCCAGCCCTGGGCCGGAATCTCGGCTCTCTTCAAGCGGAGCTGGGGGGACGACTTCGACGCGGACGGCTTCCGCGTGTTGTGGCTTGAACATTTCCATGCGCTTCTCGAAAAGGATCTGCGGCTCAAGGCGGGTGTGGTCGAGCTTCTCGATCTCCTTGATGCGCTTGACCTGCCTCGGGCGATCGCGACCTCCTCGGCGCATCATCAGGTGGAGCATCATCTGGCGGGTTTCGACCTGCATCGACGCTTCGATGCGGTGGTGGCGCAAGGGGATTATCGGAGGGGCAAGCCTGCACCCGATCCCTATCTTGTGGCGGCTGAACGGCTCGGTGTGGCACCTGAGGACTGCCTGGCGCTTGAGGACAGCCACAACGGCATTCGCTCGGCGCATGCCGCAGGCATGATGGCGGTCATGGTGCCCGACCTGCTCGCGCCGACCGAAGAGATCGAGGCGTTGTGTGCGCATGTGGCGCAGGATCTGACCGAGTGCATGCGGTTCTTCGAGGTGGACGAAGCGCGCTAAGTCATTAGAGCTTCAATAGGTCTCGGATGCGTCGGGAGCCTCACCCCCGCGCGGGCATCAGCACGCAGTCGTAGCGCTGGCGGACCAGCTTGTCGCAGGCGATGCGGGCTTCTTCCTTGGTATCGAAGCCGGTAAAGCGGGCGCGATAGAAGGTGATGCCGTTGCGGGTGACCATTTCGGTATAGGTGTCGAGGTCGTCCAGCGGACCGCCGACCTTCTGGCGGGCCTGGGAGAGGAGGTCCATGGCGGCCTGGGCCGATGTGGCGGCGGCGATCTGGATCTGCCACTTGCGTTCGGACGAAGCCTGCGGCGTGCTCGCGGTGTGTTGCTGGTCGACCGGCGCGAAACGGGTGGCGGGGTTGGCGACCAGTTCGGCGGAGACGGTGGTCGACGGTGCATAGGCAGAAGCAGCGCCCGCATCAGAGGCACCGGTGACGCCTGCCATGCCCTGGACGGCCGCCAGCGCCTGTCGACGTGATGCAGGAACCGGTATCTCGTCGCCGAGGCGGGCAAGATCCATCTGTACTCCCGTCGATCGGCTTACCAGAAGCTGGCTTCCCGTGGAGGCCTTCCTGATGTTCGCGTCGATCAGCTTTTCCATGATCCGATCACGGCTTGCCGCCGTGCGTCCGCCCATGACGACACCGATCACGCGGCGACCGTCATGCTCGACGGCGCTGACAAGGTTGAAGCCGGAGGCATTGGTATAGCCGGTCTTGATGCCGTCCATGCCCTTGTAACGATACATGAGATTGTTGTGGCCATTGATCGTCTTGCCGCGGAACTTGAAGCTCTTGGTGGCGAAGAGTTCATATTCCTTCGGGAAGTCGCGCATCAGGGCAACACCCAGAGTCGACATGTCTCGGGCGGTGGTGAACTGCCGGTCATGCGGCAGGCCGGACGCGTTGAAGAAGGTGGTGTTCATCATGCCGAGCGCGCGGGCCTTGCGGGTCATCAGGGCGGCAAAGGCTTCCTCGCTGCCGCCGAGCTTCTCGCCGATCGCAGCCGAGGCATCGTTGGCCGACTTGACGATCATCGCGAGCACGGCCTCGCGTACCGTGATCGTATCGCCTGCCTTGACGAAGAGCTTGGTCGGCGGGCGGGAGGCGGCATGTTTCGAAATGGGGACAGGGCTGTCCCAGCTGACCTTGCCGGCGCGGATCGCGTCGAAGACCATGTAGACCGACATCATCTTGGTCAGCGAGGCGGGATGATTCAGTTCATCGGGGTTTTCGGATGCCAGAACTTCGCCGGTGCGGGCATCGAGGAGGAGCTGGGCACTGCCGGCTTGGGCTGCAGTCGAGAAAGACAGGATCGCCACGCAAAACGACAACGCGACCAGCAACTTGCTCATGAAAACTCCAATGCCGTCCGGATTTCGATGATGACAGCGGCTGGTTCGATTCGAACGATCCGCCATTTCGAGAGCAGCCCCTATGGCAAGAATGGGGCGACAATCAGCCGATCGGAATCAGATGCAACCATCTGTCCACAGAAGGTCGCCCGGCCATGGTTAGCGAAGGGTTAATCCACAGGGCGAAAGCTGACAGTGGCGACCATCGCCCGGTTCACAGCGCGAGGGAAACGGCACCGGTGCCTTCGTCGGCAAGAGCATCTGCGGGATTGACCAGTTGGCAACGCTGCAGGGAGAGGCAACCACAGCCGATGCAGCCATCGAGATCGTGGCGCAGGCGCTGGAGTATGCGGATCCGTGCATCGAGTTTTTCGGCCCAGCCGGTTGCGATCAGCCGCCAGTCCTCCGGCGTGGGCGTGCGCCCGAGAGGAAGCCTCGCCAACGCCTCCACGACCTCCGAGAGCGGCAGGCCCACTTCCTGTGCGGCGCGGATGAGGGCGAGACGGCGCAGGACATCGCGGCCATAACGACGCTGGTTGCCACCGGTTCGGTCGGCGGCGATCAGGCCCTTGCGTTCGTAGAAGTGGATGGCGGAGACGGCTAGGCCGCTGCGGCGGGCCACGTCTCCGACGGTCAGGTGATTTTTTTGTTCGCGCATGGCTTTACCTCAACCTTTGTTGAGGTTGTAGCATAACCTCACTTCACCTCCAATTCCCTACCGCAAAGAGAGTTCTCCGATGACAGACCACGCATCCGACAGCCTCGCCGGCCCCGCCCTTCCCGCGCCAGCGGAGACTGCCCGAGAGCCCGGGCTGCAATCCAATGCGGCCGGCGGCTGGCTCGAGCTCCTGTCATCGGAGCATCTCGCCACCACCTTGATGCTGAGCATGGGTGTCGCGCTCTTTGCCTTCAACGGTTTCTTCGTGTCCACCGTCCTGCCGAGCGCGATCGCGGAAATCGGTGGGGGCCGCCTGATCGCGTGGTCGGTTTCGCTCTACCTGATAGGCTCGATCGTCGCCGGAGTGACGGCAGCCCGGCTCAAGCAGCGTTTCGGCGCCCGCCGCGTTCTCGTCGCAGCAACGCTCATCTTTCTCGCGGGAACGCTGGCGGCGGCTGTTGCGGGGTCAATGGAGCAGGTCTTGCTGGGGCGGATCGGACAGGGCCTTGGCGAAGGGATCGTCGCAGCCATCTGCTACGCGCTCATTCCGGCACTCTATCCCTCCCGTCTCGTGCCCAAGGTGTTCGGTGTGGAAGCGCTGGTCTGGACCTGCGCCTCCTTCGGCGGGCCCGTTGCAGCCGGCTGGCTGGCAGAGACCTTCTCCTGGCGCACGGCGTTTCTGATCAACATACCCTTCGGCCTTTTGTTTCTTCTGCTGGCGTTATTCACCGCAGGGACGCGCGAAACGGCGACGGTAGGCTCGAGTGTAGCAAAGTCCCCGCTCGCGTTGCTTTCTGTCGGCCTGCTGATGATCCTCTCCTCGGGCGTGATGGAAAACGCGTTCCTGTCGGCAAGCCTGGTTCTCTCGGGGCTCGCCCTGCTGGCCTTCAGTGTGCGTCGGGATCGGATTTCGGCTGAAAGCCTCATGCCGCACAGCGCCTTCAGCCTGTCATCCACGGTGGGAACCGGCCTCTGGCTGGTGCTGCTGATGCCTGTCGCCCAGGCAACCAGCAGCGTCTATTTCGTCTTCGGTCTGCAGCATGGCTTTGGCTTCGGGCCTCTGGCAGCGGGTGGGCTGGGGGCTGTCATGGCCATGAGCTGGAGCCTGGTTGCGGTTCTCGTCGCCCATACCGGCACCCGGGAGGGGCGACGCCGGGCGATCGAGGCCGGTCCCGTCCTGCAATTCGGCGGGATGATCCTGGTGGCTTCTGGCTTCCATCTGGGCTCGCTCTCGCTGCTGATCGCAGGACAGATCGTGGTCGGTGCGGCGTTTGGGGCAAGCTGGGCCTTTCTGAGCCAGATGCTGATGGAGGCGAGCACGGCCCGGGAGCGCGACAAGACCTCCGGGCTCATCCCGACGTTGCAATCGGCCGGCTTCGCGATCGGGGCAGCCTTTGCGGGGCTTGCCGGCAACAGTCTGGGGTTGGTGGACGCATCGATCAGCGATGCGACGCGCGCAGCACTCTCGGCAACGTTCATGATCCCGGTCCTGTGGACGATCCCGGCCATGCTGCTTGCCAGGCGCGCTACCCGACTTGCCGGAAGGGGGCTGCCGCTTTCGACAGAATTTGAGGGCAAACGTTGAGCCAAGCTTAAGGACTCGGGGCTAGCCTTCCCATCGATTGAGAACAAGGGCATTTCAGGCAGGGCATGGCGGGGCGGTTCAAACAACAGCTGAAACAGGTGGCGATAACCGGCGGACTTGAGGTCTCCTTCCTCCTGTCGCGGCTCGGCCTGATCGGCAGCCTCAAGGGGCGCGGCGTGATCTTCACGCTGCATCACGTGCGCCCGGCCGAGCCACAGGCCTTCCAGCCAAACCGGCATCTCGACATCACGCCCGAATTCCTCGACGCCACGATCCGGACGCTCGCCGGACGTGGCTACCGCTTTCTGCGGCTGGAGGACGTTCCCACCGCACTCGCCGAGGCCGAAGGCGGGCAGCCTTTTGCCGTTTTCACCCTCGACGACGGGTTTCGCGACAACCGCGACTTCGCCATGCCCGTCTTCGCTCGGCACGGGGTTCCCTTCACGATCTTTGTCTGCAAGGGGCTTTCGGAGCGCAGCCATACCATGTGGTGGGAAACCGTCGCTGCATTGATCAGCAAACGCGAGCGGCTGGCACTGTGCCTGCCTGCCGGCCGGATCGATCTGGATTGCAGCACGTTGCGCGCGAAGACCTCCGCCTTCGACGCGGTCGCCCGATGCCTGATGGCCGGCGACGAGACCAAGGGCGTGGCCCAGCTCGACCAGATGGCCCAGGCCGCGGGCATCAACCCACATGCGCTGGTCTCCGAAACCGTCATGGATCGTGACGAACTGGCGGCGCTCGCTCGCAATCCGCTCGTCTCCTATGGCGCGCATACCGTCAGTCACCGGGGCCTCGCCGACCTCGGGGACACGGAGCTTCTGTCAGAACTCAACGAGAGCGCCGACTATGTGGGCGGGATCACCGGCGCGCGTCCCACGACCTTCGCCTATCCCTATGGCGACACTCGCAGCGCCACGATCCGCACCGCCGGCTATGCCGACTGGGCGGGCTTCAAGCTGTCTGTGACCACCCGGCCGGCCACACTGACGCCGGCATCGATGCAGAGCCCGCAGCTTCTGCCGCGGATCTCGCTCAACGGGCTCTACCAGAAGCGCCGTTATGTCGAGGCGCTGGCCTCGGGCCTGCCGTCCCGGCTCGCTGGCGGCTGAGGCACCTGCCCCCGGCTTCGCTCAGGGATACATCCGCACCTTCGACCAGCCCTCGCCTTCGCGGTGGAACTCGATCCGATCGTGCAGACGGAACTTGCGATCGTGCCAGAATTCGATCGAGCGCGGGATGATCCGGAATCCGGACCAATGCGGCGGCCGGGGCACATTTCCGAGCGCATACTTCGCGGTGTATTCAGCGACCGCCTTTTCCAGCGCGAAGCGGCCTTCGAGCGGGCGGGACTGTTTCGAGGCCCAGGCGCCGATACGGCTGCCGAGCGGGCGGGACTGGTAGTACTCGTCGGCTTCCTCGTCGGAAACGACCTCGACATCCCCTCTCAGACGGATCTGACGGCGCAGCGATTTCCAATGAAAACACATGGCCGCCTTTTTCTGGCCGAGAATTTCCTGTCCCTTCTGGCTCTCGAAATTCGTGTAGAAGACAAAGCCTCTGATATCGAAGCCCTTGAGAAGCACCATACGGACATTCGGCAGACCATCCGCATCCACGGTGGCCAAGGCTACCGCATTGGGATCATTGATCTCCGAGGCTTCGGCATCCTTGAGCCAGGTCGCGAAGAGGGCAAAGGGTTCGCTCTCTTCAGTGAAGTCACCAGTTGTTAACCCGATATCTGACATATTGTGTAAAATGCTCCCGATATGCATATTGGCCGCCGATGACGACGCACTGGATCGCAGGCCCCTTGGCAGACATATCAAAATCGGTCGAGCGTACAAAGGGTTGGTGCATGCGTAGAAGCTCTATCTTGCTCGTCATCGCTGCGACACTTCCGCTCAGCGGTTGCTTTGGCAGCAGCATGGACCTGTTCGGCTCCGAGACTGTCGACAATACGATCTCGACCTCCACGGTCGCCAAGAACGGCAACACGACCAGCCGGTCCGACGAGCTCACGGTGCAGAGCGCCGTTTCCTCCGCCGACCTTTCCAAGAGCGAGGGCAAGCCGTTGCCCTGGGCAAATGCGACCACCGGCAGCGCCGGAGTCGTGACGGCGATCCAGGAAGAGAAAGGCGACGGCTTGATCTGCCGCAACTTCTCGACCACGCGCCACTCCTACGAAGGCATCGCCTATTTTTCCGGCAAGACCTGCACGTCCGGCACGGGCAACTGGCAACTGATGAGCTTCGATCGCCAATCGTAAACGGCTGGAGCGATTTCCGTCGTATTCGAAAGATTTGCTTAAGCAAACCCGAAGAAATAGACCACCCTGCCCTGACGCAACGTAACCTTCAATTAGCAACTCGCGTGCAACGCTGTGCGCCAGTCTAACGTCCGCCCCCGCATGAACTCAGCGGGACGGTATTTGAGTGTTTCGGACGGGGCGTCATGACAGGGCCCTTCCGTGTGAGGTTTGTTGGTGTCCTCAATGCGTGATTTTTATTCGATCCTGGGCGTGAAGCGTGATGCCGGCGCGGACGAGATCAAGACGGCATGGCGCTTGAAGGCGAAATCCGTGCATCCGGACCAGAACCGCGACGATCCGCAGGCGCACAACCGCTTCGCCGAGATCGGGCGCGCCTATGAAGTGCTGAAGGATCCGGCCAAGCGCAGCCGGTATGATCAACAACGCACGAAGGTCGAAGCCTTGGAACGCGAACAGACGATCATGCAGCAGCGCCAGTCGGCGCGCGAGGCGGCCGAAAAGGCCAAGCAGGCCAAGGCGAATGCCGAGCGGGTCCTGGAAGAACTCGCTCGCGCGGAAGCCGAAAAGGCCAAGGCGGACGCGGCCCAGGCTGCCAAGGTCAAGGCCGCGAAGGAACAGGCCGCCGAGGCGAAGGCCAAGGCTCAGGGGGAGGCTCAAGCGACGACGAAGGATGAGGCCTCGAAGGCCGGACCAACGGCTTCGTCCAGCGACGAGAAGACAAATTCAACCGGGTCCACAGCAGGAACGGCAAGCGGTGCCGGCGCCTCCGTTGGCGGCACGACATCCGGCCCGGAAGAAGCCGCATCCCGCATCTTCGGTGACAGCCCGGAAGCCGCCGCAGCGGCCGAGACCCTGCGCCGCGAACAGGAGGCGGCAGCGCTTTCCGAGGGCATGCCGCTCAAGCCAGCGACCTCCCCCCTGCTCGCGCCGATCGAGCTTTTCAGCTCGCTTGTCCGGCGCCTGCGCGGTGCGCCTCCGCCGCTGCCGGAAAAGGCACCCGACATCTTCGCCGAAGCCGTAGTCGCAATCGCCGACCTGCTGGAACAGAAATCCGTGCCGATCACGCTCAACGACGGGCGTGAGGTGCGCGTACCGCTTGACGGCGTGACCGAGGGCCATGTGGTGCGGCTGAAGAACCAGGGGCTGAAGTTCCAGGGTCTGCAGCGCGGCGACGTCGCGGTCACCATCCGGGTTCTGCGCGCCGAACGCTTTCTCGTCGATCAATTCGACATCCGTACCGTTTTGCCGATCACGCTGGAAAACGCCGTGCTCGGTTGGGACACGCAGGTCGAGGGGCCGGATGGCACGATGGTACCGGTCAACGTGCCGGCATGGTCGAACTCCGACCAGGTGATCCGGATCGACGATCTCGGCTTGCCGAATGGCGAGGGCGGACGCGGTGCGCTCGTCGTCGAATTGCGGGTGATGCTCTGGGAAAAACCGGATGAGAAGGTCACCGATCTCATGCGCCTGATGCGCGAGGGGCTCTACATCTGAGCCAGATGGCGGCCTGACTGCTGGCTTTTCAGGGCTCGCCTTCCACGGGCGAGGCCACCGCTCGGCGGCGGCATGTGCCACATGCTTTCAGCGTCGATCATGGCGACGCGCGGCAGCTTTTACCTGATATATGAAGGATTTCTGACGGGCGCACCGAATGTCGGGGCACTGTTCAACCGATCTGGGGCTGCAATCTTGAACGATGGAACGGCCTATGCCATAGGCAACTCCACCGAAAGTCTCAAAGGGTCCCGATATGGTTCAAGGTTCCGGCCTCATGGCAGGCAAGCGCGGCGTCATCATGGGTGTCGCCAACAATCGCTCCATCGCCTGGGGGATCGCAAAGGCCTGTCGCGACCAGGGCGCCGAGATCGCGCTGACCTGGCAAGGCGATGCGCTGAAGAAGCGTGTCGAGCCGCTCGCCCAGGAACTGGACGCCTTCCTCGCCGGCGATTGCGACGTGACCAATCTCGAAAGCATCGACGCCGTCTTCACCAATATCGAGGCACATTGGGGCAAGATCGACTTCGTCGTGCATGCGATCGCGTTTTCCGACAAGGACGAGCTGACCGGTCGCTACATCGAGACGAGCCGTGACAACTTCGCCCGGACGATGGACATTTCCGTCTACTCGTTCACCGCCGTTGCCGCCCGCGCCGAAAAAATCATGAACGGCGGCGGCTCGCTTTTGACGCTCACCTATTACGGCGCCGAGAAGGTCATGCCGCATTACAACGTCATGGGTGTGGCGAAGGCCGCCCTCGAGGCCTCTGTGCGCTATCTCGCCGTCGACATGGGCGGTCGCGGCATTCGCGTCAACGCGATCTCGGCCGGCCCGATCAAGACGCTGGCGGCTTCCGGCATCGGCGACTTCCGCTATATCCTCAAGTGGAACGAGTATCACTCGCCGCTGAAGCGCAACGTGACGACCGACGAGGTCGGCAAGTCGGGCATGTATCTGTTGTCCGATCTTTCGACCGGGGTTTCCGGCGAAGTGCACCACGTCGACTGCGGCTATCACACGGTTGGCATGAAGTCGGTCGACGCGCCCGACATCGTGCTCGGCAAGGACTGATATCGGAGACTGCGCCGTGCTCATCTACATGATCCGCCACGGCCAGACCGACTGGAATGCCGAAGGCCGCATGCAGGGCCAGAAGGATATCGGCCTCAACGACATCGGTCGCCGGCAGGCCAGCGAAAACGGGCTCAAGCTCGCAAGCATCCTCGGCGACCGCGCCGGGGATTTCGATTTTGTCAGCTCTCCACTCGGGCGCACCCGCGACACCATGGAACGGCTGCGGGCTGCCATGGGCCTGCCGCCGCAGGACTATCGTCTCGACGAGCGGCTCAAGGAACTGTCCTTCGGAGACTGGGAAGGCTCGACGCTGCCGGAACTGGCGCAGGTCTCGCCGGAACGGGTCGCCGAGCGCGCACGGCAGAAGTGGGGGTTCATTCCTCCCGGCGACGACGCCGAAAGCTATGAAATTCTTTCCTGGCGAATCGGTGCCTGGATGCAGTCTGTCGAGAGGCAGACCGTCTGCGTCAGCCATGGCGGCGTCATTCGCAGCTGCTTCAGGCTGGTCGGCGGGATCGGTGAAGACGAAGCCTGCGAGATGAACATTCCGCAGGATCGAATCCTGAAGATCGACCGCGACGCAAGACAGATCGGCTGGATCTGACCGCCGCTCAGGGCCGCCGCCGGGCAGCGCCCTCTTTTCGCTTTACTGCAGAACTTCCAGATCGTCGACCACGCGCTTGCCGTCGACTTCCGTGTAGAACACGATGACCTTCTGGCCTGGTTCGAGACCTTCGAAATTGAACTCCGAAGGCACGACATAAGTCTTGCCGTCATCAAGGACGAGAGACATCCCATCGACATTGACATCACGGATCGTGGACTCGACATCGGCGCTGCCGGCGAGGACCGTGATGGGCGACAGGAAGCTTGCCGTGGCAAGAAGAAGAGAGATCACGACACGCATGCGAACCACCCTGGACAAAATCGATGCTGAAAACGACTGCAAGCTAGCCTCCCGAATGTGGCGGAATTCGCCCGTGATGATGACATTTCAATGGGATTGTGGACGCGAATGCAAGGGCGGATCGCGCAATCCTGGGGGATTATCCCTCGGACAATAGTGGTTGCCGCTCCGACGCGCGGCGCTGGGTGCGGGCATGCTCGGCGCAGCTCGGCGAAGCGGGAGGACCGGAAAATGCGATCTCACCGGGAAATCCTAAATTAACCGGCGTGTCATACACTTAGCGGACATCGGGATCAGGGGAAATCTGCATTGCTTAAAATGAAGAAGGATCTGCAGTTCGGAAGCAGATGGGGCACTGGCATGCCCTGGCTGATCGGCGGTGCCTTCCTCAGCGTGCTGATCGTCTCGATAGGGCTGATGATCGACCGACAGACCGCGCTCACCGAGCGCGGGCGGGTGGAGCATGCGGTGATCGACCGACTGCAGCATGCCGCGACCGAAATCCGGACGCAGATGCGTGATGACATCGATCTCGCGCTGGGTCTGGCCGACGACCTGGCCGACGACGACCTTCTCTCGCCAATGGAGTTGAACAGGACCATCGCGCGGGTTCTGGCCGACAATCCGCATTTCCGGTCCGCCCACTTCACAGCCCTGGACGATCCGCGCCGCATGGCGTTCACACCTTCGATCCGCAGCGAAGCGCGCAACATCATCATCGACATTCCAGTGCCGCCGCTGCCCTGGCAGCCCGAGCCGACCTGGGCTTCGCTGATCGTCGAGATCGACGCGGACCGCTTCTTCGGCGATCACGCCCTGCTGGCCGAGCATGCCGTGGACGACCATGAGGAACACGACCACACCAGGATCGCCGCTGTCCTGTCATCGCCTTCGAATGCGGACCAGGTCTTTGGCGACCAGACGATCTTTTCGCAGCAACCGGTATCACTGACCCTTGAGAAAGGGGTCCTGCCTCTGCAGCTCTACGGCATGCCGGCCGAAGGCTGGGACGCGGCGATGAACCGCCTCCTGCCCAGCCGCCTGCTGGTGCTAGCCGGTGTCATTGCGATGATGATCTCGGTGATGCTTGCCGTCTTCCTCCTGCGTGAACGCAATATCAACATTGCCCGTCTGCGCGCGCGCGAACAGAGACTGCTTGAACTGTCGCAACGCTTCCAGCTCGCGCTTGAAACCTCGAACATCGGCATCTGGGAGATCGATGCGGTCACTCACGCCCTGATATGGGACCGCCGCAGCGCAGGGCTACACGGCCTGCCCGAGAGCCTTACCGACGACGAGGACCGGATGGCCGACTGGTTCGCATCCCTGCATGCCGACGACGTGGAGAAGGCCGAGCAGCTCTACTTCAACTGCGTTATCGCCGCGACCGCCGACAAATGGGATATCAGCTACCGCCTGCCGCTGTCAGACGACAGTTTCCGCTACCTCCGGTCCGTGGGTGCGCGGACCCTGGACGGCAGCATCACCGGTATCGTCTGCGATGTGACGACCGATACGCTGGTTACCCAGTCGCTGAGCATGGCCAAGGAAAACAGCGACATCAAGAATGCCGAACTGGAACTGGCGCTGGAAGAGCTCTCGAGCCGCGAGCACCAGCTGGCCGAAGCCTCGCATCGGCTGGATCTCGCGCTCGGTTCCTATAGTTGCGGTACCTGGGAAGGCGACCCGGTCACCCGGACAGCCATCTGGGACGAGCGGATGCATCAGCTATATGGCATCCCGTTCAGCGACAAGCCGGTACAGGAACATGTCTGGCTGTCTCGACTGCATCCCGAAGAGCGCGGAGAAATCCAGCTCGCCACGAAGCGCGCCGTGACCCTCGACCAGGTGCTCAACACCACTCAGAAGGTGCTGCTGCCCAACAACGAGATCCGCTACATCCGCTCAGTCGGCCAGCCGCATATCGGCCGCGACGGCAAGAAGAAGCTGATCGGCATCGCCTTCGACGTCACGGCCGACGCCCTGCTGGCCGAGCAGCTGCGTTCCGCCAAGGCGGAAACCGACATGCGCAACATCGAGCTGGAACTGGCCAAGAACCGCATCGAGTTCAATGCGCTGCATGATCCGCTGACCTCGCTGGCCAACCGCCGCAAGCTTGACCTGGAACTCGACACGCTCGGGCGCGGCGGCAGCAAGCAGGCGAGCAAATTCGCCATCCTGCATCTCGACCTCGACCGCTTCAAGGAAATCAACGACACGTTGGGTCATGCCGCCGGTGACGCTATGCTCGTGCATGCCTCGCGCATTCTGATGAAACACGTGCCGCGCGGCGACCTCGTGGCGCGCATCGGCGGGGATGAATTCGTCGTGCTGGCACGCCGCCAGACCTCGGCAGACGAACTGGCGACACTCGCCAACCGCATTATCGAGGAGATGCGCCAGCCGCTCGACTTCGAAGGTTTCGACTGTCGCTGCGGCGTATCGATCGGCATCGCGCAGGCCCATGGCGCCTCCCCCGATCCGCGCAAGGTTCTGATCAACGCCGACATCGCGCTCTACCAGGCCAAGGAAAAGGGCCGGAACTGCTACGAGTTCTTCACGCCGGACCTGCAGGCCAACATCGTCGCCAAGAAGCGCATGGCGGACGATATGCTGGCCGGTCTCGATCGCGACGAATTCGTCGTCTGGTATCAGCCGCAGTTCGAGGCTGACAGCATGCAGCTCTGCGGCGCCGAGGCACTGATCCGCTGGCGCCATCCCGATCGCGGCATTCTTGCCTCGGGCAACTTCCTCAAGGTCGCCGAAGACCTCAACGTCATGGCCCGCATCGACGAACTGGTGCTGCAGACGGCTCTCAAGGATCAGATGCGCTGGACGGCGCTTGGCATGGCCGTGCCGCGCATTTCGGTGAACGTCTCCTCGAAACGCCTGCATGACGACAATCTGATCGATCAACTGAAGGGCCTTTCGATCACCCCCGGCTCGATCTGCTTCGAACTGGTGGAATCGATCTTCCTCGACGAAAGCGACACGCTCGCTTCCGACAATATCGAACGCATCAAGGCGCTTGGCATCGACATCGAGATCGACGATTTCGGCACCGGCCACACCTCGATCGTCAGTCTCCTGAAGCTGAAGCCCAAGCGGCTGAAGATCGATCGTCAGCTGGTCATGCCGGTCACCGTGCAGCCGCAGGAGCGCAGTCTCGTGCGCAACATCGTCGAAATCGCCCGCTCACTTGGCATCGAGACGGTGGCGGAAGGGGTGGAGACACAGGAACATGCCGGCATCCTGCGCCAGCTCGGTTGCGACTATCTGCAGGGCTATGCCTTCGCCAAGCCGCTGTCCTTCGAGGATTTCACCCGTTTCGTCGACCGCCTGCCGCAACGAAAGGCCTCGTAAGCCGGCGCTGCGGTGGATCATGCCGCCCGCAGTGACACTGTGTTGTCGCAAAACAACGGAAGCGGGCGCAAAAGCGCTTCACAGAAATTGTGGATTTGCTCTATGAGTGACGCCATCCAAGGCAGGGCCCGCCGGAAGACGTTCCGGGAGGCGAGAATGGAACGGTAGCTCACGCATGTCGCACAACACCTTCGGTCACCTCTTCCGCGTCACCACCTGGGGCGAAAGCCATGGGCCGGCGCTCGGCGCGGTCGTCGACGGCTGCCCTCCGGGTGTCCGTTTCCGGCAGGAGGACCTGCAGGTCTTCATGGACAAGCGCAAGCCCGGCCAGTCCCGCTTCGTCACCCAGCGACGCGAGGACGACATCGTGAAAGTGCTCTCGGGCGTGATGCCGCAAGAGGATGGCTCGATGATCACCACCGGCACGCCGGTGTCGCTGTTCATCGAAAACACCGATCAACGCTCCAAGGACTACGGCGAAATCGCCAAGCGCTACCGCCCTGGACATGCCGACTACACCTATGACCTGAAATACGGGATCCGCGATTATCGTGGCGGCGGACGCTCGTCTGCCCGCGAGACGGCGGCACGGGTGGCCGCCGGAGCGCTGGCGCGCCTCGCCATGCCCGGCGTCACCATTCGTGCGGCACTGGTGCAGATGGGAACGCACAAGATCAACCGCGGCAACTGGGACTGGGCGCAGGTCGACCAGAACCCGTTCTTCTGCCCGGATGCGGCGATGGTGCCGGTGCTTGAAGAGTATCTGGACGGCATCCGCAAGGCGGGTTCCTCCGTCGGTGCGGTGATCGAGGTGGTGGCAGAAGGCGTGCCGGCCGGGATCGGCGCGCCTGTTTATGGCAAGCTCGATCAGGACATTGCCGCAGGCCTCATGTCGATCAATGCGGTCAAGGGCGTCGAGATCGGCAACGGCTTCGAAGCCGCCGAGATCACCGGCGAAGAGAATGCCGACGAAATGCGGATCGGGCCTGACGGCAAGCCGGTGTTCCTGTCGAACCATGCCGGCGGCGTGCTGGGCGGCATCTCGACGGGCGAGCCGATCGTCGCGCGCTTCGCCATCAAACCGACCTCGTCGATCCTGACCGAGAAGCGCTCGATTGATTCCGACGGCCAGGAGGTGGATGTGCGGACCAAGGGCCGCCACGATCCTTGCGTCGGCATCCGTGCCGTGCCCGTCGGCGAGGCGATGGTCGCCTGCATCCTTCTCGATCATATCTTAAGAGACCGTGGCCAGAACGGCCGGACAAGGTGAGGACATTCCATGAGCTATGACCAGAAGCGTGTCGTCGAGGCAATCCGGGCCTTCGAAGCCGGCGAAATCGTCGTGGTCATGGATGACGACGATCGAGAGAACGAAGGCGACCTGATCGTCGCCGCCGTCCACTGCACGGCCGAGAAAATGGCCTTCATCGTGCGCCACACGTCGGGCATCGTCTGCGCCCCGATGCCGAAGGAAGAGGCCAAGCGGCTGAACCTCTCGGCCATGGTGGCGGAAAACGACAGCGCCCATACCACCGCCTTTACCGTGTCGGTCGACTTCAAGCACGGCACGACAACGGGCATTTCTGCCGAAGACCGGACGCTGACGGTGCGCAATCTCGCCAATCCGAATGTCGGGGCGAGCGACTTCCTGCGCCCTGGTCACATTTTCCCGCTGGTCTCCCGCGAGGGCGGCGTGCTGATGCGGTCGGGCCATACGGAAGCGGCCGTCGACCTTTGCAACATGGCGGGCCTGCCGCCGATCGGCGTGATCTCGGAACTCGTCAATGACGACGGCACCGTCATGCGGGGCCCGCAGGTTTCCGATTTCGCCGTGAAGCACGGCCTGAAGCAGGTTTCCGTCGCCGATCTCATCGCCTACCGCCAGCGCAAGGAAACGCTGATCCAGCTGGTCTCGAAGTTCGATGTCCAGACCCCCTATGGCCTCGCCAAGGCGCATGCCTATTCCCTGCCCTGGGATCCGATGCAGCATCTGGCGGTCGTCTTCGGCGACATCCGGGACGGCGAGGACATTCCGGTCCGCCTGCATCTCGAACATGTCGGACAGGACGTGTTCGGCACCGACAGGCAGATCGACGGGATCATGAAGCGGATTGCCGACAAGGGGCGCGGCGTGATCGTCTATCTGCGCGAGGGTTCCGTCGGCGTCGGAGTCTCGACCACGGCACGCAGCGGCAAGCATGACCGCGAAGATCACTCGGAAGCTCAGGCCCGCGAGAGCGAATGGCTGGAAATCGGGCTCGGCGCACAGATCCTCAAGGATCTTGGCGTGACCTCGATCCGGCTCTTCTCGTCGCGCGAGCGGCATTATGTCGGTCTCGAGGGTTTCGGCATCAAGATTTCGGCAACAGAGATCGTCTGAGGCTTGGCGGGCAGACACTCAGGCCAGTATGCCTTGTCTGCTCTGCTTTTAATTTGCGGCTGGTGACCCCACCCCGGACCTTCGGTCCGACCCTCCCCCTCAAGGGGAGGGTGTCTTGCGGCTGTTGGCTCGCAGCAGCACAACCGCTTGCGGCAACCACCCACCTCCCCCTTGCGGGGGGAGGTCGACGCGTAGCGGCGGGTGGGGGTGATCCTTTGTCTCGCAACTCAAAAACCTAAGGGCCCCTCCACCACAGGCTCCGGCCTGCCCTTCCAGCTCAACCGCCAGACATCACCCTGACGGACAGACTGTACGGCTGCCGGTCTGAGCACGGCAAAACAGGTGCCACCGTCATGGCGCACTGAGGGATAGATGATGCCGTTGAGGCTCGCGGCTCGCGCTTCCGCCGCCAGCGCATTGCCGACGGAGTAGCCTTTGGCCTTATCGGGCGACAAAGCCGGATGCTCCGGCTGAGATCTCAGATCGAGGAAAGCACCCGAGACGCTTGAGAACATCTCGGCGTAATCGACGACTGCCTTGTAGGTGCCGGTGTGGGCGAGAAACTCCGTCATGTGAAAGGCGATCTCGGCCAGGCAGGTCTCGACCTCCAGGGCGGAATACCAGGCACCGCGACTTTCGCCATTGAAGCGGTTCGGCTCGCGGGGCTTGGCATAGGCGAAGCTCGCATTGATGAAATGGGCATGCGGCACGTCATAGACGAGCTCGTTGGCGGCAAGGCCCGAGATGCCGGTGGCCTGAGCCTGGATACGGGTTGAGGTGGCAGCCTCGATTTCCGCCAGTTCGGCAAACTCTTGCCGCGTGTCGACGAGGCTTGCCAGAACCGCCTCCCGCAATCTTGCCGTCGACACCAGCCGCACCGTTTTCGGATAGGCAAGCGTGGTGACGGGAATACCCGCGACCTGCACTCAGAGACCCCCGCGTACGGCATCGAGGTAACGACGCACCTCCAGCATATGCGGAATGCCACCCTCGACCATCGCGGCGATGGGGGTGCGCCGGTCGAACAGCGGCCCTGAATTGGAAAGCTGCAGCCAGTGATCGGCCATCTCATCCGCGAAGAGAAGATGCAGGGCCTTGTAGATGCCGACCAGCGCCGAGATGCGCGTCATCTGGTCCTGCGTCAGCGTTTTTTCCACGCGATCGGGCTTCAGACGCTCCCAGGTGCTGACAGACACGCCGAGCAGGGACGCCGCCTGCTGGCTGGTCAGATCCCATTGGCTGACCAGGCGGCGATAGGCCTTGAGCGCCGTTGACGACAGCCGTGTCCGCTCTCCTTCGTCGGAGAACCCCTGAGGACGAGCGATCGGGGCATCCAGTACGCGCTGATGGTCCAACATGGTCGACCTCCGTCAAATGATGGATAATATATACGTCATTTGACGGAAACTTCAAGTTGCGGCAACGGATGGCCTCAGCTCGGCCGCAACACGCGCGCCATGCCGACCGAACGCGGCGCCGTTTCGTCAAAACCGTATTGGGCGTAAAGCTTGTTGGCCGGGACATCGGCGATCAGGCTGACATAGGCCGTCTTGGGCAGGGTGGCGATAAAATCGGACAGCGCCGCCATGATCCACTTGGCAAGTCCCCTGCCCTGATGGGCCGGCAGGATGGCGATATCGGTCACCTGGAAGAAGCAGCCGCCATCGCCGATGATCCGGCCCATGCCGACGGTTTCCTCGCCAAACATCAGGCTGACGCCGAAGATCGAGTTAGGCAGGCCCTTCTCGGCGGCTTCCCGGGAAAAGGGCGTCAGTCCGGCTTCAATCCGCAGGCGCAGGTAGTCGTCGATGGCCGGCACGCGGGGTTCGATGCGGTAGGCGTTGTTGTTGGTCACGTCTCGGTTCTTCCTCGTTATGTTTCGGATGGTCAGACGAGCCAGCCGGGTTGGAGCCTTACGCTGCCCAGGCCGGCAAAGCGGGCGACGCGCTGGAGTTCGGCCTCCAGTTTTTCGATGCGGCCGGCGGAGGGTTTTACGCCCGGTTCCAGCCAGAGACGGCGAACGTCGAGAACACCGTCCTTGCGTTCCGCCTTCATGTCGATGCGACCGATGAGGCGGTCGCCCTCCAGCAGCGGGAAAACGTAGTAGCCATATTGCCGCTTCGGCTCGGGCACGAAGACCTCGATGCGATAAAAGAAGCCGAACAGGCGTTCGGTGCGATTGCGGTCGCGGATCAGGGGATCGAAGGGCGAGAGTACGCGGATGCGGGGGGGCGGCTCGGGTGCGTCCATGAGCGTGGTCACCTGATCGGCAAACGCGAAAGAGCTGCGCGGCTTGCCGTCGACCGTCTCCAGCGCAAGCTCCTGCAGTTCGTCGCGATGCTCGGTCAACCAGGCCTTGGCCTCTTCCGGCGTGACGATCTTGAAGAAGGCGGCGATCTCGCCCGACGTGGCAAAGCCGAGACGGGTGAGTGCGGCACGGCAGGCCCAGTCGATGAAGGCCTCGTGCTCGACTTCGGCCGCGTGATGTTCCGCCGGGATCACGCGCTCGGCGAGGTCATAAACCTTCTGGAAACCTTCGCGGCGGGCGATGGCCAGCTTGCCGGTGTGCCAGAGGAATTCCAGTGCCGTCTTCGAGGGGTGCCAGTTCCACCAGCCGCCGGAGACGTGGTCCTCGCTCTTCACATCGCGGGCCATGACCGGGCCATGGTCGCGGATGCGGGCATAGGTTTCCTCGAAGGCCTGATCGTAGCCCTGTCCCTGCCATCTGGCCCAGTCCTCGCGGATCTTCGCCTCGCGCCGGACGAAGCGGTGCTTCCAATAGGGGAAGAAGGCCGAGGGGATGACCGAGGCATCATGCGTCCAGTGCTCGAAGAGCGAGCGGTCCTTTTCGATGAGATGCTGGAGATCCCTCGTTTTGTAGGTCTGGTTGCGGGAAAAGAGAATCTGGTGATGGGCGCGCTCGACCCACTGGATGCTGTCGACCTGGACGAAGCCGAGATCATGGATCAGGTCGTAGAGACCGTCACGCCCGAGCGCCTTCGTCGGCGAGCGGGACAGGCCCTGCCGTTCGAGGAAGATTTTTCGCGCAAGGGCGTTGGGGATAGGAATCGTCATGGGCCGAGGCTAGGGCATGTTCGCGGTTTGTTCAACCTTCTGATTGCTATGTCATATCCTTCATGGGATGGGGCGTAAGCCGATTTCAGGATCGACTAGGTCGCGCCCGCGACCTTGACGACCCTGAAGCCAGTGGTTTTTGATTTATCGAGGCACTGGGCAAGAGTTCTGAGTGCCGGATGGGCGAATTCAGCGCTCATCTCGAAATTGGCACCTCGAACCACACAATACCGGCAGGCCGCCCCGCTGACCTTTGCTGTTGTCGTGTCGCCAAGGCGGGCCAACTTAGGATCATCGAAGCAGTCAGCCGTCCATTCCATCACGCTTCCCAGCATGTCGTGGACACCAAACGCGTTCTTTTTTCTGGAGCCTGCGGGAGAGAGTGGGTTTGGTCTGGCGGTACCGTTGTATCCCGGACCGATGGGAGGGCCGATGGCCTCCTCCTCCTGCGTCGGACGATTGTGATGCCAGTAGTCCTGCGATTGTCCGGCCTTTGCCGCATATTCCCACTGTCGCTCCGTCGGAAGGCTGTATCGACGCCCTCCCACCTGACTGTTAAGCCATGAAAGATAAGCTTGGGCCTCGAAATAGGACATGCCAGTGGCAGGCTGTTTGGGATGTGACCGCCCGGCGCCTTTCAGCGGTCGGCAAGACCCCGCCTCGACACAATGATTCCATTGCTCGATCGTCACCTCCGTCACGCCGATCTCGAAATCGGGAACGGAGACGGATTGCTCCGCCTGGATCGAACCGGTGAACACGGGTAGGTGGTCGGAGCCGCGTCTATCAACGCTTTCTGGCTTTGCACCGTAGACGTATGTCCCCCCTGAGATTTTCCGCATGTCTGGAAATGGGCCGCCCGTCGGCTCACCGGCAGATAGGGGGACATGCCCGTCCAGCAACACCAGGACAATCACCGCAAGCGTCTTGAACAAAAGGCTTTTCATGAAAATTCGAACCTATAGACACGTTATTCGAGATTTAATCTACTTATCGACCAAAGGTAGCAGTCACAATACCGGAGCGCTCCGGTCATGTTTATTGTGAGAGCCTACCCCCCGAATTTAAAATGCCTCATCAAGCCGGTCCCGGCCGAGGCGTGCATAGCCTCAAGCTCCCCCCTTGTGAAAGGCCACGCGTGATCGCGTTCAATCTCTGCTCACCAAAGGAGATTCTTTGGACATTCCCCTCCGCCCTCCTCCGCAGTATAGGATCAGCGAGGATACCCCAGAGAGGCCACAGAGCTTGCACATCCGTTTCGAACAGGCCGAGTTGCGTTACGGCGACCGCGTGGCGCTCCACCCGTTGACGCTGTCTTTGACCGAACCTCGGATAGGCGTCATCGGCCTCAACGGCTCCGGCAAGACGAGTTTTGCGCGGCTGATCGCGGGGCTTGCCAAGCCGACCTCCGGCACGGTGACCCTCGACGGTCTCGATACCGTGGCCAACGAGAAGGCCGCGCGGGCGAAGACCGGCTTCATCTTCCAGAACCCCGGACACCAGATCATTCTGCCCATCATCCGCGAGGATGTGGCGCTCGGGCCGAAATCGCGGGGGCTGGCTGCTGCCGAGATCGAGCGCGTGGTGGACGAGGCCCTCATCCGCTTCGGCATCAGCGATCTCGCCGGGCGACGACCGCATGAGCTCTCCGGTGGAGAGTTGCAGCTTGCGGCACTCGCCGCCGTCTGCGTCAACCGGCCTGATGTCGTGATCTTCGACGAGCCGACCAACCAGCTGGATCTCAAGAACCGCGAGCGGGTGAAGGCGGCGATCGACGGGCTTGCCGAACAGGCCGTCGTCATCAGCCACGACCTCGATCTCGTCGCGGATTTCGGCCGCGTGCTGGTGTTTGATGAAGGCGCACTTGCCTTCGATGGCGCCGGCCAGGACGCGATTGCTCGTTACCGGGAGCTCGCCGGATGCTGACCAGCCTGCATGTGGAAGGGACGAGCCTCCTGCATCGCGTCCCGGTCAAGCCGAAGCTCCTTGGGCTGATGGTCTTCGGACTGCTCCTCTACTTCATCGACCAACCGCTCGTGCTCGGGGCTGCACTTGTGCTGACCGCGCTTCTCTATCGCGCGACCGGCATCGGGCTTTCCGAGGGCGTAAGGCGGCTGAAGCCGGTGCTGTTCACCATCGCTTTTCTCGCCGCCGTCAATCTGCTGCTGCTGACGCCGCTCGAAGCGCTGATCACAACGCTGCGGCTCGTGGCGATCCTGTTTCTCGCGGCCGCCGTGACCGCCTCGACCACCATTGCCGATTTCATGGCCGCCGTGACCGACCTTGCCCGACCACTCGAGAAGCTTGGCCTGATGAAGGCATCCGATCTCGGACTGGCGCTCGGGCTGGTGCTGCGCTTCGTGCCGGACATCGCCCAGCGCTACGAGGCGCTGAAGGAAGCGCATGCGGCGCGCGGCATCCCGATCAAGCTGTCGCGGATGCTGGGTCCTCTGATCATTTCGACGTTGAAGGATGCCGATCGGATCGCCGAGGCGATTGACGCGCGGGGCATTCGGGGCCAGTAACAGGGCAGATTTTTTCAAGGGACGCGTTTCATGACCACCAGAGACCTCGTGCTCGCTGCACTCTTTACCGCCATCATCATCGTTCTCGGCTTCATCCCGCCCGTACCGATCCCGCTGCTTCCGGTTCCGATCACGGCGCAATCGATGGGCGTCATGCTCGCCGGCTGCATCATCGGCGCCAAGCGCGGCGCGCTGGCTTACGCCCTGCTCGTGGTGCTCGTTGCCGTCGGTCTGCCCGTTCTCTCGGGTGGCCGCGGTGGCCTCAACGTGCTGATGGGGCCGACCGGCGGTTACATCTTCGGCTGGATCATCGGCACCTTCGTCACCGGCCTCCTCGCCGAAAAGCTGGTCCGCGAGGGACAGTCCGCCGTCAAGCAGATGACCGGCTTCTTCATTGCCTCTGTTGTTGGCGGCATCGGCGTCGTCTATCTCTGCGGCATGCCGTGGCTGTCCGTCGTTGCCGGCACGCCCTTCGACAAGGTTCTGCTCGGCTCGCTCGCCTTCATCCCGGGCGACCTGGTCAAGGCGGCAATCGCCACGCTCGCCGCCCGCGCTGTCATCGTCGGCTATCCGCTGCTGCCAGCCCGCGCATAACACCCAGAAACCGTCGTTCAAGAATCAAAATGCCACCGCTAAGGTGGCATTTTCCGTTCTGGCTTCCCGGGGACCTGCGCTGTGACGACATCGACGACGAAACTCCTTCTTGCCTGCGCATTCCAGGCGCTGGTCGCCACGACGGTACTGGCCAATGATTCCATGGCGACACTCGGGGCCGGTGGACTGGTCTTCACGCGCAGCGAGGAGATCACCATGGCGAAGGAGGACCTCTACATCTCGCCGGAGAAGGTGGAGGTGAAATACCTCTATCGCAACACCACGGACAAGCCGGTCAACACCATCGTCGCCTTCCCCATGCCGAAGATCGGCGGCCCGGTTGAGGTCATGTCGGCGGTGCCTGACGAGCAGAGCGACAACTTCATGGACTTCTCCGTGGTCCAGGATGGAGAGGAAATCGAGCCGAACCTGCAGCAACGCGTGCTGGTGCGCGGCATCGACTTCACCGCAGAAGTGGAAGAGCAGGAGATCCCGCTGCAGCCGCTCGCCAAGGAGACGACGGAAGCGTTGAAGACGCTGGATCCCGAGGTGGCCAAGGACTGGCTCGCCAAGGGCCTCATCTACGATCTCAACGGCGGGGTCAACAACAACGGGCAGCCGGTGACAGAATATGTGCCTGTCTGGGAACTCGAATCCATTTTCTGGTGGGAAACCACTTTTCCCGCCAACGCGGAGGTCGCGGTCGAGCATCGCTATAAGCCGAGTGTTGGCGGCAGTGCCGGGATCGTCTTCATGTGGGACGGCAAGCCATCGGATGCCTATGCCGATTATCAAAAGCGCTACTGCGTGAACGAGACCTTCCTCAATGCCACCGCGAAGCTCGAGAAGAAGCAGAACCCGGATGCGGGCATCTACTATTTCGAGCAATGGCTCTCCTATATCCTGACCACGGGCAACAACTGGTACGGTCCGATCGGTGATTTCCACCTGACCGTCGACAAGCTGAACCCGGAATCACTCGTCAGCTTCTGCGGCGAAAACGTCAAGAAGACTGGGCCGACCACCTTCGAAATGCGCGCGAAGGATTATTATCCGATGGATGATCTCAACATCCTGCTCGTTGTCTCCAACAAGGTCGCGATGCAGGATCAGTGAGCGGCTGCAGGCGGCAATAAATTCGGGGATAGGCGGCAATCCGCCATAACCTGGTAACGGGTTGTAAAACCGTTTTCGACAGGATCGCGGTGATCGATTGCTTCCGGTTTCCCCCTGAGCGCGCCATGATCGCAGCGCAAATTCCGGAAAGGATCATGTCACGCTGTTTTGGCGCGTCCGGGTGAAACCGAACGTCCCGCAATCCATTGCGCGCTTCGAAAGTTATGGCCATGTTCCTGAAAAACCTTTCGCTCAGCAAGAAGCTGATCCTCACCTTTTGCACCATCATGGCCGGATGCTTCCTGGCCTCTGTTGTCGTTTTTGTTCAGGCTTATACGGCCAAAAACGCCCTGATCGATCAGGATCGGGCGCAGCGGATCGTCAACCTCGTCGACGCCGCAACGAATGCCATGGCTGAGCAGGCTGCAAACGAGCGCGGCTATCTGCTGACCGCAACCGAGAGCACGCTCGCTGCCGTATCGACGGAACGCAAGGCACTGGAAGCCGCACTCGGCGACGCCAAGGCACTGGCCGCAGGCGATAGCGCACTCATTGCCCGTCTTGATGCCATGAAGACTGCCGCCGACGCCTATGCAAGCCAGGTTGCCGATCCGCAGATCGCGGCGCGCCAGGCGGGCAAGACGATTGAAGAACTGGTCAATATCGGCGCTTCGCAGACGAGCGGCCAGCTCGACACCTTCCGCAGTGCCGCCTCGGATATCAAGGCACTGCTGGCGAATGAGACTGCGGCGACGCGGGCGCGCCTGGAGGCAGCCCATCATGCACTTGAAATGGCGCTGATCCTGGGCGCGGCGGTTGCCGGCGTGTTTGCGGTCGGCCTGATCTGGCTGCTGGCCCGCTCGATCGTCACGCCGATCACCGGAATGACCAATGCCATGGCACGGCTCGCTGCCGGCGATCACGCAGTCGAAGTGCCGGCGGTCGATCGCGGCGACGAAGTGGGCCGCATGGCCAAGGCCGTGCTGGTGTTCAAGGAAGCGGCCATCGACAGCGCCCGCATGTCCGACGAGCGGCGCGCTCTGCGCGAGCAGGCCGAAGCCGACCGCCAGAAGGCCGAAGTCGAGAAGGCGCGCGAGGCAGAGGAGGTCCGCTTTGCCATGACAGAACTCGCCCTGGGTCTTTCCGCCTTGTCGGAAGGCGATGTGGTCTTCCGCCTTGAGAAACCCTTTGCCCCGCATCTCGACAGCCTGCGTGGCAATTTCAACGAGTCGCTGGAAAAGCTGCATGCTGCCCTGCGCACAGTCGGCGCCAATGCGCATGCCATCCATGCCGGTGCCGCCGAGATCCGCTCCTCCGCTGACGATCTTGCCCGCCGCACCGAACAGCAGGCCGCATCCGTCGAGGAAACGGCTGCCGCTGTTGCAGAGGTCACCAAGACCGTCCGGGATACCGCCAAACGCGCAGAAGATGTCGGCCAGCTGGTCGAGAGCACCCGTGCGGGGGCTGAACGCTCCGGCGATGTCGTGCGCAATGCCGTCCAGGCGATGACCGAAATCGAACAGTCGTCGCAGTCAATCTCCAGCATCATCGGCGTCATCGAAGACATCGCCTTCCAGACGAACCTGCTGGCACTCAACGCCGGCGTGGAAGCCGCCCGAGCCGGTGAAGCGGGCAAGGGCTTTGCCGTCGTTGCCCAGGAGGTGCGCGAACTGGCGCAGCGCTCGGCCAATGCTGCCAAGGAGATCAAGGCGCTGATCTCGAAATCGACGGCGCAGGTCGGCAACGGTGTGTCCCTTGTCGGCGAAACCGGTACCGAGCTCGAAAAGATCGTCAGCGCCGTGCAGGAAATCAGTCATCATGTCGGCGCCATCGTGACGGCTGCGCGCGAACAGTCCACAGGCCTGCAGGAAATCAACCTTGCCGTGACCAGCATGGATCAGGGCACGCAGCAGAATGCCGCGATGGTCGAGCAGCAGACGGCCGCCTCGCATACGCTGGCGGCAGAAGCAGATTCGCTCAACACGCTGCTTGCACAGTTCCGCCTGGGACAGGGCAATGGGGCACAGGCCGTTGGGACCGCAACGCATCGCCCGGCACCATCCGCCCATTCCGCACCTCCGGCTCGCCCTGCAGCTCGACAGCCATCGGCAGCGTCGACCGCTCATACCCCGGCCCCCTCGCCTGCCCGGGCGCTTGCCAGCAAGCTTGGCCGCGCCTTCGGGGCGGGTTCCGCAGCAGCAGAACCGGTCAAGCAGGACTGGACGGAATTCTGACGGCAAGCGCCATCAGCCCAAATCGAGAAAGCCCGTGGCGCAAGCCACGGGCTTCCCTTTGCCTGAACTCGAAACAGTCAGGCTAACGGCCGTCCTTGACATCGTCGACGACGTCCGTCATGGGGCGGTCCGCACCGTCCGCATGTTCATGAATCCATTCGCCTTCTGCGTTCTGCCAGCTGATTTCGGCGTCGCCATCGGCAAGTTGCTGAGCGCCGGCTGCGTGACGGGCGGCGGCGAGCGCCTCCTCGTGGGTCGGATAGGCTCGGAATAGACATTGCCCAGACGGCAGGCATACCCCTCGTCATGCTCCACGACGTGATAGGTCACTTTGACCATCGGTCGCTCAGTTCCAGCGCCAGCGGCTGTCACGGGCCGGCGGGGTGGAATTTGCAAGCAGATAACCGACGACACCGCCAACGATGCCGAGCGTGATCAGGCCTGCGGAGGTGGCGGCTGCCGGGTGGCGGCGAACGACGCCAGCAACCGTGTCGGCGCCTTCGCGGGCGTAGTCAGCCACAACATGGGCCGTGCGGCTCGCACCGTCGACGACGTCAGACGCGCGGTTGCGGATGTCATCGCGGTCGTAGCCGGTGACGGAGGAGGCCGCGCGGCCTGCTTCGTCCAGAGCGTCGGAGGCGCGGTTGCGCATGTTGCGGCTGCTGCGGCCTGCTTCGCGGCTGATCATGTCCTTCAGATCATTCATCTGTTCGCGCAGTTCACGAAGTTCTGCCTGGAGGTTGGAAGACGCCATGGTGATACCCTTTCCGTTGTTCGTGTTGTTGCCGAAGGAACGTTGCGAATGCCGGATGGTTCCATCTGCAGAATGTCAGGGCACGTCTGAAACGAAAAACGCCCGGTGCGAGGCACCGGGCGTCGGAAAGCGTATAATGCTGGACGATTACTTCGTCGCGGCTTCGTACATTTCGAGGACGTAGTCCCAGTTGATCAGGCTGTCGACGAAGGCTTCGAGGTACTTCGGACGGGCGTTGCGGTAGTCGATGTAGTAGGAGTGTTCCCAGACATCGACGCCGAGGATCGGGGATGCGCCGTGGATCAGCGGGCTTTCGCCGTTCGGGGTCTTGGAGATTTCGAGCTTGCCGTCCTTGACGGAGAGCCAGGCCCAGCCGGAGCCGAACTGGGTCGTGCCGGCTGCGACGAAATCGGCCTTGAACTTGTCATAGCCGCCGAGATCGCTGTCGATGGCAGCCTGCAGCTTGCCCGGAAGCTTGTTGCCGCCGCCGTCCTTCTTCATCCAGTTCCAGAAGTGGATGTGGTTGTAATGCTGGCCGGCATTGTTGAACAGGCCGGCATTCTTGCCATAGGACTGCTTGACGATCTCTTCCAGCGACAGGCCTTCCAGGCCCGAATCCTTCAGAAGGTTGTTGCCGTTGGTCACATAGGCCTGGTGGTGCTTGTCGTGGTGAAACTCAAGCGTTTCAGCCGACATGAACGGTGCGAGCGAGTCGTAGGCATACGGGAGGGCGGGCAATTCGAAGGCCATGGTGAGATCTCCTTTTGGCAAATGGATTGCGGTTTGGCAGGTGACGGGAACATAGGTGCGGAACAACGCTCAGGCAACCTTTGCCCTTCCAAAATCCGGCCTCCAAGCGAAAGAAATGTCTTCCGTTTTTGGACTTGCGCGGTGTGGCGTTCCGGTCGAGGTTCACAGCCTTCATCCTACCCAACTGAGGTCCCCCATGTTCCGTTCCAACAGGCGTCTTACGGCCACCGCGTTCGTCTTCATTCCCCTCGCCTCATCGGCGCTCGCATCTTCGGGCGATGCCTGGGAGGAATTCGCCAGGGATGTCGCGGCCAAATGCACTGTCCTGGCCGAGGGGCGCATCGAACAGCCGAAGGTGGTCGTCGATCCCTTCGGGACGGAGAGCTATGGCGTGGCCATCCTGACCGGCAAGGCGGTTGGCGCCGATGCGATCGTCAGCTCGATCTGCGTCTACGACAAGAAGAGCCAGGCGGCGGAAATCGGCGGGGAACTGCCGGCCGATCAGGTTACGATCAGCATCCCCTGAAGAGCTCAGGCCTCGTAGACATCAGGCTCCGGCAGCCCCTCGATCGGGAAACCGAACTCGGCGCGGGCGATCTTGCATTCCTCATCGCCGGGCATGCAGGTGCGACAGACATGCGGGCGCACGAGATAGACCGCACAGCCGACATGTTTGCCGACTTCGCCCGTGAGCGCGGCGCAGCGCCCATTCTCGAACTTCATGCCGCTTTCGTCCTTGGCGATCATGGCTTCCGGGATGGCGGCGATTTCCTCGTCGCTTTCCATGGAAAAGCGCGGCCAGTCGGCGGAATAGGCGCAGCAGGCACCGCAGGTCTGGCAATCGAAGATGTCGGGTGGCGAGGTTTCCAGCATGGTTCAGCGCTTCGCGGCGCGCAGGCGCATCAGATTGAGGGCAAAGAAGCCGGTGAAACCCAGCATCAGCAGGCCAACGAAGACAGGCCCCGCATCGACCGAGACGAGATCCATGGTCAGCCCCGTGCTGCCGGAGCCGGCGGCACTGCCGATCGCGTAAGCGAGCGCGAACACGGCGGCACCCGAGACCAGGAGGCCACCACGAAAGCGCTCGCCGAGCAGGGTCAGCGCTGCGGTATAGAGCGAGAAGCTGGCGGCGCCGAGGATCGAGATGGTGATCAGCAGGGCAGCCTCAGAGGTCATGAAGGGCAGAGCGAGGAAGGCGACAGCGGCGATAGCCGAGCCGGATACGGCGATCGCCGGGCGCGACAGCCGGTCGAGCAGCCAGCCAACGAAGGGCTGGGCGAGAGCCGTCGGCAGTGCCACCATGGTGACGACGAAGGCCGCGAAATTCTGGCTGTAGCCGCGTTCGACGAAATAGAGCGGGATCATCGAGATCGCCGCGATATCCGAAAATCCGAAGGCGACGACCATCAGCGTCAGGACCGGCGCCATCCTGACGAAGGTCAGGAGCCCGCCGGCTTCCGAGGCTTCCGGCTTGGTCTTGGCATAGCGGCCGAGCATGACCGAGGCAAAGGCGACGAGCGCGACATAGGCAGCCGTCAGCGCGAAGGCGAAGCCATCCTCGATGCCGACAAGCGGGATGGCGAGTGGGCCTGCGGCAAAGCCCGCGCACATGCCGGCACTATAGGCGCCGGAGACACGTCCGCGCAGGCGATCCGGACAGGCGGTGTTCAACCAGGCTTCCGAGACGGTGTAGATGATGCTGGTGCAGAAGCCGAGCAGGAAGCGGGCGATGAACCAGATCCAGAGCTGGTCGAAGGCCGAGAAGGTGGCAAGACAGACCGAGACCCCGAGGAGCGAGGCGACGATCAGCCTGTCGCCGCGGACCACCTGCGTCAGTCTGCCGATCAGAAGCGTCGAGGAGGCAAGGCCGAGCGCAAAGACCGAGGCGTTCAGGCCCGCCATGCTGGAGGAGACACCCCGGCTTTCGAGGATCAGCGAGATCAGCGGATAAGTGAGCCCCTGCCCCACCGCAAAGGCGGTGACGCCCAGGATGACAACCGCGATCGCCGCCCAGTCGGGCGCGAAATCCGGTGCGATATCCGTGGTGTATGCGGTGTGCATGGGGCCTCCGAGACGCATTGCAGCGCCCGTCGATTGAAGGCCCGGTCTAGCGGGGCGATCGGGGGAAGTCCAGAGAGGGGGGCGCTTGCAGTCGTGAGGCGAATATGCGGAAGTGCAACCTAGGGTAAATCTCCATCTAGTTGCACGGTCGACGCATGAAGAAGTTCGTCTTTGTCAACGAAGCAGCCAAACGCGCCTTCCTCGATCTGCCACGGGAAATCCAGCGGCAGTTCGGTGCCGACCTTCAGGCGGTGCAGCGCGGTGAACCGCCGTTTTCGCGCTGGAAGCATTTGACAGAAACGGTTGGTCCCGGTGCGATCGAACTCATCGAGAATACACCGAATGCCTATCGCGCAATCTACTGCGCCAAGTTTGCCGAGACCGTCTACATCCTGCACGCTTTCACCAAGACGACGAACGGTGTGGACAGGCAGGCAATGAAAACGGCCAGCGAGCGCTATAAGCTTATGGTATCAGCGCTTCCGGCCAAGCGTTAAGCCGCCTGAACGACCTCACAAACGACCCGGCCGCTTGCGTCGACTGACGGCCTCAGCCGAACATCGAGGCGCGCCAGAAAGCCGATCAGCTTATCAGCGGAGAAGAGGTCGATCTTGCCCCGCATCAGTTCGCTGACGCGCGGCTGGGAGACACCCAGCAGCTCGGCCACGTCCCCCTGCCGCAGCTTTCTTTCCTCAAGCAACTTGCGGAGGGTCAGCATCAAGTCAGCGCGAAACTGAAGATCCGCAGCCTCGGCAGGCGTGTCCGCCATGACGTCAAAGATGTTATCGTAGTCCAGACGTTCCAACAGGCATCTCCAGAATTATACGGTTTTACGTATAATCCGTCGTGCTTGCCGTCCTGTCAATCCGCCTCAACCCGCCGCAATCACGCCGGGCACGTCCTGACCCAGCGCCGCAAACACCGTCTTCAGAATACCGGCCGCATCCAGTCCGGCCTTTGCATACATGGTTTCGGGCTTGGCCTGGTCCATCCAGACATCTGGCAGCACCAGCGAGCGGACCTTCAGGCCGTGGTCGAGCAGGCCCTCGTTGACGAGGAAATGTATGACATGGCTGCCGAAGCCGCCGACGGCGCCTTCTTCGACGGTCACCACCACCTGATGGTGGCGAGCGAGCTGGCGGATCAGGTCGTGGTCGAGCGGCTTGGCGAAGCGGGCGTCGGCAACGGTGGTCGATAGGCCGGCAGCGTCCAAATCCTCTGCAGCAAGCAGACAGTCGGCGAGGCGCGTACCGAAGGAGAGAAGCGCCACTTTCGTGCCCTGCTTGACGATACGGCCCTTGCCGATCTGCAGGATCTCGCCGCGTTCGGGCATGGGTACGCCCACGCCTTCGCCGCGCGGGTAACGGAAGGAGATCGGACCTTCGTCATAGGCAGCTGCGGTGCGGACCATGTGTTTCAGCTCTGCCTCGTCGGCTGCCGCCATGACCACGAAGCCCGGCAGAGCCGCGAGGAAACCGGTGTCGAAGGAGCCGGCATGGGTCGGGCCGTCGGCGCCGACGAAGCCGGCGCGGTCGATCGGGAAGCGGACCGGTAGCCCCTGGATGCCGACATCGTGGACGACCTGATCGTAGCCGCGCTGCAGGAATGTGGAATAGAGCGCGCAGAAGGGCTTGAAGCCCTCGGCGGCAAGGCCGGCGGCAAAGGTCACCGCATGCTGTTCGGCGATGCCGACATCGAAGGTGCGTTCCGGGAAAAGCGACTGCAGTTTGTCGAGGCCGGTGCCAGACGGCATGGCGGCGGTGATGCCGACGATCTTCTCGTCGTGGCGGGCTTCCTCGACCAGCGCATCAGCGAAGACGGAGGTATAGGCCGGCGCATTCGGCTTGGCCTTGGCCTGGGTGCCGGTGATCACGTCGAACTTGTTGACGCCGTGATACTTGTCGGCGGCGGCTTCGGCGGGTGCGTAGCCCTTGCCCTTCTGGGTGACGACGTGGATCAGCACCGGGCCCTTGGCATTGTCGCGGACGTTGCGCAGCACGGGCAGAAGGTGGTCGAAGGAATGACCGTCGATCGGGCCGATATGGTAGAAACCGAGCTCCTCGAACATGGTGCCGCCGGTGACATAGCCACGGGCATGCTCGACGGCGCGGGTGATGGCGCGGTCGACGGTCTTGCCGAGATAGGCGGTCAGTTTCTTGCCGAACTCGCGGAAGCCCATGTAGCTGCGGCCGGAGGCGAGGCGCGCGAGATAGGCGCTCATCGCGCCCGTCGGCGGGGCAATCGACATGTCGTTGTCGTTGAGGATGACGATCAACCGGGCGTCCAGCGCGCCTGCATTGTTGAGCGCTTCATAGGCCATGCCAGCGGACATCGCGCCGTCACCGATGATGGCAATCACCTTGCGGTCGGTCTTCGACAGTTCGGCAGCGACCGCCATGCCGAGGCCGGCCGAAATCGAGGTCGAGGAATGGGCGGCACCGAAGGGATCGTATTCGCTCTCGGCGCGCTTGGTGAAGCCGGAGAGGCCGTCTTCCTGACGCAGCGTACGAATGCGGTCGCGGCGGCCGGTGAGGATCTTGTGCGGATAGCACTGGTGGCCGACGTCGAAGATCAACCTATCGTCCGGCGTGTTGAAGACCTTGTGGATGGCGATCGTCAGTTCAACAACACCGAGGCCTGCCCCCAGATGACCACCCGTCTTGGACACGGCATCGATCATCTCGTCGCGCACTTCGCGCGCCAACTGCGGCAGATCGCGGTCCTCGATGGTCTTCAGGTCCTTCGGGAACTCGACCTTGTCCAGCAGCGGGGTATCGGGCATGGATGTCACGGGCTCTTGCCTCTTAAACGCGTTTGGGTGCGCGATAGCATCCCAAGACGAACTGGGCAAATATCCGACACCACGCTGCTATATAGACGTCAACGGCCTTCCGGCAAAGGCACGAACTCCTCTTCGTCCCCCGGAACGATGTCAAAACGGCCGGTTCTCCACTCTTCCTTGGCCTGTTCGATACGCTCCTTGGAAGACGAAACAAAGTTCCACCAGATATGTTTCTGCGTGCCGAGTGCAGCGCCTCCGAACAACATCACGTGACAACCGGTCGCGCCGCCGATCAGGGTGATCTCGTCGCCGGGGCGGAAGACGAGCAGCTGGTCGGGCGCGAAGCGGTCGCCGGCGATCTCGATTTCGCCTGAGAGGATGTAAAGCGCGCGCTCTTCCTGGCCGGCATCGAAGGGAAAGCGGGCACCGGGCTCGAGCGTCAGATCGACGTAAAGTGTCTCCGAGAAGGTTTTGACCGGTGAGCGCAGGCCGCCCATGGATCCGATCACCACACGGCCGGAAGCGCCGCGATCGGCAAAGATTGGCAGCGCGTCCTTGGCCGTGTGGGCAAAGGCAGGGTCAATCTCTTCGAACTGGTCCGGAAGCGCGATCCAGGTCTGCAGGCCGGACATGGACAGCGGATGACCGCGCAGGTTTTCCGGCGTGCGCTCGGAATGCACGATACCGCGCCCGGCCGTCATGAGATTGATGTCACCGGGAGAGATCACCAGTTCGGTGCCGAGGCTGTCGCGATGCTTGATCTCGCCATCGAAGAGATAGGTGACGGTGGAGAGGCCGATATGCGGATGCGGCTTGACGTCCATCGCTTCTCCGGCCTTCAGGACCGCAGGTCCCATGCGGTCGAAGAAGATAAAGGGGCCGACAAGGCGGCGACGGCTGGAGGGCAGCGCGCGGCGCACGGCAAAACCGCCGATATCGCTGGAGCGGGGAATGATCAGATGTTCGATGGCATCGCAGGCAAAGGCGTCGCCCGGGACGGGATCGTTTCCGGGAAAGAAGGACATGGGAAACCTCCGTTTCAGATCGGATGAAAGTAACAGGTCTCGACATGGATCATAGAACAGATCGACGGTGGTGCGGGTGACGCATCGTTCAGCCTTCGGCCGGTCGGTCGGTCATGCCCGATAGCAGAGCAAGGGAAGGACGGACCGTGCTGGCGGGAACAGGCCGATGCAGCACACAGAATCTGGCCCAAATCACCCCATACGGCGGACATACATTAATGCTTAATAAGGCACATCTAATTATTGTCGTCGCGAGCGGGACAGCCGGTGGGGTATGGCTCGCGCCCAGCACGAAGAAAACGAGGCAATCGTGGTCAAGACAATTCTGGCGGTCGATGATTCCAAGACAATCCTGTCCATGGTGACCCAGACGCTCGAAAGGGCCGGTTATACAACGCTGCAGGCAGAAGATGGCATCCATGGGCTGGAAGTTCTGGAGGACGGGGCTCCTGACCTCATCATCACCGACATCAACATGCCAAGGCTCGACGGTTTCGGTTTTATCGAGCGGATCCGCCGCAGTGAACGCTACAGGGCCATTCCCATCCTGGTACTGACCACGGAAAGCGATCCTCAGAAGCGGGAGCGCGCCCGCAAGGCCGGTGCAACCGGCTGGATCGTCAAACCCTTCGACGCTGCCAAACTCGTTGACGCCGTCGGACGACTGAGCAGCTGAGCAAGGACTGCGCTTAGGAGTTCCGGAGCCGGCGGAGGATGCTCATCCCCTAGCGGTTATTCCCGGACAGGAATGTGCAATCCAACCTTGACGTCGCGCAGCACGACATTGGTGTGCATGCGGCGGATCTGCGGGTTCTCGGCCATCAGCTGGGCGCTGATATCGTCGTAATGTTCAACATCGCGGGCGGTGATGATGGCGACGAGGTCGACCTGGCCCGTCACATAATAGACCTGCTGGACATGCTCCTGCTTGTCGGCCCAGGCGCGGAAACGGGCAAGCGCATCGTAATTGTCGCGCTCGATCTCCATGCCGGTGATGAAGGTCATCGGGAAATTCGTCGCCTTGCGATCCACCACCGCGATCTCGGCGGTGATGATGCCCTCGTCCCGCAGCCGGCGGAGCCGGCGCTGTACGGCCGAGGATGACAGGCCGACCTTGTCGGCAATCGCCTCCGCTTTCAGCTGGCAGTCGCGCTGCACCACTTCCAGAATGCTGCGGTCAAATTGATCGAGCTTTTCCGGCATGCGTTTCCTCCCTCACCTGCCCTCTCACCCGCCCCATATCGAAAAACAACGGTTTGCGCCATCTTTCTGCGACCATCCGACAGTCGATGCGGAATTTTCCCGCACATTCGGGGAAATGCGCCAGAAATCCGCAACCACTCCCTCATAAGGTTTCGCAATTGTCACATTACCTGGGATCACGATGACAGGGACCACCCCGGCCGCGCTCGACGTGCAGGACATCCACAAGAGCTTCGCCGGCATCGAGGTTCTGAAAGGCATCTCGGCGACGGCCCATCGTGGCGACGTCATTTCGATCATCGGCTCGTCCGGATCCGGCAAGAGCACCTTTCTGCGCTGCATCAACCTGCTCGAAGCGCCTGACCGCGGCCGCATCATTGTGGGCGGCGAGGAGCTGAAGCTTCGCCCGTCGCGCAAGGGCAGCCTGGAGGCCGCCGACCGCAAGCAGCTGGAGCGTTTGCGTACCGGGCTTGGTATGGTGTTCCAGAGCTTCAACCTCTGGGCCCATCGTACCGTGCTCGAAAACGTCATC
>CALSAF010000024.1:0-38663 GCA_943372805.1 Rhizobium sp. Q54
CGGGGGGAGAACGGAATGCGACTGAACTTGCTGCCCGTCGACAGCGAGATGGGCTTGCACTAAGCCGGCGCCGGGCACCCACTCTCCCCCCGTGTGGGGGAGATGTCACGCAGTGACAGAGGGGGGGGCCCCACGCCGCAGCGAAAGCCGCGTCGATTGACCATGCATGTGCGGTTTTGGCCGCTCTACTGGTAATTCGGCTGCTTTTCCGCTAAATAGGCTGAAAATGCAGCTTTCTGGAGTGACGATGTCGGATCGGGTCGAATTCGCTAGGATGAACGGGCTTGGCAACAAGATCCTGGTCGTCGATATGCGCGGTCGCACCGACCGGGTAACGCCTGCTGCCGCTATTGCGCTCGCCGCCGACCCAGCGACCGCCTTCGACCAGATCATGGCGATCCATGATCCGAAGCTCGACGGCACGGATGCCTATATCGACATCCTGAACTGCGATGGCTCGAAGGCGCAGGCCTGCGGCAACGGCACGCGCTGCGTGGTGCAGGCACTCGCTGCCGAAACCGGCCGCAAGAGCTTCACCTTCCAGACCATCGCCGGCATTCTGAATGCCGTCGAACATGCGGATGGCACGATCTCCGTCGACATGGGCAAGCCCGTCTTTGCCTGGGACAAGATCCCGCTCTCGGAAGAATTCCACGACACCAGCCGCATCGAGCTGCAGATCGGCCCGATCGACGCGCCGATCCTGCATTCGCCCTCGGCCATGTCGATGGGCAATCCCCATGCCGTCTTCTGGGTTGATCGCGATCCGATGACCTATGATCTGGAACGCTTCGGTCCGCTCCTGGAAAACCACCCCATTTTCCCGGAAAAGGCCAATATCACCCTGGCCCAGATCACCTCGAAGACATCAATGGTGACGCGCACCTGGGAGCGCGGCGCTGGCCTGACGCTTGCCTGCGGCTCTGCTGCCTGCGCCGCTGGTGTGTCTGCAGCTCGCACCGGCCGCACCGAACGCAAGGTGACGATCACGGTGGCATCGAGCCCCAATCGCGGCACGCTGACCATCGACTGGCGCGCCGACGACAAGGTCGTCATGACCGGCCCCGCCGAATGGGAGTGGTCCGGCACGGTTGATCCGGTAAGCGGAAGGTGGCAACGCGATACCAGCGCCGATGTAGTGGCCGCCACCCCGTGACTTCCGTACAAAAGGGTTCTGTCGAGGTCATCACCTTCGGCTGTCGCCTGAACACCTATGAATCCGAGGTCATGAAGGCCGAGGCCGCCAAGGCCGGGCTCGACAACGCAATCCTCGTCAACACCTGTGCTGTCACCTCCGAGGCCGTGCGCCAGGCCCGCCAGGCGATCCGCCGGGCACGTCGGCAAAACCCTGAAGCCCGCATCATCGTCACGGGTTGCGCGGCCCAGACCGAAGCGCAAAACTTCGCTGATATGCCCGAGGTCGACGCTGTCCTCGGCAACGAGGAAAAGTTGAAAGCCGAACACTATCGTCGCCTGCCGGATTTCGGTGTCTCGGCGGAAGAAAAGGTTGCCGTCAACGACATCATGAGCGTGACCGAAACGGCACCGCAAATGGTGGCGCATATCGACGGTCATGTACGCGGCTTCCTGCAGGTGCAGAACGGCTGCGATCACCGCTGCACCTTCTGCATCATCCCCTATGGCCGCGGCAATTCGCGCTCCGTGCCGATGGGCGCCATCGTCGAGCAGGCGCGCAAGCTCGTCGAGAACGGCTATCGCGAGGTGGTGCTGACCGGCGTCGATGCGACGAGTTATGGCGCGGACCTGCCCGGCAATCCGACGCTTGGCCTTCTCGCCAAGACATTGCTGAAGCAGGTACCGGAAATTCTGCGGCTTCGCCTTTCCTCGATCGACAGCATCGAGGCGGACAGCCATCTCTTCGACCTGATTGCCGATGAGCCGCGTTTCATGCCGCATCTGCATCTGTCGCTGCAGCATGGCGACGACATGATCCTGAAGCGCATGAAGCGACGGCATTCGCGCGCCGATGCGATTGCCTTTGCCGAGCAGGTCCGGCGCCTGCGCCCCGCCTTTGCCTTCGGCGCCGACATGATCGCCGGTTTCCCGACGGAGACCGCGGAGATGGCGGCAAACTCCGCCCGCCTTGCCGAGGAGATCGGCATCGCGCATCTGCATGTCTTTCCCTACAGCCCCCGCCCCGGCACGCCGGCAGCCCGGATGCCGCAACTCGATCGGGCACTCGTCAAGGCACGCGCTGCGGAACTTCGGACCGTCGCCGACAGATTGCAGGCTATGCATCTCGCCTCACGTGTTGGGACCCGGCAGAAGCTGCTGGTCGAGCGCAACGAAATGGCGCATACGGAAGACTTCACCCTCGTTGCAGCGCCCGGCATGACACCCGGCAGCCTCATCGAGGTCTTGATCGGCGGCCACAATGGCCGCCATCTGACGATTGCATCGGCAGCGGCAAGCGCGGCTGCCTGACACACGGAATAGAGTGACCATGGCCCTCGGCTTCATCAAGAAAGTCTTCACCTTCGGCAAGGAGAAGCCGGCCGAAACGCCTGCAGCGCCGGCGGAGCTGACAGCTGAGGAGAAGGCCGCGATCTCGGCGGAAAGCGAGCCGAAGGGTCGCGTGGAAGATCTGCCCTTGGCCGAGGATCCGGTTCTCGCCGAAGAAATGGAAACGGCTGGCGGGCCTTCGGATGATCTGTCGCCTGAAGATCTCTCCATGGTGCCGCTAGACCTGCTCAAGGCGGCGGAAGCCGAGGAAGACGAAACCGAAGCTTCGCAGGACTCGGCTGCGGCTCTCCAGTCGGAATCCGAAGATGACGTAACTGTTGTCGTCTCGGATGCCGCATCCGAGCCTGTTGCCCCCGTGCTGCCCAAAGGTTTCGCCACCGCTGAGACCAGGGCGCCAGAACCCGAAGCCCCTGCCCCGGCAGAGAAACTGAGCTGGTTCCAGCGCCTGAAGGCGGGTCTGTTCCGCACGTCCTCGCAACTGACGGGCCAGATCACCGCGCTCTTCACCAAGCGCAAGCTGGATGACGAGACGCTGGAGGAGCTGGAAGACCTGCTGATCCAGGCCGACCTCGGCGTCGAAACGGCCCTCCGCGTCACCGACACGCTGGCCTCCGAGCGTTATGGCAAGGATGTGACCGGCGAAGACGTCACCAAGATCATGGCGACAGAGATCGTCAAGGTGCTGAAGCCGGTCGCCAAACCGCTCGCACTCGATCTCAGCCACAAGCCGCATGTCATCCTTGTCGTCGGCGTGAACGGTACCGGCAAGACGACGACCATCGGCAAGCTCGCGGCGAAACTTTCGGGTTCCGGGTTGAAGGTCATGCTTGCCGCCGGCGATACCTTCCGCGCGGCTGCTATCGAGCAGCTGAAAATCTGGGCCGACCGTACTGGCTCGACCTTCATCGGCACAAAGCTTGGCGCCGATGCCGCAGGCCTTGCCTATGAAGCCTTCGAGAAAGCCAGGGCCGACAAGGCCGACGTGCTGATCATCGACACCGCCGGTCGCCTGCAGAACAAGGCGGAACTGATGGCGGAACTCGAAAAGATCGTCCGCGTTCTCGGCAAGCTCGATCCGGATGCGCCGCATACCGTGTTGCAGACACTCGATGCGACGACAGGCCAGAATGCCCTGCAGCAGGTCGAGATCTTCCGCAACGTCGCGGGCGTCAACGGCCTGATCATGACCAAGCTCGACGGCACGGCGCGTGGCGGCATCCTGGTTGCGATCGCCGCCAAGCATAAGCTGCCCGTCTATTTCATCGGCGTCGGCGAAGGCATCGACGACCTCGAACCCTTCGAGGCAGAAGACTTCGCCAGCGCCATTGCCGGCATCGCGCGCTGAGCGCCGGAAACATTAGGAAACGACACCATGTCGGATACATCCACCGATACCCACGCCTCCAAGGCCGAAAAGCAGAACCCCGTGTTGAAGATGGCGCTCGAACTCGGGCCGCTTTTGATCTTCTTCTTCGGAAACCTGCGCGGCGAGTGGCTGGCGAAGACCTTTCCGGGACTGACCGCGATCGGCGGACCGCTCCTGATCGCGACCGCGCTTTTCATGGCCACGACAGTGCTGTCGTTGATCATCTCCAAGATCGTCTTCAAGCACCTGCCGGTCATGCCCTTCGTCTCGGGTATTGTCGTCATGGTCTTCGGCGGGTTGTCGATCTGGCTCCAGGACGAAACCTTCATCAAGATGAAGCCGACCATCGTCAACACGCTCTTCGGCGTCGTGCTTCTCGGTGGCCTCGCCTTCGGCACCTCGCTGCTGGGTTATGTCTTCAATGCCGCCTTCCAGCTCGACGCAGAGGGCTGGCGCAAGCTGACGCTGCGCTGGGGCATATTCTTCCTCTTCCTCGCCGTGCTGAACGAGGTCGTCTGGCGCAACTTCTCGGATGATGTCTGGGTCAGCTTCAAGGTCTGGGGCACGATGCCGATCACCATCCTTTTCACGCTGGCGCAAATACCTCTGATCATGAAGCACTCACTGGAAGACAAAGAAGAGACATGAACGGCATGACCAGCCAGGAGGGCGACCACTCTACGACGCGTTTTTGGACGTCGGTGACATTCGTCATCATCCTGGTTCAGATCGTCTCCCAGTATCTCATGGGCCGGATCTGGATTTGTGAATGCGGTTACGTGAAGCTCTTCGAAGCCGGCGTGAATACGCCCGGAAACTCCCAGCACCTGTTCGACTGGTATACGCCGTCGCATATCATCCATGGCTTCCTGTTCTACGGGCTCGGCTGGCTGGTCATGCGCAAGAGGCCAATCACCGCGAAGCTCGCGCTGGCAGCCTTCATCGAAGCGGCCTGGGAGATCCTCGAGAATTCGCCAATCATTATCGATCGTTATCGCGCGGCAACCATTGCCGTGGGCTATACCGGCGACAGCATCCTGAATTCCGGCATGGACATGGTGGCGATGATTGCAGGCTTCTTCTTCGCGGCCCGCATGCCCGTCTGGCTGACGGTCGTGATCGCGCTCGGCTTCGAGGTGCTGACGACGATCATCATCCGCGACAACCTCACGCTCAACGTTCTGATGCTGGTCTGGCCGATCGAGGCCGTGAAGACCTGGCAGGGCGCGCTCTGACCGGGACAACTCAGCCCTTGGTCAACGCCTTTTCGATGGCCGGCATCAACTGGGTCTCAAAACTCTCGGGATCGAAGGGGCCGACCTTCTTGTAGAGGATCGTGCCGTCAGGGCCGACCAGATAGCTTTCCGGGATGCCGTAGACGCCCCAGTCGATCGCCGCCTTGCCGTTCGGATCGACACCGATCGCGGCATAGGGGTTCCCGAGCTCGCCGAGGAAGCGAAGCGCGTTGTCGTTCCGGTCCTTGTAGTTGATCCCCACGACAGTCACCCGAGGATCCTTGGAAAGCTCCAGAAGCATCGGGTGCTCCTGGCGGCAGGGCACACACCACGAGGCAAACACATTGACCAGCGTCAGCTTGCCGGTGATGGCGGCGGTCGTCAGCGCCGGACGCTCGGAGCCGTCAAGGGCAGCAAGCTGAAGCATCGGCGCCTTTGTGCCGAGCAGGGCGGAAGGAATTTCCGACACGTCCCGTCCCGACTGCAACTGGGTCATGAAGACGGTCGCAAGGCCGGCGAACAAGACGAGCGGCAGGGCCGCGATGATGTATCGGCTGCGCCCCTTCTCCGCAGGGGCCTCGCCTTCGGTATGGGGGCTCATGCCTTTGGATCCTGTGCCGGAGACGGCGAGGCCGACCGGCGTCGAACGCCCTGCGCTTCCAGCGCCTTGAGTTCAGCCTGACGGGCACGACCGTCGAGATAGACCCAGACGGTCAGGGCAAGACAGATACCACCCGTCAGCGCGTAGGATCCGATGACGTAAAAGGCGTGGGTCATGTCTGATGCTCCCGACCGGCCTGGCGCGCGGCAAGACGACGCTGCGCACCGACCCGACGACGCCAGATCTCGTTGCGCATCGCCATCAGATGCAGCGTGAAGAAGAGAAGCGTGAAGGCGATAGCCATGATCAGCAGGGGCCAGAGGAATTCCGGATGGATGGTCGGGCCATCGAGCCGCATGACGCTGGCCGGCTGATGCAGCGTGTTCCACCAGTCGACCGAGAACTTGATGATCGGGATGTTGACGAAACCGACAAGGATCAGCACCGCGCTGAGCCGCGCGGCTTTGGAGGGATCGTCCATGGCGCGGTTGAGCGCGATCAGACCGAGATACATCAGGAACAGCACGAAGACCGAGGTGAGGCGCGCATCCCAGACCCACCATGTGCCCCACATCGGTTTGCCCCAGAGCGAACCGGTGACGAGTGCAATCAGCGTGAAGGCAGCCCCAAGGGGTGCCGCAGCCTTGTGGCTGACATCGGCGAGCGGATGGCGCCAGACCAGTGTGCCGATCGCCGAAAGCGCCATCACGGAATAACACATCATCGAGAGCCAGGCGGCGGGCACATGCACATACATGATGCGCACCGTATCGCCCTGCTGATAGTCCGTCTCCGATGTGAAGCCGAGGTAGAGCCCCACGACAAAAAGCAGCACGGTCGTTCCTGCAAACCAGGGCAGGATTTTCCCGACCAGCGTCAGGAATCGCGTGGGGTTGGCGAGGTCGCCGATTTTGGTGATGGCAAGGCTGGTGTCGGTCATGCCCTGTTCTAGCGTGTCTCCCCTTTCCCTGCAATTGATCCCGGTCAATCCGGAGCGGCTCAATCCGCCGAATTACGCAAGGCAGCGGCCGCACCGACGGGGCCGATCACGGCAAAGAGAAGTGTGATGGCTGACAGGAACAGAAAGGGCGGCAAGAACGGCGCCGGATCCTCGACGGCGGCATAGGACGCGCTCACCCCGAAAATCAGCACGGGGACGGCAAGCGGGAGCACGAGGATCGACACCAGCAGGCCGCCGCGGGGCAGTGCCACCGCAACCGCGGCCCCGGCCGCTCCGATCAGGGTAATCGCCGGCGAGCCAACCAGCAGCGTCAGCATCACGGCACCGATCGCGACCTCGTCCATGTTCATGAAAAGGCCGAGCAGCGGGGAGGCAACAACAAGCGGCAGGCCGGTGGCCACCCAATGCGCCAGGCACTTGACGAGAACAGTGACCACCAGCGGCGTCTCCTGCATCAGCAGGATGTCGAGCGAGCCATCGTCCCGTTCGGCCTGAAACAGGCGGTCGAGGCCTAGAAGCGCAGACAAAAGCGCCCCGATCCAGACGATGGCAGGGCCGATTCGAGAGAGCAGATTGAGATCCGGACCCACGCCGAAGGGGATGACGGCAACGACGGTGGTGAAGAAGAGCACACCGATCAACGCACCGCCGCCAGCGCGAACCGAGAGTTTCAGGTCCCGGAGGAACAGCGCCATCATGCGGAATACTCCATGTCGACGCCATCGAAGCCGAGCATTTCCAGCTGTGCAGCGCCTTCCATGCCGAGCGGCTGGTGGGTCGCAGCAATCACGATGCCGCCGGCCTGCCGATGTCGTCGAACAAGCTCTTCAAACATGGCATCGGCGCGCCGGTCGAGCGCTGCGGTCGGCTCGTCCAGGATCCAGACCGGCCGATGCGCGACGAGAAGTCGCGCCATGGCGAAGCGGCGCTGTTGTCCGGCCGACAGATAGCCATAAGGGAGGTGGGTAATGCCGGAGAGCTCGACGGCATCGGCGGCCTCCTCGACAGCCATGCCGAGCCCCCCTCCGATGTCGCCGAGAAAGGATTTCCAGAAGTCGAGATTTTCCGCGACCGTCAGTTCGCGCTTCATGCCGTTGCGGTGACCGAGATAATGGCTGAACTCACCTGCGGGGCGGACTTCATCGCTCCGATCCAGGCGGCAGATCGCGCGGCCCGTCTCCGGACGCAACAGACCGGCAACAACCCGCAGCAAAGTCGACTTTCCGGAGCCGTTACGGCCCGTCAGAACCAAAGCCTCGCCGGCGGCCAACGTAAAGGAAACATTAACGAAAATCAGGTCTTCGCCGCGGCGCGCTGAGAGATTTTCGGCTTTGAGCCTGATCATGGTCGCTTTCTGGCAGGATGAGGCCTGCCTCATAAAAAAATCCGATTTCGCCCTTCGTCGGTCTGGCGCCTTTCTTAGAAATTATCTATAAGACCTGCAACCACGCCAGCGGCCGGCGTGAAGTTCATCCTTGTGCCGAACTTGAACATCGCGAGGAGCGATTTCACGGGCGGACAGCGGAAATGGTCGTACCCGCATCCTGATGTGCATGAAGTGCATGGGCGTCCGCACGATTGTGTTGGCTATCAGTTTCAAGCGGGGTTTCTATCCGTGGCTAAATCTCTCGACAGCTTCAATTGCCGGTCGGTCCTGACCGTCGACGGCAAGGACTATGTTTACTACAGCATTCCGAAGGCCGAAGCGAACGGTCTTGCCGGTGTATCGAAGCTCCCCTACTCGATGAAGGTTCTGCTCGAGAACCTGCTTCGCAATGAAGACGGTCGTTCCGTCACCAAGGCCGATATCGAAGCCTGCGCCACCTGGCTCGTCAACAAGGGCCTGACCGAAGCCGAAATCGCCTATCGCCCGGCCCGCGTGCTGATGCAGGACTTCACCGGCGTTCCCGCCGTTGTCGACCTCGCCGCCATGCGTGACGGCATCAAGAACCTCGGCGGCGATCCGGAAAAGATCAACCCGCTGGTTCCCGTCGACCTCGTCATCGACCACTCGGTTATTGTCGACGAATTCGGTACACCGACGGCTTTCGCCCGCAACGTCGAACTGGAATACGAACGCAATGGCGAGCGCTACCGCTTCCTGAAGTGGGGCCAGCAGGCATTCAAGAACTTCCGCGTCGTTCCCCCGGGTACTGGCATCTGTCACCAGGTGAACTTCGAATATCTCGGCCAGACCGTCTGGACGAAGGAAGAGGACGGCGAAACCATCGCCTATCCCGACACCTGCGTCGGCACGGACAGCCACACCACGATGATCAACGGCCTCGGCGTTCTCGGCTGGGGTGTTGGCGGTATCGAAGCCGAAGCAGCCATGCTCGGCCAGCCGGTTTCCATGCTTCTGCCGGAGGTTATCGGCTTCAAGCTGACCGGCACGCTGAAGGAAGGCGTCACCGCGACCGACCTCGTGCTGACCGTCGTCCAGATGCTGCGCAAGAAAGGCGTCGTCTCGAAGTTCGTCGAATTCTTCGGCCCAGGCCTCGACACGCTGCCGGTCGCAGACCGTGCGACGATCGGCAACATGGGTCCGGAATACGGCGCGACCTGCGGCTTCTTCCCGGTCGATTCGGCCACCGTCGGCTATCTCGACATGTCGGGCCGCTCCAAGGACCGCATCGCGCTCGTCGAAGCCTATTCGAAGGCTCAAGGCATGTGGCGCGACAATGACGGCGCACAGCTCGTCTTCACCGACACGCTCGAACTCGACCTCGGCGACGTCGTGCCGTCGATGGCCGGCCCGAAGCGTCCGGAAGGCCGCCTGCCGCTCGAAACCATCGCACCGAACTTCGCGACCGCTCTTGAAGGCGACTACAAGAAGCCGGGCCAGCTTTCTCAGCGTTGGGCGGTCGAAGGCACCGACTACGATCTCGGCCATGGTGACGTGGCAATCGCCGCCATCACGTCGTGCACCAACACCTCGAACCCGAGCGTGCTGATTGCAGTCGGCCTCCTGGCTCGCAACGCGGTCGCAAAGGGCCTGAAGACCAAGCCCTGGGTCAAGACCTCGCTGGCACCGGGATCCCAGGTTGTCGGCGAATACCTCGCCAAGTCGGGTCTGCAGAAGGAACTCGACGCGCTCGGCTTCAACCTCGTCGGTTTCGGCTGCACGACTTGCATCGGCAACTCAGGCCCGCTGCCGGGTCCGATCTCGAAGACCATCAACGACAAGGGCATCATCGCTGCCGGCGTGCTCTCGGGCAACCGCAACTTCGAAGGCCGCATCTCACCTGACGTCCAGGCCAACTACCTGGCCTCGCCGCCGCTCGTCGTCGCCTACGCGCTCGCCGGTACGGTCCAGAAGGACCTGACCACCGAACCGCTCGGCGAAGACCGTGACGGCAATCCGGTCTTCCTCAAGGACATCTGGCCGACCTCTGCCGAAGTGCAGGAGTTCATCCAGAAGTATGTCACCCGCGCCCTCTTCGAATCGAAGTATGCCGACGTCTTCAAGGGCGACGAAAACTGGCAGGCCGTCCAGGTTCCGGAAGGCCAGACCTATGCCTGGGACGACAAATCGACCTATGTGCAGAACCCGCCCTACTTCGTGGGCATGGGCAAGACCGGCTCGGGCCTGAAGAACATCAAGGGCGCGCGCGTCCTCGGTCTCTTCGGCGACAAGATCACCACCGACCACATTTCTCCGGCCGGTTCGATCAAGGCGGCATCTCCGGCAGGCGCCTACCTCACCGAAAACGGCGTCGGCGTCGCGGACTTCAACCAGTACGGCACGCGCCGTGGCAACCACGAAGTCATGATGCGCGGCACCTTCGCCAATATCCGCATCCGCAACCACATGCTCGGCCCGAACGGTAAGGAAGGTGGCTACACCATCCACTATCCGTCCAAGGAAGAGCTGTCGATCTACGATGCAGCGATGAAGTACAAGGACGAGGGCGTTCCGCTCGTCATCTTCGCTGGCGTCGAATACGGCAACGGCTCGTCGCGTGACTGGGCCGCCAAGGGCACCAACCTGCTCGGCGTCAAGGCGGTCGTGGCACAGTCCTTCGAGCGTATCCACCGCTCGAACCTCGTCGGTATGGGGGTCGTGCCCTTCACCTTCGAGGAAGGCACCACCTGGGCTTCGCTGAACCTGAAGGGCGACGAGATCGTCACGATCGAGGGCCTGGAAGGCGAGATCAAGCCGCGCGAGAAGAAGATCGCCAAGATCACCTATTCTGATGGCACCGTGAAGGACGTACCGCTGCTTTGCCGCATCGATACGCTTGACGAAGTCACCTACATGAACAACGGCGGTATCCTGCAGACGGTTCTGCGCGACCTCGCCGCCTGATTGGCAATCGACCTCAATGAACAACAGCCGCCGGGTAACCGGCGGCTTTTTTGTTCGACCAAGAGCATGCGATCAGGAAAGTTTCACCCCATCGTGACTTTCCGCCTGACGCATCTGGCGTTATCAGTTCTGCACTCAGGTGAAGGCATCAGTCAGCAGCATGCGAAAAGAGCAACGCAGGATCATTTCGAGACATGTAAGGGGATGGGCAACCACCCTCGCCATGGCGGTTATGGTTCTCGTGCCGTCATTGGCTCACTCCGATCAGTTTGTCGCCCCGAAGGGCGTGGTCGAACTCTTCACGTCACAGGGCTGCCGTTCCTGTCCGCCGGCAGACCGTGCCTTCGAACAGTTGGTCCGCCAGGGCGATGTCGTGGCACTCTCTTACCACGTGGACTATTGGAACTATCTGGGTTGGGCGGATACACTTGCATCCCCGGAGAACACCCAGCGGCAATACGCCTACTCCAAGTCCTTTGGGCGCAGCGGGGTCTATACGCCTCAGGCGGTCCTGAACGGTCGTGAACACCTAAAGGGCACCGACGTTGCCGAAATCGATGGTCGGCTTGAGAGGATGCAAAGCGAAGGCGAAGGCTTGGCGGTTCCCGTTAGAGCTTCACGCCATGACGACCAGCTGTCCATTTCGGTGGGGGCCGGTGAAGGCAAGGCGAATGTTGTGGTGGTCTATTTTCGCCAGCGCCAGACGGTCGAAGTGCTTAAGGGTGAAAACGTCGGGCAAAAACTCGACTATTGGCACAGTGTGACGGACGTACAGACGGTCGGAATGTGGGATGGCAAGCCACTTGATATCACTCTACCCGCCAAGCGCATGGGCGACGACAAAAGTGACGGCTGCGCAGTACTACTGCAGGCAGCAGATCAGAATGGAAACCCATCACACATCGTCGGAGCGACGGTGATGCCGTCCAAGCCTGCTTCGTTGTAGAGAAAGAAAACCTGGTGTGGTCCGGCCCGGAAGCATTGGGGGGCTGGGGGTAAGGGGTCAATGCGCCAGACCGGACCGTTTGGCGCATCGCGCCAACCAAGTTAGTTATACTTTATCGCAAAAAACGGCGGGCGTATGTTCAAATTGCGGCAGAGGCGCATTAATCTGACTTGAAGCGTGATTATTGTCACAAGCAAACGGCGTTGCCATAAAACCAAAAAGACCTGCCCAGCAAGCCGGACAGGTCTTTTGGGGTCATGACACGCGCGGGCTTATCCCTGCAACACGTCATAGGCCTCCACGCTCCTGATCGCACGCTCGCCGATGACCTTTGCGTCGTCACCCGGCTTATAGAGGCTGGAGCCCAGACCAAAGGCGCGCACGCCGACTTTCCAGTAGTCGGCAAAATTGGCGTCCGACACACCGCCGACAGCACCAATTGGCAGATGGGGCGGCAGAATCGCCTTGATCGCCGAAATGCCGCCCGGTCCAAGAACGCTGGCCGGGAAAAACTTGAGGGCCGCAGCACCAGATTTGGCAGCAAGCAGCGCTTCGGTCGGGGTGAACACGCCCGGCATCGCCACCATGCCATGAGCCACGGCGCGACGGATCACGTCGGGTTCAACATTGGGGGTCACCAGCAGATTTCCGCCGACATCGCGCAGACGGTCGACCTGTGTCACATCGAGAACCGTACCGGCACCGATCAGGACATTCGCAGGTGCAAGCTTGCGGGCTTTCTCGATCGACACGAAAGGATCCGGCGAATTGAGCGGAACCTCGATCGCTTCGAACCCCGCCTCAACGAGAGCGTCTACGGTCGCCTCAATCTCGGTCGGCTTGATGCCGCGCAGGATGGCAACGAGGTTGCGGCGAAGCGCGGGCCAGGCAACGGATGCGGTCATCATTCAGTCCTTGAATTCGTTGTCGAAAAGCGAAATTGCCGACGCGAGCAAGCCCCGGCGCACGAGCAGGCCGCCATCGAGCATGACGGGCTCACCGCCCGCCTTGTTTATGGCCCGTGCATAGAGACGTGTCAGCTTGCCAGTCCCGATCAGATAGGCCTTTCCGTGGCGGGTGAGGTCGTCTCGGATGGCGGCAATCTCCGCGCCGATGAGGAGCCCCGACAGACGGGCGGCCGGATTAACCTTTGTGCCTGGCTGGGCGAGCAATCCCTCAGCGCGGATCGAAAACAGCACGGATGTCAGCGCAAACCCGGGCTCAAGGGCCTGTGCGACGGCCGCATCGAAGATTTCAACATCGGCCTCCGCATCACCGTCTTCCGGAACGGACAGGCGGAGGATCGATTGCCGGCTAATCAGATTGAACAACTCACCGGTCATCACGGTGAAGAAGCGACGAACCTGACCGCTTTCGACCAGAGCCCATTTGGAATGGGTACCAGGAAGGCAGAACAAGGCATTGTCCAGGCCCTGCTCCAGGGCGCCGGCGAGTTGCGTTTCCTCGCCACGCATGACGTCATAGGCACCGCCCTCACGCTGGCATACGCCCGGAAGGATATAAACAGGACGGCTGGCGCCCTCGGGCTGAACGGCGTGCTGGAAAAGACCGACCAGTGGTGCCGGCGTTTCCACATAAGGCGCTTCCCGCCAACCAGTCCGCGCGCCGGCCATGCCGGCGATCACAACCGGCAGCTCGGCTGCTGCGCCGAGCGCCGAAAGATGACCTTCCAGAACGGCAGGATAGGCAGCCTTATCAAGGCTGCCCATGCCCTCAGCGGATTGTCTCTCACCGATGACCGTGCCCTGGCTGTCGACGAGCCAGATACGAAGGTTGCTGGTGCCCCAATCGACGAGCGCGGCAAACGGTGGTGCGGTCACGGCGGTTCCTTAGGCGAGATCGATCGGCAGCAGAGATGCAGGGATATCCTGGAAGCAGACCGGCCGCAGGAAGCGGCGGATCGACAGCGTACCAACCGAAGTTGCGCCAAAGTTCGTCGAAGCCGGGTAGGGGCCGCCGTGAACCATGGAATCAGCCACTTCGACACCGGTCGGGAAGCCGTTGGCCAGCACGCGGCCAGCCTTGCGCTCCAGGATCGGCATCAGGCGCTTTGCCAGGGCCTCGTCACCATCGGCGACATGGATCGAAGCTGTCAGCTGGCCGGAAAGGCTCCGCGCCATGGCAACCATTTCGTCTTCACTGTCAGCAATCACGATCAGACCAAGCGGGCCGAAGACTTCTTCGCCGAGCACGTGGTTGGCGAGCCAATCCTTGGCCGTCGTCTGGAAGAGATAAGGCGTGGCATTACGCAAATCGCAGGTCGAGGTCAGGACCGAACGAACACCTTCGGTGCCAGCAATCCGGGTCGCACCCTTGCGATAGGCTTCGGCGATGCCGTCGGTCAGCATGGTCTGCGGACCAACCGCCGAGAGGGCCTCGGTTGCCGTCTCGACATACTTGTCGGCGTCGGCCCCCTTGAGCAGCACGACGATGCCCGGATTGGTGCAGAACTGGCCGGCGCCCATGGTGAGCGAACCGACCCAGCCCTTGGCAATCGTTTCGCCACGAGTGGCGATGGCCTTGGGCAGCATGAACATCGGGTTGACCGAGCCGAGCTCGCCGAAGAACGGGATGGGCTCGGGACGCTGGGCGCAAAGATCGAAAAGCGCGCGACCGCCACCGAGCGAACCGGTGAAGCCGACAGCCTTGATCAGTGGATGCTGGACAAGGGCCTGACCGACGTCACGGCTGCCGCCGTGGACGAGCGAGAACACGCCGGGATGCACGCCACAGCGCTTGATCGCAGCATCAATGGCCGAAGCCACGATTTCGCCGGTACCAGGATGGGCGTCATGCGCCTTGACCACGACAGGGCAACCGGCTGCCAGTGCTGCGGCCGTGTCACCACCAGCCGTCGAGAAGGCAAGCGGGAAGTTGGAGGCACCGAAGACCGCAACGGGGCCGATAGGCCGCTGAACCATCCTGAGGTCGGAACGCGGCAACGGCTTGCGGTCGGGCAGGGCCTCATCATGGCGACGGTCGAGATAATCACCCTTTCGGATATGCGCCGCAAACAGGCGCAGCTGGCCGACGGTGCGGCCACGCTCGCCGATCAGGCGTGCTTCCGGCAAACCGGTTTCCTGGGAGCCGATCTCGGTGATCGCATCACCACGGGCGTCGATTTCATCGGCGATCGCGTCGAGGAAGGCGGCACGCTCTTCGCGCGTCGAATAGGCAAAGGTTTCAAATGCCTCTTCGGCAGCCCTTACGGCCTGATCGACCAGGGCAGGCGTGCCCTTGGAGAAGGTATGGGAGGGACCCGTGGCAGGCGACGAGGTGAAGGTATCCGTGCTAGCAACCCAGTTGCCGGCGATCAGGTGTTTTCCAGTCGGTGTATAGGCCATGGGAGGCCCTCCTTTTCTTCTCAGTCTTCGAAGTGAGCGACGACTTTCCGTTCCCCGCAGAGGAACGAATCCGCCACGATGCGCAGCGGTTGATAGTCAGTGTCGCTCTGGCGGGAGCGGATGAGATCGGCAAAGCGTTCGTAGATGCCCGCATATTCGCGATCCGGGCCGGACGCTTTTTCCTCGCCCCCGATATAGAGTTCCGAGCCACCCTTTGAAAGACGCAATTCGCCAGCATTCGTCTGAACTGTGATGTCCCACGTCTGCGGGCCTTCCTGTCGCCAGTCGAAATCGGCCGTAACCGGCGCGCCTTCGACAGTCCGCATGGCGATGGAAGCGGCGATCGGCTGCTTCTTGTTTTCCGGGAACTCGAGAACCGACTTCTCGACCATGATATGGCCGGGAACGATCTCGGTCAGGATGGAAAGGGCATTGATGCCGGGATCGAAGACGCCAAAGCCACCCGGCTCCCAGATCCAGGCCTGGCCCGGATGCCAGCGGCGGACGTCTTCCTTCCAGACGATCGAAATCGACTGGATGACCTTGTCCGAGAGCCACTGGCGAGCAGGAGCGACACCAAGCGCAAAGCGGGAATGCCAGGTGGCAAACAGCGTCACGCCGGCCTTCGCCGCAAGCTCCGAAAGCGCTTCCGCTTCGCCGAGCGTGGTTGCCGGAGGCTTTTCCATCAGCACATGACGCCCGGCAGCGATGGCAGCCTTTGCCATGTCGAACCGCACTTCCGGCGGCGTGCAGAGCGACACGACCTTGATATCCGGCCGTGCGGCCAGGAATGCATTGAAGTCGGTGAAGTTCTCAGCACCCTCGACCTTGCCGTGACGGCTCACGCCGGCGGCAACGACAAAGTCGTCACCACCAGCGATCGACGGGATATGCTGGTCGCGGGCAATCTTGCCGACGCCGACAAGCGCGAGCGGGATACGATCTGCCATGATCCGGTTCCTCAGTGTGCATCCTTGCCGACCGGCGAACCGCGGCAGCCCTTCAGGAAGTCGAAGTCGGCGCCGGTATCGGCACCCTCGACGTGATCGTGGAAGAGTTTCGCATAACCGCTGGCCGGCGGCTCAACCGGTGGACGCCATTCGGCCAGACGACGCTGCATTTCCTCGTCGGAGATATCGAGATGGACGCGACGGGCTTCGACATCAACCTCGATGAAGTCACCATTTTTGACGATCGCAAGCGGTCCGCCGCGTGCGGCTTCCGGTGAGGTGTGCAGGAGAACCGTACCGTAGGCCGTACCGGACATGCGGGCATCGGAGATGCGGACCATGTCGGTAATGCCCTTGCGGAGAACCTTTGGCGGCAGGCCCATGTTGCCGACTTCCGCCATGCCTGGATAACCGCGCGGACCACAGTACTTCAGCACCATGACGCAGGTTTCGTCGATATCGAGCGCTTCGTCGTTGATCTTCGCCTTGTAGTCGTCGATGTCCTCGAACACGACAGCGCGGCCTCGATGCTTCATCAGGTGCGCGGAGGCGGCCGATGGCTTCAAGACGCAGCCCTTCGGCGCCAGGTTGCCGCGCAGGACGACAATGCCACCCTGCTGGGTCAGCGCCTTGTCGACCGGGAGGATGACGTCGTCGTTCCAGTTGCGGACATCCTTGACCTCGTCCCAGATGGTCTCGCCGGAAACGGTCAGCGCATCCTTGTGCAGCTTGCCGGCTTCGCCGAGCATCTTGATGACGACGGGCAGACCGCCTGCGTAGAAGAATTCTTCCATCAGGTACTTGCCCGAGGGCATCAGGTTGACGATCGTCGGAATATCGCGACCGAGGCGATCCCAGTCATCGAGGGTGAGATCGACGCCGACGCGGCCGGCCATGGCGAGGATATGCACGACCGCATTGGTCGAGCCACCGATCGCACCGTTGACGCGGATTGCGTTTTCGAAGGCCTCCTTGGTCATGATGTCGGAGGGCTTCAGGTCGTCCTTCACCATCTGCACGATTCGACGGCCGGAAAGCTGAGCCATCACCTTGCGGCGGCTGTCGACAGCCGGGATAGCGGCGTTGCCGGAGAGCGCCATGCCGAGAGCTTCGACCATGGAGGCCATGGTGGAGGCGGTGCCCATCGTGTTGCAGGTACCGCTGGAGCGGGACATCGAGGCTTCGGCTTCGACGAATTCTTCCTGGGTCATCTCACCCGCCTTTACGGCTTCGGAGAACTTCCAGAGATGCGTGCCGGAGCCGACGCGCTCGCCGCGGAAATAGCCGTTCAGCATAGGCCCACCGGTGACGACGATTGACGGAAGGTCCGTCGACGCAGCCGCCATGACCAGCGATGGGGTCGTCTTGTCACAGCCGACCAGCAGCACGGCGCCATCGATCGGCTGGCCACGCATGGCTTCTTCGACGGCCAGTGCCGCAAGGTTGCGGTACATCATCGCCGTCGGGCGGAAGGTGTTTTCGGATGCCGAGAAAACCGGGATCTCGACCGGGAAACCACCAGCTTCCCAGACGCCGGCCTTCACCTTTTCAGCCAGCTCACGCAGGTGGCCGTTGCAGGGGGTGAGGTCGGACCAGGTATTCAGGATGCCGATCACCGGGCGACCATCGAAGAGGTCGTGGGGGTGACCCTGGTTCTTCATCCAGCCACGATGATAGATCGTGTCGCGGGATGTCCCGCCATACCAGTGCTGGGATCTCAGTTGGCGCGGCCAGGCCGCCGGTTTGAACTTGCTCATGGCTTTCGTCCTGTCTCTGGGAAATGGGCGGGTCGGTTGACCGATCCGCTCAGAGCATCTTCACCTTGACGGTCTCCGCGGCAGCCTTTGCCAGGCGGTTGCGCAACGGAAGACCAAATTGCGGGGACACGATTTCAAAAACGTCGCCCTCTTCGGTGACGAAACCGTCGGCGACCGAGAGCGTCGCCGTGCCGTACATGTGCACATGCAGATCGCCCGGCTGGCAGAACAGCGCATACTTGAAGTGGTGGTATTCTAGGTTTGCGATCGTGTGGGACATGTTGGCCTCACCCGAAAGGAACGGCTTCTCCCAAACGGTCTTGCCGGCGCGGATGATGCGCGACGTGCCTTCGACGTGGTCTGGCAGCGCACCAACCCGCAGTTCCGGACCGAAGGAGGCCGGGCGCAGCTTGGAGTGTGCGAGGAAGAGGTAGTTGATCTTCTCGGTCACGTGGTCGGAGAATTCGTTCGCCACGGAGAAGCCGAGGCGATGCGCGGTGCCGTCCTCGCCGATGATGTAGTAGCCAGCCATCTCAGGCTCTTCACCACCATCGAGCGCGAAGGAAGGCGAGACGAGGTCTTCGCCCGGAGCGACCGCGTTGAAACCATTGCCCTTGTAGAACCACTCCGGCTGGACACCGATTTCGCCAGGCTTGGGCTTGCCGCCTTCCAGGCCCATGCGGAACATCTTCATCGAATCGCTCATGCCGGCCGTATCGGCATGCATGTTGTCGCGCGCAGAGGCCGACCCCGTATGCGTCAGACCGGTCCCGGTGAGATACATGTGAGCCGGATCCGGGTGGCGGACCGGGCAGTCGAGCTTGCCCTCGGCCGCAAGAGCCAAGAGGTCGACGCTGTCGCCCGCACCCTGCTTTTCGATCAGGGCTGCGACTGTGGTGCCCGCGGCAATCGCCGCTTTGGCGAGGTCGTAGGTCGTTTCAAATCCTGGGACAAGGCGCGCAGCCTCACCCTGGCGGCAAATGATGCCGCCAGCCTTCAATTGCGAGAGAAACATAAGCCTATCCTTAGACTGCTTTGTTCTTGTTGTAGACGTCGAAGAAGACAGCAGCCAAAAGCACGAGGCCCTTGATGAGCTGCTGGTAGTCGATGCCGATACCCATGATCGACATGCCATTGTTCATGACGCCCATGATGAAGGCGCCGATGACTGCACCGGTGATCTTGCCAACGCCACCCGAAGCCGAGGCACCGCCGATGAAGCAGGCCGCGATGACGTCGAGTTCGAAGCCGACGCCAGCCTTCGGCGTTGCCGAATTCAGGCGGGCCGCGATGATCATGCCGGCAAGCGCTGCGAGCACACCCATGTTGACGAAGGTGAGGAAGACCAGCTTCTCGGTGTTGATGCCCGAAAGCTTCGCAGCCTTCTCGTTACCGCCCAGAGCATAGATGCGACGGCCGATGGTCGTGCGGGTGGTCACGAAGGAATAGAGCGCGATCAGGACGCCCATGACGACGAGCACGTTCGGTAGGCCGCGATAGGTGGCGAGCTGATAGCCGAGGAAGATGGCCACGACGCTGATGATACCCATCTGCATCGCGAAGAACACAAAAGGTTCGTTCTCGGTGCCGTGTTCCTCATTCAGGCGGCGGTTCTTCATGCCGGAATAGATTGAAAGCGCGACCAGTGCCAGGATGACGATCAGTGCCACATAGTTCTTGATCAGGCTCGCCGCGGGATCGGTGAAAGACAGGAAATCCGGGATGAAACCCGTCGACAGCAGCGTGAATTCCTTCGGGAACGGACCAATCGGGCGACCGTCAAGCACCACATAGGTCAGGCCGCGGAAGACCAGCATCCCGGCCAGTGTAACGATGAAGGAGGGGATTTTCTGGTAGGCGACCCAGTAGCCTTGGGCCGCACCCATCAGGCCGCCAATGACCAGACACAGCGGAACCACCAACGAGAAATGCCAACCCCATTTGACCAGCATGATCGCAGAGATGCCGCCGATAAAGGCGACGATCGAGCCGACAGAAAGGTCGATGTGACCCGCCACGATGATCAGCAACATGCCCAGCGCCATGATGACGATGAACGAGTTCTGCAGCACCAGGTTGGTGATGTTGACCGGACGGAAGAGCACGCCGTCGGTCAGGACCTGGAACAGCAACATGATGACGACGAGTGCAAGCAGCAGTCCGTATTCGCGGATGTTGTTGCGCAGGTAGTCGCCCACGGAGACCTTGGGGGTTTCGGTTCTTGTGTCGATGGCCATTAGTGTTTCTCCCCAGAGCGCATGATGGCACGCATGATGGACTCTTGGCTTGCTTCTTCCTTGGACAATTCCGCGACGATGCGTCCTTCGTTCATGACGTAGATGCGGTCGCAGGTGCCGAGCAGTTCAGGCATTTCCGACGAGATCATCAGAATGCCCTTACCTTCGGCAGCAAGCTGGTTGATGATAGTGTAGATTTCGAATTTCGCACCGACGTCGATGCCGCGGGTCGGCTCGTCGAGGATCAGGATTTCGGGGTCAGTGAACAGCCACTTCGAAAGAACGACCTTCTGCTGGTTGCCACCCGAGAGGTTCACGGCCTCCTGATAGATCGAATGCGATCGGATCCTGAGCTTCTGCCGATAGTCGGCAGCGACCTTGGCTTCCTTGCGATCGTCGATGACCGTGCCACTGGACACGCCATTGAGATTGGCGAGCGTGGTGTTTTCCTTGATGTTATTCTGCAGGACGAGACCGAGATGTTTGCGGTCTTCCGTCACATAGGCGAGACCGGCATCGATCGCCTTAGGGATCGTCGACACATCGACCGGCTTGCCGTGCATCAGGACGTCACCAGTGATCTTGTGCCCCCAGGACTTTCCGAAGATGCTCATCGCCGTCTCGGTTCGCCCGGCACCCATCAGTCCGGCGATGCCGACGACTTCGCCGGCGCGGACATTGAACGCAACGTCGTGCAGGAACTGGCGATCGCGATGGTTCTGGTGGAAGACGTTCCAGTTCTTCACTTCGAGCAGCATGTCGCCGATCTTCGGCTCGCGCTTCGGGTAGCGGTCTTCCATGTCACGACCGACCATACCCTTGATGATCCGGTCTTCCGTGATCTCCTGGGTGTGACAGTCCAGCGTCTCGACCGTGCCGCCATCGCGAAGGATAGTGATCTGGTCTGCAACCTTGCGGATTTCGTTGAGCTTGTGGGAGATGATGATAGACGTCATCCCCTGCTTGCGGAACTCCATGAGCAGCGTCAGTAGCGCGTCCGAATCCGTCTCGTTCAGCGAAGCGGTTGGCTCGTCGAGGATCAGCAGGCGAACCTTCTTGGACAAGGCCTTGGCGATTTCGACGAGCTGTTGCTTGCCGACACCGATGTCGGTGATACGTGTCGACGGCGCATCCTTCAGGCCCACCTTTGCCAGCAGCTCTTTCGTCCGCGCAAAGGTCTGAGGCCAGTGAATCACGCCCTTCTGGGCAATTTCATTACCGAGGAAGATGTTTTCGGCAATCGACAGCAGCGGCACCAGTGCCAGCTCCTGGTGAATGATGATGATACCGAGTTCTTCGCTGTCGGAAATCCGGCCGAAGCGGCGAACTTCGCCATCATAATAGATGTCACCGTCATAGGTTCCCGCGGGATAGACACCGCTCAGGACCTTCATCAGCGTAGACTTGCCGGCACCGTTTTCGCCGACCAGTGCGTGGATCTCGCCCTCGCGCACCTTGAAGCTGACATTGTCCAGCGCCTTGACGCCGGGGAATGTCTTCGTGATGCCACGCATCTCGAGAATAATGTTGTCCATGTGCAGAATTCCAGCGCTCATTCAGCGATCTCCAAAGATCTAGCCGAAGGCGCGAGCTCCCTCAATGCGTATAGAAAATGGGTCCGCGACGAATCGCGGACCCGGATGCGATCCGAAGGATCAGTTGTCGATCTGGTCGGCGGTGTAGTAACCGGCGCCGACGAGAACGTCCTTGGCATTGGCCTTGTCGAGAGCGACCGGCTTCAGCAGGTAGGACGGGACGACCTTCACACCGTTGTTGTAGGTCTTCTCGTCGTTGATCTCCGGAGCCTTGCCACCCATGATGGCGTCAACCATGGAAACTGCGACCTTGGCGAGTTCGCGGGTGTCCTTGAACACGGTCGAGTACTGCTCGTCGGCAAGCATCGACTTGATCGAAGGAAGCTCGGCGTCCTGACCGGTAACCACCGGCATGACCATGTCGCCCGAACCGTAACCAACGCCCTTCAGAGCAGACAGGATACCGATGGAGAGACCGTCATACGGGGACAGAGCGCCGTTCAGCTTGTCTTCGGTGTAGGTCGAGGAAAGCAGGTTTTCCATACGGGCCTGGGCGACAGTGCCGTCCCAACGCAGCGTACCGACCTGGTCCATGCCCATCTGGCCGGACTTGACGACGATGTCGCCGCTGTCGATCAGGGGCTGCAGAACCGACATTGCGCCGTCGTAGAAGAAGAAGGCGTTGTTGTCATCAGGCGAACCGCCGAAGAGTTCGACGTTCCATGGCTTGGTGTCCGGGAACTTGGCCTTGAGGCCGTCCACGAGGCTGGTTGCCTGGAGAACGCCAACCTGGAAGTTGTCGAAGGTGGCGTAGTAGTCAACGTTGCCCGAGTCGCGGATCAGGCGGTCATAAGCGATGACCTTCACGCCAGCATCTGCAGCCTTCTGCAGGATGTCGGAAAGCGTCGTGCCGTCGATAGCGCCGATGACGAGAACCTTTGCACCCTTGGTGACCATGTTTTCGATCTGGGCGAGCTGGTTCGGAATGTCGTCGTCAGCGAACTGCAGGTCCGGGGTGTAGCCGGCGTCCTTGAACAGCTTTTCCATGGTCTCGCCGTCGGAGATCCAGCGGGTCGACGTCTTCGTCGGCATGGAAATGCCGACCATACCCTTGTCCTGTGCGAAGGACGCGGGTGCGAATGATGCGATGCCGATTGCGAAAGACGCAATCAGGGCGCCAAGTTTCTTCATGGTAACCTCCCTGGTCATACCGTGCGAGGCCAAGCTCCTCCTGGCACCCGCTGAAACAAGAACGAGCGGCTGACGCGGCAGCCCCCAGCTCCGTGGCGAGTCTTATCGTGCTCCATATACCGATCAAATGAATATTTTGACTTTGTGCATACCATGGTTGATATGTTGTTTATGGCCGAGATTCATATTCACCGATTGCAGCCGAAGCACCTGAGCCTGATCCGTTCGATCGCAGAATTGGGTCAATTAAGCCTTGCAGCTCAAGAACTTGCCCTAACACAACCGGCAGCGTCGCGGATGCTGGGTGAAATCGAGCGCTACGTTGGATCGCCGATCTTCCTGCGCACGCCGAAGGGCATGGAACCGACTGCGGTTGGCAGCGCGCTGGCTCGCCGGGCGCAGAACGTTCTGGAAGAGATGCGCGAGGCTGCGCGCGAGGTCGAGGCCATCCAGCGCGGCCTCACGGGTACGGTACGGATCGGCGCTGTCACCGGAGGCGCGGTCGGTCACGTCGTGCCGGCCATCCGAGCACTGAAGGCGGAAGCGTCGACCGTCGACATCCACGTCGATGTGGCACCAAGCGGCGAGATGATCCGCGACCTCCTGTCCGGCCAGTACGATTTCGTGCTCGGGCGAATTCCCGCCGGGATAGATGCACGGCAGTTCAATGTCGAAGGCGCAACAATGGAAGAGGTGGAAATCGTCGTCCATCGAAGCCACCCGTTGGTCAATGTCGATAGGCTCAACATTTCCGACATGGCGCATTTCCCATGGGTGATGCAGGCGCCCGGTACCCCGCTGCGGCAGGCCGTGGAGAACGTATTCATCGATGAAGGCGCACCGATCCCCCGCAATATCGTCAATACGACGTCGCTGCTTGTGATGATCGCCATGCTGGCGTCATCGAATGCGATCGCACCGATGTCGCGGGAGGTCTCGGACCTCCTCTGCCGTCAGACGCCCATCGGCAACCTCACCACGCTGCGGCTGGACACACCGATCGTGGTAACACCCTATCATCTGATTACTCTCAGCGGAAAGCGGCTGTCACCCATTGCAACCCGCCTGCGCGAACTGCTGCTTGGTCACTTCTTGAGCCGAAGCCGATGAAGCCGCTGGATGAGCCTTGGCCCAATGCCCGATAAGCTTGCAATTTCGGGCATGTCAGGCACACTGTCATTCGTCCGTCATGAATCGGAGCTCGTGGAGCATTGATGACACAGCAGCCGGAAGGGCAGCGCCACGAAGACGACGGTGCTGAGAAAGCGACCAGCGGTGTGGTCGATCTGGGCATTTATCGGCAATCCCTCGATCCCCTTCCAATCACGTTCCATCGTCGCGAACTGGATGCGATACTATGGATCTACGGTCGGATGGTCGGTGAGGGCGAATGGCGCGACTATGCGATTGACCATCTGAAGGATAGAGCGGTTTTCTCGGTCTTCAAACGCGCCGGCGAGTATCCGCTTTACCGAATAGAAAAGAACCCGAAGCTCGCTGCCAAGCAGGGCGCATTTGCCGTGATCGCGACAGATGGCCGTATTCTGAAACGTGGGCACGATCTGCGACAGGTCCTCAAGGTTTTTGACAAGACGTTGAAGAGTCTGGACTGAACGTCTTCAGGTCAAAGTGCCGGGATAGGCCAGAAGATCGGGTTGCGTGGAATTGCCCTCGCCAAGCGACTTCTGCATGAAGACGGTGTCAAGCCAGAGCCCGTGCTTGAAGCCGGTGCCGCTCAGCCGCCCCGCTAACACGAAGCCGCAACTGCGGTGCACGGCAATCGATGCTTCGCTTGCCCCACCGATCACCCCGACCATCTGACGAAATCCCAGGTGCTCCGATCGTTTGAGGAGCTCGAACAGCAAGGCCTTTCCGACCCCGCGACCGCGCGCCAATGGATGGATATAGATCGAATCTTCGACCAGCCAGCGATAGGCAGGCCGGGTTCGAAATGCCGATACATAGGCATAGCCCATGAGCCAGCCACTCTCATCGACAGCCGCGATATAGGGATAGCCCCTGTCCACAATGGCCTCAAACCGCGATGACATCTCTCGAAGGTCGGGGGGCAAGAGTTCGTAGCTGGCCGTCCCATTTGCAACCGCATCGGCATAGATCGTCGTGACGGCCGGAAGGTCATCATGGGTCAGGTCGCGTATATCAAGGCTCATTCGGAAGGCTCCAGATCATCTCCTTGTTCCACGCGCGCAAATGAGAGACAAGCAGTCCAGTGTCACGGTGACACGAAGACGCCGACGGAGTGCCTATCGCGCCTTTTCGATGCGGCCAGTCGACACTCGGCTTGACTCACGGCAAAAACCTTGTAATCCCTCGCCGCGAAGAGGAATTCGGTCCATGCACGCTTTCGGGCAACCCATTGCGGTATTCCACATCCTGCAGCGCGCTGCTGCCGGTGGCGCATGCCATTCTCTTGCATCCACGACCAAGGCCAAAACGACGACGAAAACCGTCTGACGTCTTCGGCCACCGCTCTCTCCCCGGCACGGCCGGGGACAAGGAAGGTTGCGTCCTGTCGCGAGCTTCCCCCTCACCATCCGCGGAGAGACAGAAAGAGAGCATAGACATGGGTTTCAAGATTGCAGTCGTAGGCGCTACCGGCAATGTCGGTCGCGAAATGCTGAATATACTTTCCGAACGCGGATTTCCGGCATCGGAAGTCGTGGCGCTCGCCTCGGCGCGTTCGCAGGGCACCGAAGTGTCCTTCGGTGACAAGGTTCTGAAGGTTTCAAACCTCGACAATTATGATTTTTCCGACACAGACATTTGCCTGATGTCAGCCGGCGGTACGATCTCCCAGAAGTGGTCACCGAAGATTGGCGCCCAGGGCTGCGTCGTCATCGACAACTCATCGGCCTGGCGCTACGACGCCGACGTGCCGTTGATCGTTCCGGAAGTAAACCCGGATGCAATTGCCGACTTCAAGAAGCGCAACATCATCGCCAATCCGAATTGCTCGACCGCCCAGTTGGTCGTCGCATTGAAGCCGCTGCACGACTTCGCCAAGATCAAGCGCGTCGTCGTCTCGACCTACCAGTCCGTCTCGGGCGCCGGCAAGGAAGGCATGGACGAGCTCTTCACCCAGACACGCGCCGTATTCGTTGCTGATCCGGTCGAGTCGAAGAAGTTCACCAAGCGTATTGCCTTCAATGTCATTCCGCACATCGATAGCTTCATGGAAGATGGCTATACGAAGGAAGAGTGGAAGGTTCTGGCCGAAACCAAGAAGATGCTCGATCCGAAGATCAAGGTGACCTGCACGGCCGTGCGCGTACCGGTCTTCATCGGTCACTCGGAATCGGTCAACATCGAATTCGAGAATGAGATTACGGCCGACCAGGCTCGTGACATCCTGCGCGAAGCCCCGGGCTGCCTCGTAATCGACAAGCATGAGAACGGTGGCTACATCACGCCGGTCGAATGCGCCGGTGAGGACGCTACCTATATCTCCCGCATCCGTGAAGATGCCACCGTCGAAAATGGCCTGAACATGTGGGTGGTCTCCGACAACCTGCGCAAGGGCGCTGCTCTGAACGCCATCCAGATCGCCGAGCTTCTGGTCAATCGCGGTCTGATCAAGCCGCGTGCAGCGGCCTGATATTCTGTCTACAAGGGCTTTCCGGCTTGGGTCGGAAAGCCAACCTCCCGCGTTTCAGGCAAATGTGATCCGTTTTGAAAGCCGGCCAGCCCTACATTAGCGCTGGGTGGATGACATCATGATATTTCGCTGGCATGGTGCGGCCGATTCGATCCTTTTCAACAGTCCGTAATGAGGCATGAATGCGACTGACATCCACTCTGTCGGCGGTCCTGATTTCCGTAACTGCCGTCTTGGTCGGCGCAGGCTCTGCAACCGCGGCCACCTGCAGCAATACTTCCGAGGGCTTCGAGCAATGGGCCGCCGCGTTCAAACAGCAGGCCGCCGGTCAGGGGTTTAGTCCCCGCATGCTCGACAAGGTGTTTTCGACGGTGAGCTACAGCCGCAGCACCATCAGCGCTGACCGTGGGCAGAAGAGCTTCAAGCTATCCTTCGATCAGTTCATGCAGAAGCGCGGTGGCCAGACGATCATCAATCGCGGCAAGACGATGAAGAAGAACAATGCCGCGCTGTTCGCCAGACTGGAGAAGCGTTATGGAGTACCCGCCGGCCCGCTGATCGCAATCTGGGGCATGGAAACCGGGTTTGGTTCCTTCCTCGGCAAGGAACACACCCTCTCTGCCGTCGCAACGCTTGCCTTCGACTGCCGCCGGAGCGAGTTCTTCACCAATCAGCTCTATGCTGCACTGGAACTCGTTCAGGCGGGCAATCTCGATGTTAACGCCAAGGGCGCAGCCCATGGCGAAATCGGCCAGACGCAATTCCTTCCCCGCAACGTGGTTCTCTATGGTGCGGACGGCGATGGTGACGGCCATATCGACATGGTGCGTTCACGTGCAGATGCGCTCTCCTCGACAGCAAACTTTCTGAAGGGACATGGCTGGCAGCCAGGTGCGGGGTATCAGCAGGGTGAACCGAACTTCGTCGCCATTCAGGGCTGGAACGCTGCAACCGTCTACCAGCAGGCGATTGCCCATATTGCGGCACGGATCGACGCAGAGTAACAAAGGTCAAGGCGGCGGTCGATCACGGGCCGCCGCTCGCTTCCGTGACCCAGAGTATGGGTCCGTTCAGGCGAGCGAGATGGCAGCGTCGACATCCAGCCGAACGAAGTCTTGGGATATCGGGTTCATCAGCCACAACTCGCCATTGCTGATGTCGAACCAGGCGCCGTGAATGCGCAACTTTCCGCGCTCTTCGAGGATCTTCACGCAGGGAAAAGTCCGCAGGTTCGCAATCGAATTGCGAATAGAAATTCGTTCGAGCGCCGTCTGGCGTTCCGCCGGGGTCATGTCGGAATTGCCCTGGATCTGCTCGGCCGCGGGCGCCACCAGGTTCATCCATTTGCCAATGAAATCTCCCGGCGAGAGCGGCTCGGCGTTCGGGTCCAATGCGGCTCGGATTCCACCGCAACGCCCGTGCCCCATTACGATGATGTCCTGGACCCTAAGCGCCTGAACCGCGAATTCGAGTGCCGCCGAAGTGGAGTGGTACTGCCCGTCTGGCTCATAGGGGGGCACCATGTTTGCGACGTTGCGCACCACGAAGAGCTCGCCTGGAATAGAATCGAAAATCATCTCCGGTGCGGCGCGTGAATCGCAACAGGCAACAACCAGGGTGTTGGGCTTCTGGCCCTGCTCGGCGAGCGCCCGATAGCGTTCGCGCTGGTCGCTATACCGGCCACCCATGAAATTGCGGTAGCCGTTGAGGAGGGCGGGAGGAAATTGGGTCATGGCTACCGATTACAGCGCGTGATCCACCGTGGCAACACCTTGGCGAGCAGCGATGTCTGTCTGGCTTCATTCAGGGCGAGAAGGTTTTCGCTGAGAGGGATGAAGCAGACGGCGTATCTGCACCAGTGCCATCGGCGTCGACAGGCTCGAGGCATCGCTTTCGAGGGCAAGCTCGTCTGCTCCACGCTTTGCGGTTCGAGCCAGAATTTCGAAGACGCTGGCAGTTGCCGATTGCAGCGCTTTCTCTTCATCCACCCCGTCCAGCAACCGAGCCAGGAATACAGCAGCGAGAAGGTCACCGAGGCCGTTCGGTGGATTTTCGATCAGTCGATGCTCCGCAAGCAGGGCAGATCGGCCACTGAGCAGAAGATTGCCCGTCCCGCCGGCCATCATCGGCACCGCCGACGTGACCAGCATCCGCTTCGGCCCAAGCGACAGCGCAGCGTCGATGATCGCCTGGTTGCTTGCCAGTTCGCCGCCGACCATCCATTGCAACTCATATCGGTTGGGCGTTGCGATGTCCGCAATCGGCATCAGGCAGTCACGAATGGCCGCTGCCGTCTCGACCGGAACGTAAAGTCCGCCAAGATCTCCCATTACCGGATCACTGAGATAAACAAGTCCGGGATTCTGCTGGCGGGCTGCCGTCACGAGCCGCTTGACGGCAGCGGGCTGCCGCGGACTACCGAAGTAACCCGACAAAATGGCCGATACTTCTCCGAGCCAGGGCGCATTGACAAGATCTTCGATCACCCGATCGAAGTCGTCGTCGGGAAACTGCAGGCGGGTCGCAGGACCATGGCCGGGATGCCAAGGCAGGACGACCGTCGGCAGCGCCCACACAGGTCGGCCGAGGGTCTCAAGAGCGAAGACGGCAGCCCGGTTGCCGACCGATCCGCGAACCACATGACTGGAGATGACGATAACGGCACCCTCTGTTCTTCCGTGCATTTTATGCCATTCCGTTTTCAGAGCCGGCATTCACCCTGTGATGTGACGATTCCGTGTGAAAATTTCCGGCCATTGACGAAATAGACCGCATATTTTTGCCTGATTTTTTCATATTTCTGTCCCATACATAATTTCGCAAACCATTTGCGGGAACATTACGCGAAACGCGCGAGCTACGGAGGGGAAAATGGGCAGGACTGGCAACACAAAGCGGGATCAATTGCTTGAGAATGCTGAGGGGGTCGCCCGCAAGCTGGGCGGCGCATTCGCTCCTCCCCATGTGATCTTCGGTCGCGCCAGCAATGACGACCTTGACCGCTACGAACCGGAAATGCTGGCGCGCTCGGCCATAAAGGCCGCGCAGGACATTGCCGGATGGGACCGCGAAACGCCTCATATACGCATCGAACCGATTGATGGCGTGGAGCCGGGCGGCTTGCCCGTCAGCGTGCTGTCTATCGTCGATCACAACAAGTCCTTCCTCTACGATTCGCTGATGGGAGAGGTGACCAGCCACTACCGCGACATCTATATGGCGGTCCATCCTATCCTGGCTGTGACACCGCGCGGTGATATCTCCCTGTCCAATCCGGATTCCGACCCCGAAGGAGCAATCAAGGTAAGCTATATCCAGCTCCATCTGGCATCGCTTTCCTTGGAGCAGTCAGCCGACCTCATACAGCGCCTTCAGCATGTGTTGGGCCAGGTCAAGATGGCCGCCAACGACTGGAAGCCAATGCTCAACCTTCTGGAAAAAACGCTTTCGGAATTGCGCGATCTGACAGCAGGACGGAGTGAGCCCGAGCGTGACGAGGCAGTCGCCTTCCTCGAATGGCTCCGCAACAACAATTTCACCTTCCTAGGGATGCGCGAATACGTCTATTCCGGCGAAGGCGCCGACGCGACCGTCGAACGCGGAAAAGGCAGCGGTCTCGGCATCCTTTCGGATCCGGATGTACTGGTTCTGCGCCAGGGCCAGAACCAGGTCACCACGACACCGGAAATCCTCGCATTCCTGCAGGGGCCTGATTTCCTCATCGTCACCAAGGCAAATGTAAAATCGGTGGTCCATCGGCGCGCCTATATGGACTACGTGGGTATCAAGCGGTTCGGGCCCGGCGGCAAGGTGGTCGGCGAACTGCGCATTGTCGGTCTCTTCACCGCAACGGCCTACACCCGCTCGGTCAACCAGATCCCGCTTCTGCGAGCGAAAGTGGAAAAGGTCGTCTCCCATTTCGACTTTGACCCACGCAGCCATTCGGGGCGAATGCTGCAGAACACGCTTGAAAACTACCCCCGCGACGACCTGTTCCAGATTACGCCGGATCTGCTGGCCAAGTTCTGTGAACAGATCAACGATCTCTCGGAGCGTCCGCGGGTCCGGGTTCTCCCACGCATCGATCACTTCGATCGCTTCGTTTCGCTGATCGTCTATGTTCCGCGCGAAGACTACAACTCGATGGTTCGCGAGAAGATCGGCCTCTATTTCCAAACCGTCTACAAAGGGCACGTATCCGCATTCTACCCGGCATTTCCGGAAGGCGGCGTGGCTCGCGTCCACATCATCATCGGACGGCGCGAAGGCGCCACGCCCCAGATTCCGCAGGCGACGCTCGAAGACGCGGTTCGCGAGATCACCGCTCGCTGGAGCGACCGCTTTGCCGCACTGGCGGGCGCCGATGCACCAGCGCTTGATGTCGGCCAGGCCTTCCAGGAAGCGTTCACGCCGGAGGAAGCGGTCAGTGACCTGAAACATATCAAGGCTTGCCTCGCAGGAGCGCCCCTGTCGCTGGAGTTCCATCAGGTAGCGGCCGAACACGGCGCACTGCTCTACCTGAAGATTTTCCATGCGGGCGACCATCTTCCCCTGTCCCGCCGCGTACCACTGCTCGAAAACCTCGGCTTCAGCGTCATCAGCGAACGTACCTTCGACATTGGCGTCGGACCGTCCGGAAAGGAGCCGCGCTCCGTGGTCCTGCACGACATGGAACTGCAGGCACCCGAAGGTGTGTCCTTTGAGATTGCGCAGCATGCGGCACAGGTTGAGGAAGCTTTCCTGGCTGCGTTCACCGGCGCAGTGGATAACGACACTTTCAATCGGCTCATCCTTTCCGCCGGCATCAACGCGCGTGAGGCCTCTGTACTCAGGGCCTATGCCGCATATCTCCGCCAGGCAGGGACCGTATATTCGCTGTCATACATGTCGGAAACACTGACCAAACACCCGACAATCGCTTCGGATCTGGCAGCTCTGTTTCGCAACCGTTTCGATCCTTCGCTCGCCGAGAAGCCTAGAAAGGGCCGTCAGGCAGAACTCCTGCAATCACTGGAAAACCGCCTGTCGGACGTCAAGAGTCTCGACGAGGACCGCATCCTGCGTCGCTACATCAATGCGATCGAGGCCACGCTGCGCACCAACTTCTTCCAGAAGGGCTACATGCAGAGCGACCGACCAATGCTCGCATTCAAGTTCGACCCACACAAGCTGGACGGCCTACCGGAGCCGCGCCCGTTCAGGGAAATTTTCGTTTATGGTGTCGAGGTGGAGGGTGTGCACCTTCGCTTCGGCAAGGTCGCCCGCGGAGGTTTGCGCTGGTCTGATCGTGCCCAGGACTACCGCACTGAAGTGCTGGGGCTCGTCAAGGCGCAGCAGGTGAAGAACGCCGTCATTGTTCCGGTCGGCGCCAAGGGCGGCTTCTTCCCGAAACTCCTGCCGTCTCAGAGTAACAGGGAAGCCTGGCTGGCCGCCGGAACGGAGGCCTACAAGACCTACATCCGAACGCTGCTCTCGATCACTGACAACATCGTCGGCGGAGAGGTTTCGCCACCGGCAGATACGCTGCGTCCCGATGGCGACGATCCCTATTTCGTCGTCGCCGCCGACAAGGGAACCGCGACCTTTTCCGATACGGCAAACGGGCTTGCACAAGCCGCAGGTTTCTGGCTGGACGACGCCTTCGCATCGGGTGGTTCGGCCGGTTACGACCACAAGAAGATGGGTATCACCGCACGCGGCGCATGGGAGACAGTCAAGCGCCACTTCCGCGAGGTCGATACCGATATTCAGACCACGCCCTTCACGGTGGCAGGCGTCGGTGACATGTCCGGTGACGTATTCGGCAACGGCATGCTGCTTTCTGAAAAGATCAAGCTGATCGCTGGCTTTGATCACCGCGACATCTTCATTGATCCCAATCCCGATCCGGCTACGTCCTTCGCAGAGCGCAAACGCATGTTCAACTTGCCGCGCTCGAGCTGGCAGGATTACGACAGGTCCACACTGTCGCCCGGCGCGATGATCATTTCGCGCAACGAAAAATCCGTGGCCCTTACGCCGGAAGCGGCGGCCGCGATCGGGCTCGAAATCTCCTCGGCGACGCCAATGGACATCATGACCGCCATCCTCAAGGCACCGGTCGATCTCCTTTGGTTCGGTGGTATCGGCACGTACATCAAGGCGGCGTCAGAAACCGATGCAGAGGTCGGCGACCGCGCCAACGACGCAATCCGCATTGATGCCACTGACGTCCGGGCCCGGGTGATCGGCGAAGGTGCCAATCTCGGCGTCACCCAGAAGGGCCGCATCGCCTATGCATTGAACGGCGGTCGGTGCAATTCCGACGCGATTGACAACTCGGCTGGCGTGAACTCCTCGGACGTGGAGGTGAACATCAAGATTGCGCTCAGCCCTGCGATGCAAGAGGGCCGCCTGCCTCGCGAGAAACGGAACGTCCTGCTCGCGGAAATGACGGATGAAGTTGCAGAGCTGGTGCTGCGTAACAACTATCTTCAGTCACTGGCGATATCGTTGACGGAAGGTAAGGAGGCCGGTAATCGCGAGGAACTGAGCCGGCTCATGGATTACCTTGAAGGCTTGGGACGTCTCAATCGCAAGGTCGAGACGCTTCCTGATGCTGCTGCCGTTGCGGAACGCTACGTCTCCGGCAAAGCGCTGACGCGACCAGAGATCGGCGTTTTACTCTCTTACGCGAAGATCGTTCTCTTCGATCAGTTGATCGAGTCTGATCTCCCCGACGATCCGTATTGTGAAGCGACGCTGTTCAACTACTTCCCGGCGGCGATGCGCAAGACATTTGCCACGGATATCGCAGGACATCGGCTGCGGCGTGAGATTATCGCGACAGTGCTCGCCAACCATGCGATCAACCGCGGCGGTCCAGGATTTGTCGTCTCTGTTTGTGATGCAACCGGTGCAGCAGCCAACGAGGTCGTAAAGGCCGCCCTCGTAACGCGGGACGCCCTGGATCTGACGGTATTGTGGGGGAAGATCGACGCGCTCGATGCGAAGATCCCGGGCCAGACGCAGAATCAGCTATATGCCTTCGTTTCGGGGGTCTACAGGCAGATGACCAGGCTGCTGATTGACACCGGCCTTGCCAAGGGCAGCATCGGAGACGCCGTGGCACAACTGAGTGCCGCCGTTGCCTCGGCAACGCCCGTATTCCGGAAGGTCCTGCCATCCCTGCTGCGCGACCATTACGATGATCAGATCGCCACATTGAAGCAGGCGGGTGTGCCGGCAGGCCTCGCGTCGGACGTGGTCAACCTTCAGATCATGCAGCTTCTTCCGGAGATCCTGCAGATCGCCGAAAAAACGAGTTCGAACTTTGCCATTGCCATGCGCGGTTTCTTCTCCGTATCGGAGGCGTTCCGTATCGGTAGGCTCATCGACAATGCAGGTCGAATTCAAACCTCCGACCACTACGACAGCCTGGCCCTGACGCGCAGCCTCGACCGTATTGGACAGGCACGTCGAGAAATCGTCTGCGCCGCTCTGACGAGCCACGGTCAGGAAACGGAGCCGGTCAAGGCCTGGCTGGCAACAGACAAGGTGCGCGTGGATCGCATTGGCAAGGAACTGGCGACCATCGTCGACAGCGGTGAACCGAGCATATCGAAGCTGGCGGTGGCCGCCGGTCTGCTCGGTGATCTTGCGCAAGACCACGTGAGGTGACACTGTCCCGGGCCTGAAAGCCTGCGGGGGTGCACGTGACGACAAGAGCAGATGTAAGGCCCAGCCACGGTCCCCTAGACAGGGGTGTCCGTGGCTGGATGTTTTTCGACTGGGCGGCACAACCCTTTTTCACCGTCGTGACGACATTCATCTTCGGACCCTATTTCGTGTCGCGCATGACCGAGGACCCGGTCAGCGCGCAGACGGCCTGGAGCAATGCCGCGACCATCTCGGGCGTGCTTATCGCCATTCTCGCACCCGTCCTGGGGTCAATTGCAGATGAATCCGGCGCCCGCAAACCCTGGATCGCCTTCTTTGCCCTGATCAAGATTGTATGCCTGGCGATGCTCTGGACGGCTGCGCCCGGATCATCTGTCGCGTTCATCATGCTGTTGATGATCCTCGCCAGTGTGGCGGCCGAGTTTTCGATCGTATTCAACGATTCCATGATGCCGCGCCTGGTCAGCCAGGAGGATGTGGGCCGCGTCTCCAACATCGCATGGGGAATGGGCTACATGGGCGGCATCATTGTGCTAATCTTCGTCGTCCTGTTCCTCGCTGGCAACCCATCGACCGGCAAGACTCTGATCGGCATGGAGCCGCTCTTCGGGCTGGATCCTGCTGCAGGCGAGGACGCCCGGATCACGGGCCCGATCTCTGCCGTCTGGTATCTGCTCTTCATACTTCCGATGTTTCTCTTCACGCCAGACGCTGCTAAGGGCAAGCCATTGGCTTCAGCGATCCGCTCCGGATTGCGGGAGATCAGATCGACTCTTCGCGAACTCCGCCACAGGACGAACATCCTGCGCTTCCTGATTGCCCGAATGGTCTATCAGGATGGCGTGAATGGCCTTCTCGTGTTGGGCGGCGTGTTTGCAGCTGCAATGTTTGGGTGGTCGACGATGGAAATCGGCATCTACGGCATCATCCTGAATGTCGTGGCGATCTTCGGTTGCCTGGTGGCGGGGCGCGTGGACAGGGCGCTTGGCTCGAAGGTGGTGGTGCTGGTGAGTCTCAGCATGCTGATCGTTGCGACGTTCGGCATCATCTCGACCGGCACCGACTTCACCCTCTTTGGGCTCATCCAGCTACCGGTCACCGGCACCGATGGCCTGTTTGCAACGCCAGCGGAGAAGGCCTATGTCTTGTATGGGCTGTTGATCGGGATGTCCTTCGGGCCAGTCCAGGCTTCATCGAGATCCTATCTGGCGCGCAGCGTGGAACTCCACGAAGCAGGTCGCTATTTCGGGATCTACTCTCTGTCAGGTCGTGCCACCAGCTTCCTTGCCACACTCTCCTTCTCGGTTGTCACGGCTTGGTCCGGCTCTGCACGTGCCGGAATGGCAACACTGCTTGTCTTCCTCATCGGTGGCCTGGTGCTGCTGTGGAGGACGAGCTATCCCGCAAGAGAAGATTGAGCGGGTGCCTCTACACGAAAACGGCCGGCGGATTACTCCGCCAGCCTTTTGCGATTGCCTTGAGGATAGAAGTGGTCAGTGGCGGAAATGGCGCACACCGGTGAAGACCATGGCAACGCCATGCTCGTCGGCAGCCGCGATAACCTCGTCATCCCGCATCGAGCCACCTGGCTGAATGACCGCCGTTGCACCCGCAGCAATAGCAGCCAGCAAACCGTCTGCGAACGGATAGAATGCCTCCGACGCCACGGCGGACCCCTTGGTAAGTGGGGCTGCAAGCCCCAGAGCCTTGGCCGCATCCTCAGCCTTCAGAGCAGCGATCCGGGCAGAATCGACGCGGCTCATCTGGCCAGCGCCGATACCTGCGGTCTGACCATCCTTCGCATAAATGACCGCATTCGACTTCACATGCTTGGCGATCTTGAAGGCAAATTTCATGTCCTCCAGCTCCGTCGTCGTGGGAACTCGCTTCGTCACGACCTTGAGGTCGAGATCCTCGACCATGACATTATCGCGGCTCTGCACCAGCAGGCCGCCCGAAACAGTCTTGGCCATGATGCCGGCAGAACGCGGATCAGGCAGGGCACCCGTCGTCAGGAGACGCAGATTTGGTTTCGCAGCAATGATCGCCCTGGCTTCATCGCTCACCTGCGGCGCGATGATCACCTCGGTGAAGAGCTTGACGATTTCCTGGGCCGTCTCGGCATCGAGGAGCTGATTGAGCGCAATGATGCCGCCGAAAGCCGAGACGCTGTCACAGGCCAGTGCTCGCTTGTAGGCCGAGGCCAAGCTCGACCCGGTCGCGACGCCGCAGGGGTTGGCGTGCTTGATGATCGCGCAGGCCGGACCATTTTCCGGAGGGAACTCGGCCACCAGCTCGAAGGCGGCATCGGTATCGTTGATGTTGTTGTAGGAGAGCTGCTTCCCCTGGAGAAGGGTGGCTGTCGCAACGCCAGGACGATTGTCACCCGTCACGTAAAAACCGGCGCTCTGATGCGGGTTCTCGCCGTAGCGCATCTTCTCCTTCAGCGCGCCCCCGACAACCCGGTAAGACGGAATGTCAATCTCAAGCGCTTCCGCGAACCAGTTGGAAATGGCAGCGTCATAGGCTGCGGTCCGGGCATAGGCCTTGGCCGCGAGACGTTGACGCAGCGCATATGTCGTTTGCCCGTCATTGTCAGCGAGAGCGGCAACAACCTCAGGATAATCCGCCGCATCGGTAACGACGGCGACATAGGCGTGGTTCTTGGCAGAGGCCCGGATCATGGCGGGGCCGCCAATATCGATGTTCTCGACCGTGGTCGGGTAATCGCCCCCCGCAGCTCTGACCCGCTCGAACGGATAGAGGTTGATGACCGAGAGGTCGATCGCCTCGATCCCATGGAGTTTCATCGCCTCGACATGGTCAGCGTCGTCACGGATCGACAGAAGGCCGCCGTGCACACGCGGATGCAACGTCTTGACGCGTCCATCCATGATCTCGGGAAAGCCCGTGATTTCGGAAACGTCGATGACCGGAAGGCCTGCCGCAGCCAGAGTCTTGTGTGTGCCGCCGGTCGACAGCAGGCGTACGCCGCCTTGGTGCAATGCCAGGGCAAACTCGACGATACCGGACTTGTCGGACACCGAAAGAAGCGCGGTGCGGACGCGGACGAGGTCAGGGGCGGGAATCTTCTTGGATACGACGGCCATGGGTTCACTCCGAGCTGGCGAGGCGCCCAGAAAAGCGGCAGCGGGCGCGATGCCGCCGCCTAGCACAGGTTCATCCCTGATGAAACCGCAAGATCGCAGGTCTCACGAGTGATGAGCGAGAAACCAGCGGATTTCCGGCCCGTCGAACTGGATTTCCAGCTGCTGCGAGGGCCGAATGCCCGAGACATCTGCAAAGAATACGTCCTCGCCGAGCATCAGTTGACCAACCGGTATTGAGAAGGTCCAGCTTTCACCATCGGGAGCGACGAGCCGGACCCGGCGATCATCGGCGCGTTCCACTGCAATAGACGGATGAATGTGAAAGCGCGCTATCACCTCGGCATTGGGCAGGTTCGGTGTCGGTAACCCATCGGGCAACAGGAGCCTGTCACGTCCGGCAATCTTCGTACCCTGCTCGTTGATGCGAATTTCGCGTTCGTGCATCACACCGAAACGCCTGACATAGCCGTCGTGACGTGCCGACAGGCGATCGCTCCCATCCGGCCCCGTCTGACGGTCGATCACGAGCTTCGAGGGACCGGACAGCATCACCGGGCCGAGATGCGACGATCGTGTAATCTGGGCGGAAGAGACGTCGCCGATACACACCGTCGAATGTGCAGCGGTCGTTCGCGCCAGCTGGCGGAGCCGCTCCCCTGCAAACCGAGGCGACCCACTATTGACGATGAACCGATTGCGCCCCGAGGACAGTTCAAACGACAGGCAGCCCGCATGCGCAGTCGCGGAAAGGCGCGTCGAAAGCGGCTTGCCGGCATCAACGAGAATGATCGTATCGCCACCGGACAGCCTCTGATAGCCACCATGTGGCAAGGCCTTAAAGGGCTGGCCGGCCGTTTCGTCATATCGGAGAACGCTCATCAGATCGGTTGCCAGTGATGAACTGGACCCGTTAAACAACGCAAGATCGCCGCTGCTATGCCGGAAGAACCGCACGGCGGGATACATTCGGTCAATGACTGGTATCAGCTTCGATGGCACGTCATGACCGAGATTGATGTAGCTCTGCCGCAGCGGCAAAAGATCGAAGAGCAGATCGACTGACGCCTGGGGGTTGCGCGAGACATGGCTGCCGTCAGGCAGAACCTGCCGCTCGAGCTCCCGGTCGAGAAGCCGACCCGCACGACGCACGACTGCGGGGCGTGCTTCCGCGGCGATCGATGCCATGGCGATCGCAATCCGTGCCTTCAGTCGGGGCAGGCCGTCGGGCAGCGAGTCTACGCGTCGCTGAAGATAGCGCACCTGCTGGCCGAGAGACCCTGTGAAACGGCGATAAAAGCCTGCATCTGCATCCTGAAGCACCACTGGTGAATGCGAAAGCCA